>NZ_LIRK01000920.1 GCF_001419765.1 Streptomyces torulosus
GGGCTTTCCGGGTCTGTGCCGTTGGGGAGGCGGGTGGTCGCGGTGTCGGTGGCTGGGGTGCCGTCGGTGGGGTGTTCGGGCGTGGCCCCGTGGTGGGTGCCGTCGGCCTGGTCACCGTGTTCGTCGTCATGGTCCGTCCTCCCTCCGCGCCCGAGCCCCCCGGTGCGCCTGGCGGAGCGCAGGCTATGCGGCGAAGTGGGCGATGTGGCCCGAGAGGGACCGGATGTCACTCGAACGGGGAAACGGGCCGACGCGTTGTCGCGCGCGGTTGCCGAACGCGTCGTCGCCGGGCGGTCCGCGCCACGTCGTCGCCGGGGGCCCGCGCCGGGACCGGGGTGTTGTGGGGCGGGCCGGGCTGCGATGATCGGAGTGACGGTAGTTAACCCGCGTTAACCGGAGGGTGTCATGGGTGTCGGTGTCGATGTCGCAGAGGGGCCGGGCGGCGAGCGGCGGTACGGCGAGTTCGTGGTCGTGCGGCGGCACGCGTACGTCGCCGAACTCGCCCTCGACCGGCCGAAGGCCATGAACGCCGTGTCCACCGACATGGCCCGCTCCATCGCCGCCGCGTGCGACGCGCTGGCCGCCGACCGGGACGTACGGGTGGTCGTGGTGACCTCGACGCACGAGCGGGCGTTCTGCGTGGGTGCCGACCTGAAGGAACGGAACTCCTTCAGTGACGCGGAGCTGGTGCGGCAGCGGCCCGTCGCGCGCGCGGCGTACACCGGGGTGCTGGAGCTGCCGATGCCGACCGTCGCCGCCGTGCACGGCTTCGCGTTGGGTGGCGGGTTCGAGCTGGCGCTGTCCTGCGATGTGATCGTGGCCGACCGCACGGCGGTGGTGGGGCTGCCGGAGGTGTCGGTGGGGGTGATTCCGGGCGGCGGCGGTACACAGTTGCTGCCGCGTCGTGTGGGGGCCGCGCGGGCCGCCGAGCTGATCTTCACCGCGCGACGGTTGGAGGCCGCTCAGGCGCGGGAGTTGGGTCTGGTCGACGAACTGGTCGCGGAGGGGCAGGACCGTACGGAAGCGTTGGCGCTGGCCGCGCGGATGGCCGCCAACTCGCCCGTGGGGCTGCGGGCCGCGAAGCGGGCGCTACGGCTGGGCCACGGGCTCGATCTGCGGGCGGGGCTGGACGTCGAGGACGCGGCGTGGCGTTCCGTGGCGTTCTCGGGCGACCGGGCGGAGGGCGTGGCCGCCTTCAACGAGAAGCGCAAGCCGGAGTGGCCGGGGGAGTGAGCCGCGGGCTCCGCCGGGGGGCGGGCGCGGGCGGGCCGTACCCCTGTTCGCCTCGCCAACGTCTCAAATCGGCGTAAAGCTCCCTAGCCTGGAGTCGTGGGTGAGGACAGACGGCTGAGGGCCGTGGTGGCGTTGGCGCGTGGCATGGCCGCCGCGCACACGCCGCAGGAG
>NZ_LIRK01000921.1 GCF_001419765.1 Streptomyces torulosus
GCCCACTCCCGCACCCGCTCCCCCGGCCGTCTACCCGTGGAACGAGCTGCGGTACGGGCTCCTCGGCGACGGCACCGAGCCCGAGATGCGGCTCGGCGAGAGCAGCTGGGTCTGGCAGCGCTACGGGATGTCGGTCGGGCAGAAGCGGTACGCGCACGGGGTGACCGTCCACGGCCGCTCCTCCGTCACCGTCGACCTCAACCGCCGATGCACCTCGTACGACGCGCTCGTCGGCATCGACGACATGACGCTCGGCCACGGCAAGGTGTACTTCTCCGTCTACGGCGACGGGGTGCGACTGTGGAAGTCGGGGCTCGTCGAGGGCGGGGACGCGGCGGTACCGGTCCGGGTGAACATCGCCGGACGCCGGACGGTACGGCTGGTCGTCGAACCGCACAGCCACTTCGACGGGACGACCATGGCGGACTGGGCGGAGTCGCGGTTCAGCTGCGAGTAGGAGCGGGGAACGACTGACCGGGCGGGCCCGTAGCGGCTCAAGGACGATGGCTCGGCAACCGAGCACAGGCCGAGAGTGGGCCGGGCACAGATGGGACGGCGCTCAGAGCGCTTCGAGGGACTCGCTCAGGTCGGCGAGTGCCGTGAGCGGGGTGTACGTCCTGCCCCGGTCGGCCTCGGCGTCGTGGCGGGGGCCGCCGAGGGCGGTGAGCGCGGCGGTCCGGGTCCGTTCGTGCTCGTCGTGTTCCGGGAGGGCGCAGGGGTGGTCGCCGCGCCAGCGGTTCGCGGCGGCGAGGAGGCGTACGGCGCGGGCGTGGTCGCCCAGCCGGGACAGTACGGTCGCCGCGCTGTCGGCCAGGGCCGCGATCACCGTCTCCGCGCAGCGGTTGTCCACCGCGGTGCGCAGGGCCTCGGTCAGCCTGCGCAGTCCGGCCGCCGGGCCCGACTCGGCGGTCGTCACCAGCCCGTCGACCAGGTCGAGGAACGCCTTGAACTGCGGCGGAGGCGTGCCACGACGGGTCTCCTCATGCGCCGACCGCCACAGCGCGCGGGCCTGGACGTGATCGCCGTCGTCCAACGCCATATGGGCGCGCAGGAGACTGACGAACGCGCGGGAGTCCGGGACGCCGAAGCGGTCGGCCGCCGCCGTGGCCTCGTCCAGCGCGGCCAGGGCCGCCNNGCGCATCCAGCGGTCGCCCACGCGGTCGGCTATCGCGCGGAGTTCGGTGAGGTCGTCCTCGACGCCGAGCATGTTGCCGGAGGAGTCGACGAGCATGTGGGTGCGGAGCATGAGCGTGAAGCCGAGTTCCCAGTCGCCACCGTGCTCACGGCAGTTGGCCACCGCCTCGTCCATCATGGCGCGGATGTCGACCGTGGCGGTGCCGTCCAGCATGTACGCGGTGAGAGGCCAGACCAGGCCGGGGAAGCGGGCGGCGGCCGGGCCGGTGTGGCCGGACAGGGCTCTGAGGCGGGTGATGTAGGCGCGGGCCTGGGGGTCGTTCGGCACGCCGATGGGGCCGGACTCCGCGATCAGGGCGAGGTGAAGGAGCCGGAGGGCCATACGGGGGTGGTG
>NZ_LIRK01000922.1 GCF_001419765.1 Streptomyces torulosus
CAGGACGTGCTGGCCGGTACGGTGCCGTCGGCGGGGACTCCCGCGGAGACCCCGGCCCCCACGGACGAGCGGGCACCCGCGTACGGCGCCGTGCCCGCACCGCACGACCTGGACGACGAACCGACGCCGCCCCACGAGTCCCCGTACGGCGCCTCCCCCGGCCCCGAGGAGCCCCCGACGGGCCCCGGCGGCCTCCCCCGGCGCCGCCGGGGCCCGTCGGGGGCTCCTCGGGGCCGGGGGAGGCGCCGTACGGGGACTCGTGGGGCGGCGTCGGTTCGTCGTCCAGGTCGTGCGGTGCGGGCACGGCGGCGTACGGCGCCGACCGCTCGGCGTACGCGGGTGCCCGCTCGTCCGTGGGGGCCGGGGTCTCCGCGGGAGTCCCCGCCGACGGCACCGTACCGGCCAGCACGTCCTGCGGGACCAGCATCAGGACGCCCGTGCCGCCGCGGGCGGAGGGGCGGAAGGAGACCTTGAGGCCGTGCTTGCGGGCGAGGCGGCCGACGACGGCGAGACCGAGGCGGGTGCCGGTGAGGCCGGTGAGGTCGGAGTCCTCGCCGGAGACGGCGCGTTCGGCGCGGCGCAGCTGGACGTCGCTCATGACGAGGCCCGAGTCCTCGACGGAGATGATGACGCCGGCCGGGACCTCCTCGACGTAGACGTGGACCTCGGCGGTCGGCGGCGAGAAGTTCGCCGCGTTGTCGAGGAGTTCGGCGAGCGCGTGCATCACGCCCTCGGCGGCGTGCCCGGCGACGGCGGACTCGCTGGAGGAGTGCAGCCGCACCCGGCGGTAGGCGCCGATGCGGCCCATCGCGCCCCGCAGGATCGACTCCATGGGGATGGGCTTGGCCCAGCGGCGCCCGGAGCGGGCGCCCGCGAGGACGGCGACGGAGTCGGCGAGACGGCCCGCCTGGGCGGTGCGGTGGTCGAGGTGGAGCAGGTCGGCGAGGACGTCCTCGTCGGCGTGCCGCTCCTCCATGGCGCGCAGGTCGGCGAGGGTGCCGGTGGCGAGGGCCTGCATCCGGCCGGCCACGTTGGCGGTGACGGCGAGGGCTGCGGTGCGCTCGGCCTCGGCCTGCCGGGCGCGGTCGAGGAGACGGGACCTCTCCTCCTCGGCCTTGGTCTCCAGTTGGGCGCGCTCGTCGGCGAGCCGGCCGCGCTCGTGGTCCAGTTCGGCGGTGAGCCGGGTCCGTTCGCGGGCGTAGTCGGCGGCGATCCGGGCCCGTTCCTGGAGGAACTCCTCGGTGAGCCGCGCCCGTTCCTGCCCGAACTCGGCCGTCATCCGGGCCCGTTCCTGGAGGAGCATCCCGGTGTCACGGGACACGGCGTCGAGGCGGTGCCGCAGTGACCGCGCCGACTGCCGGGCGTGGACGGCGACCGCTACGGCGAGCGTCAGCAGCAGGGCGGCGGCGCCCGCGCCACCCGCCACCGGGACCCGTAAGGACGCGGGTGCGAGCGCGACCGAACCGCCGGCCGCGGCGGCGGCGAACACGGCGGTGACCAGGGGCAGGGGCAGGACTGAGCGGAGCGCTGGGCGGTCGCCCGGAGGGCGTGGGGGGCTGGGCGCGGTCATGGTCTGCTGTCCTCGGTCGGTTCTGGACTCGGTAACTCAGTCGGTTCCTGGCCTCGGTAACACGGTCGGTTCCTGTGCGAGAAGCGACACCTGGTGCTCAATTGGGCGTCACTATATGAGAGTTCGTGACGGGGGTCGGGCGGTTTCCGGTTAGCTCCCCAGAATCCGGCCATCGCCCCGGTACCGGCCCGCCGTCACCGCGTGGTCACTGTCAGTGGTGGGATGCATGCTGGAGGGATGGAAGGTCCAGGGGAGACGCGAGCAGGGTCACAATCCGGGCCGGCGGCGGAGCAGCCCGCGGCCGGGGCGCGGTCGACGGCGGAGCGGCACTCGTCCAGGTCGGTGACGACGGCGGGGCGGCGCTCGGCGCGGTCGGATGCGACGGCCGGGCTGCGGGCGGCGCTGACGGCGGCCGTGCGGGGCGAGGTCGCGTTCGACACGACCGCGCGAGCGCTGATGACCATGGACGCGTCCAACTACCGTCGGGTGCCGCTCGGCGTGGTGGCGCCCCGGGACGCGGACGACGTGGCGGCCGTCCTGGCGGTGTGCCGGGAGCACGGCGTGCCGGTGGTGGCGCGCGGCGGCGGCACGTCGATCGCCGGCCAGGCCACGGGCACGGGCGTCGTCCTGGACTTCACCCGCCATATGAACCGGCTGCTCGCCCTGGACCCCGAGGCGCGCACGGCCGTCGTCCAGCCGGGCCTGGTCCTGGACCGCCTCCAGGACGCCACCGCCCCGCACGGCCTCCGCTTCGGCCCCGACCCCTCCACCCACAGCCGCTGCACCCTCGGCGGCATGATCGGCAACAACTCCTGCGGCTCCCACTCCGTGGCCTGGGGCACCACCGCCGACAGCGTGCTCGAGCTGTCGGTCCTCGACGGCAGGGGCGGGGCCCACATCCTGGGGCAGGGCTGGTCGGGTGCCCCGGACGGTCTCCGGGCCCTGGTGGAGGGGGAGTTGGCGCTGCTGCGCACCGGCTTCCCCGACCTGCCCCGCCGTATCTCCGGCTACGCCCTCGACACCCTGCTCCCCGAGCGGGGCGCCGATGTGGCCCGCGCCTTCTGCGGCTCCGAGGGCACCCTCGGCGTCCTCACGGAGGCGGTCGTACGCCTCGTCGAGGCTCCCCGCGCGCGTTCCCTCGCCGTCCTCGGGTACGCCGACGAGAGCGCGGCGGCCGAGGCGGCCTCCGCGCTGCTGCCGCACGGCCCGCTGACGGTGGAGGGCATGGCCGCGGACCTCGTACCCCCGGGCACGTCCGGGCTGCCGGCGGGCGGGGCGTGGCTGTTCGTGGAGACCGGCGGGGACACGGCCGCCGAGGCGCGGGCGCACGCCGAGGCGATCGTGCGCGCGGCGGACGCGGCCGACGCGCTGGTGGTCACCGACCCCGCCGCCCAGCGCGCCCTGTGGCGGGTCCGCGAGGACGCCAGCGGGACGGCGACGAGGATGCCCGACGGCAGCGAGGCCTGGCCCGGCTGGGAGGACTGCGCGGTCCCGCCCGCCCGACTCGGCGCGTACCTCCGGGACTTCCGCGGCCTCCTGCGCGCCCACGACCTGCGCGGCACCCCCTACGGCCACTTCGGCGACGGCTGCATCCACGTCCGTATCGACTTCGACCTCCTCACCGGGCCGGGCGTCGCCCGCTTCCGCCGCTTCTCGGAGGACCTCGCCGACCTGGTCGTCTCCCACGGCGGCTCCCTCTCCGGGGAACACGGCGACGGCCAGGCGCGGGCCGAACTGCTGCCGAGGATGTACGGCCCCGACCTGATCGCCCTGTTCGAGCGGGCCAAGGCCCTCTGGGACCCCGACGACCTCCTGAACCCCGGCATGCTCGTCCGCCCGGCCCCGCTCGACACCAACCTGCGCTTCACGCCGCTGCCCCGCGACCCGGTCCCGGTGGTGTTCGGATACCCGGAGGACGGCGGCGACTTCTCGGCGGCCGTACGACGCTGCGTGGGCGTCGCCAAATGCCGTACGACGGAGGCGGTTCCGGGCTCCGGCGCGGTCATGTGCCCCTCCTTCCGGGCGACCGGCGAGGAGGAGCACTCGACGCGGGGCCGGGCCCGCCTCCTGCACGAGATGCTCGCCGGTGAGATCGTCACCGACGGCTGGCGCTCGCCCGAGGTGCGGGACGCGCTGGACCTGTGCCTGTCCTGCAAGGGCTGCCGTTCGGACTGCCCCGTGGGCGTCGACATGGCCACGTACAAGGCGGAGTTCCTCCACCACCACTACGCGGGCCGCCGCCGCCCCGCCGCCCACTACACGATGGGCCGCCTGCCGGTATGGCTCCACCTGATCGCCCGCACCCGCACGGCCGGCCTCGTCAACCTCCTCGCCGGTGTGCGCCCCTTGGCCGGTCTGGCGAAACGGCTGGGAGGGATCGCGGGGGAGCGGGACCTGCCGAGGCTGGCGACGGTGCCGTTCTCACGGTGGTACCGGGGGTGGGT
>NZ_LIRK01000923.1:0-679 GCF_001419765.1 Streptomyces torulosus
GAGGGCCGGTCGGGCGTCAGTCGCGCCCATGCCTCGAACAACCGATGGAGTTCGTTTGCCCCGTTCATGACCATTGATCATGGCAGAGGCAGGGCCCACCGGGAAGAAGATCCCACCGGGAAGAGATCCGGCCGGGGAGAAGAGCCGACACAGGCCGAGGGGGCGGTTCNNGGCCGGACCGGCAGGCGGGTCTACTTCTTGTCGAGCAGGTCCTGGACCTTCGTACGGACCTCGTCCGTCGCCAGACCCCGGATCGTCAGCGTCGTCCGGCGGCGCAGCACGTCGTCGGCGGTCTCGGCCCACTCGGTGTCACGGGCGTACACGACCTGCGCCCAGATCTCCGGCGCGTCGGGGTGGACCCGCTCGGCCAGCTCGGGGTTCTCGTTCGCGAGACGGGCGATGTCGAAGGCCAGCGAACCGTAGTGCGTGGCCAGGTGCCGCGCGGTGTCGGCGCCCATGCGGGGGCCCGGCGCCGGACGGTCGGTGAGCAGCCGGTGCGCGACCGCCCGCGGGTTGGCGATGCCCGGCAGCGGCAGCTTCCGCGGCAGCGTGGCGACCGGCTCGAAGTCCTCGCCCAGCGGGTGGCCCGGCAGGGTCTCCAGCTTCTTCATGATGGTGCGGCCGATGTGCCGGAACGTCGTCCACTTGCCGCCCGCGATGGACAGCATGCCGCCCCGGC
>NZ_LIRK01000923.1:706-1511 GCF_001419765.1 Streptomyces torulosus
CACCCGCAGACCCGCGAAGGCGTACGTGATCAGATCGCGGTCGAGCTGCTGGTCCCGGACGGAGAACGCGGCCTCGTCCAGGATCTGGGCTATGTCCTTGTCGTTGACGGCGACGTCCGCGGGGTCGCCCTCGTACATCTCGTCCGTGGTGCCCAGCAGCAGCATGTCCTCCCAGGGCAGGGCGAACGTGATGCGGTACTTGTCGATCGGGGTGGCGAGCGCGGCCTTCCAGGGGGAGGTCCGCTTCAGGACCAGGTGCGCGCCCTTGGACAGCCGGATCGAGGGGGCCGCGTTCGGGTCCTCCATACGGCGCAGGTGGTCGACCCACGGGCCGGTCGCGTTCAGCACCAGGCGGGCGCTCACGCCGAACTCGTCGCCGGAGAGCCGGTCGCGCAGCTCGGCGCCGGTCACCCGGCCCTTGGTGAAGCGCAGCCCGGTGACCTCGGCGTGGTTCAGGACCACCGCACCGGACTCGACGGCCGCGCGGACCGTCATCAGCGCCATCCGGGAGTCGTTCATCTGGCCGTCGCCGTACACGGCCACGGCCTTCAGGTTCTCGGTGCGCAGCTCGGGCACGTCCTGCGCGGCCTTCGCCGGCGACAGCAGATGCCCGACGCCGTCACCGAACGCCGACAGCGCGGAGTAGGCGAAGACGCCCGCCCCGAGCTTCGCCGCGCCGTGCGGCCCGCCCTTGTACACGGGGAGGTAGAACGTGAGCGGGTTCGCCAGGTGGGGGGCCACCTGGCGGGAGACCGCACGGCGCTCGAAGTGGTTCTCCGCCACCAGCTTCACCGCGCCGGTCTGC
>NZ_LIRK01000924.1 GCF_001419765.1 Streptomyces torulosus
GTCTCCACGGCGACCGCGCCGCCGGTCAGACCGACGGCGACCATGCCGAACTGGGGGACCAGCGGCGGCAGGACGCGCCGCAGCGCCGCCGCCGAGACCCGTGCCCGGCTGACACCCGCGCCCCGCCACAGCTCCACCCAGCGTTCGTCGAGCACGGCGGGCAGCGCGTCCGCGACCAGCCGGCCGAGCAGACCGCCCGCCGGGACACCGAGGGCGATCGCGGGCAGGACCAGGTACGCGGGGCCCGCCCAGCCGGAGGTCGGCAGCAGGCCCAGCCACACCCCGCACACCAGCAGCGCCACCGTGGCCAGCAGGAACTCGGGGACGGCGGCGAGCATCGCGGCGAACGCACCGGCCGTCCCCCGGTCCCGCAGGAGCACCGGGGCGACCAGCGCGCCGGCCAGCAGCACGGCGACGGCGAAGGCGGCGCCCATGAGGCCGAGGGAGACCTGGAGGCCGGAGACCACCGAGGGGAGCACCTCGGTGCCGGACACCCAGGACGTGCCGAGGTCGCCGCGCAGCAGCCCGGACACCCACCGGCCCAGCAGGGACAGGGGGCCGGCGTCCAGGCCCAGGTCCTCGCGGATCGCGGCCAGCGCCTCGGGGGTCGCCTCCTGTTCGGCGGACCGGGCGCGCAGCACGGTCAGCGCCGGGTCCCTGCCGGAGAGCCAGGGCAGCAGGCCCACCGCGGCCAGGACGGCGAGCAGGCACACGAAGCGGGTCAGCCCCGCGGGGCCGACCGACTTCCGTACGGTTTGCCTCACTTGACGTAGGTGGCGGTGGTGACCAGCTCGCGTTCCCGCGGGTCGTGCGCCGCGCCCACGACACCGGCCGCGTCGCCCTGGATGACGCGCTCGTGGAGCATCGGCACGGCGGCGTCGGTGCCGAGGACGGCGGCCTCGGCCTTGATGACGGCCTTGCGGCGGGCGTCGCCGGCGGCGGTGTCGGACGCCTTCCTCAGGGCGGCGTCGACCTTGTCGTCCGCCAGCTGGGCGATGTTGAAGGAGCCGTCGGAGGCGAAGTCGCTGTAGAGGTACGCGGCCGGGTCGCCGGAGTCGAGGACGGTCGCCCGGGAGAGGATGAACGCGTCGAACTCGCCCGCCAGCGCGTCGGATTCGATGTTGGCGTACTCGCGGACGTCGAGCTTCACCTTGAACCCGGCCTTCTGGAGCTGCTGCTGGAGCGTGGCGGCGACCTCGGGCAGTTCGGCGCGGTCGGTGAAGGTGCCGATGGTGATCGACCTGCCGGACGGGTCGCCGGCCTTGGCGCGCTTCACCGTCGACCGCAGTTCGGCGGCCCAGGGCAGCGCGGGCCCCAGCAGCCCCTCGGCCACGTCGGCGCGCCCCTCGTACACGCCCTTCACGATCGACTCGGCGTCGACGGCCTCACGGGCGGCGGCGCGCAGCGAGGCGTCCTTGAAGACGCCCTTCTCGGTGTTCAGGTAGAGGGTGTTGGTGCGCGGCATGGGGACCTCGGTGATCAGGTCCTGGTCGAGCACGGCGGCCTGCGAGACGGGGATCGCCTCGACGATGTCGGCCTCGCCGGTCCGCAGGGCGGCGGCGCGGGCGGTGCCGTCCGGTACGAACGTCACGTCGATGCCGGGTGCCTTGGCCTTGGCGCCCCAGTAGTCGTCGTAACGGTCGAGGGCGGCGGAGGAGGTGCCGTTGACCTTCGTCAGTTCGAAGGGGCCGGTGCCCGCGCCGACCGGGTTCACCGTCTTCCCCCGGTACGCCTTCGCGGCGAGGATCGACAGCTGGGGCGAGCTGAGGCGCTGGGGGACCAGGGGGTCCTCCACGGCGGTGGTGACGGTGACGGTGTCGCCGTCGGCCTTCGCGGTCAGCTCCACGCCGTCGAGGATGCGCGGCTTGGGGGAGGCGGTGGCCGCGCGGGTGAGGGAGTTGACGACGGCGTCACCGGTGAGCTTCGTGCCGTCGTGGAAGGTCACGCCCTCCCGGATCGTGAACGTCCAGCTCTTGCCCGACCGCTTCCACTCGGTGGCGAGCGCGGGCCTCGCGTCGCCCTCCGGGTTCAGCTTCACCAGGGTCTCGGCGGTCGACCAGCGCGACAGCTTGAACGCGTCGTCGGACAGCGGCGACAGGCCCGAGCGGGGCGGCAGCATGTGCGCGACCCGGATCCGCTTGCCCTCGCCACCGGCGGCCCCGTCGGCCCCCGTCGACGAGAAGCAGCCCGTGAGCAGGGCGGAGGCCGCGGTGACCGCGGTCAGGGGGACAAGACGGACGGGGACGCGCACGGGACACTCCGAGTAAAGGCGTGGTCAAAGGTTGAACGCGCGATGACCGTAGCACGATGACAATCATTTTCAGAAGCGCGGTTTCGCGCCACCGCCATGGCTACTTCGCGAGCAACTCATGGAGGCGGGTGCTGCGCAGCGGCCGGCTGATCAGGACGGGGACGGCTGACGTCGATGACGCCCGCCCCTAACAGCCCCCCGACCGCTCCCGTTCACCCCGCAAGTCCCTCACAGCCGTGCCCCCTTCAGGGCCATGTGCAGCAGCAGGCGGTCCTCGCCGTCGTCCAGGTCCAGGCCCGTCAGTTGTTCGACGCGGGAGAGGCGGTAGTAGAGGGTCTGGCGGTGGATGCCCAGCTCCGCCGCCGTGCGGCCCGCCTGGCCCGCGCAGTCGAGGAACGTCTCGGCGGTGCGGGCCAGTTCGTGGTGGGCGGGGGAGAGGAGTGCCCTGACGGCGGGGTCCTGGGGGGTGTCCGAAGGCAGGGACGTCAGGAGGCGGTACGGGCCGATGGAACGCCACTCGGCGACCGGGCCCAGGCGGGGCTCCGCCAGCGCCGCGCGGGCCGCCGCCGACGCCTCCCGCCACGCGGTGCCCAGCTCGCCGAGCCCCGTACGGGCGCCCGCGACCCCCGCCGCCGCCCGCGCGCCCGCCCGCTCCAGCAGCCGGCCGGCCGCCGTGAGCGCGGGCGCCGGGACGTCCGTCGAGCGCAGCCGCACCAGCAGGGCGAGGCTCTGCCCGGCCGCCCCCCACGGCACCGTGCACAGCGCCGTCGCCCCCGGCACCGTACGGAAGGACGGGGCGTCGTCCGGGTCCGCCGACGGCCACGGGGCCACGCACACCACCGTGTGGACGCCGTCACCGCGCGGGCCGAGGGCGGCGCGCAGTTCCGCCACCGCCATGTCCCGCTCCCAGCCGGGCCCGGCCGTGAGCACCGCCCGCAGCTCCCGGGTGAGGTCGGCGCCCGCCTGCGCCTCGTCCGCGAGGAGCGCGCCGATGCGGGAGGCGACCGCCATGGCGGCGGACAGCTGGGCGTCGGTGGGGCCAGGGTCGCCGTCCAGCAGCCAGACGTAGCCGAGGACGACACCCCGGTGGCGTACGGGGAGGCAGACGCGGCCCCGCAGCACGCCCGCCTCAGGGGTCGGGGGGATGCGGACGGGGGCGGTCGCCCGGGTGATGCCGAAGCCCTCGAACCACTCCCGCACGGCCGCCGTCGAGCGGCGGGTCAGGATCGAGCGGGTCCGGACCGGGTCCAGGACCGACGGATCGAGGTCGCCCTCGCTGTCGTACGCGCCGAACGCGATCAGCTCGAAGTCACGGTTCTCCAGCGTCGCCGGGGCGCCGAGCAGCGCCGAGATCTCGTCGACGAGCTCCTGGTAGTCACCCACGTGGTGGAACGATGCGGCGTCCGGCGTCACGAGGGCATTCTCCCCCATCCCGCCGCGCCCTTCATACATCTGTCTGAGATCTGCGGCACGTATGCGTGACACCTGTCGATGGTCGGCGAACCGGGGGATCCTTAGGTTTCACGGTGGTTCTATCTGCTGGTTTGTGGAGGTGCCCCGTGCTGGGACCCGTGATTCTCGCCGCGTCGCGCAGCGACCGGATGCGACGCCTGATCTCGGCCGCGCCCGTGACCAAGCAGGTCGTCGACCGCTTCATCCCCGGGGAGGGCGTCGACGACATCGTCCCCGTCGTCGAGGACCTCACCGCCGCGGGCCTCGAAGTGACGATGGACGTCGTCGGCGAGGACATCACCCGTCCCGAGCAGGCCACCGCCGCCCGTGACGCCTACCTGGAGCTGATCGCCCGGCTCGGGGAACTGGAGCTGGGCGAACGCGCCGAGATGTCGGTGAAACTGTCCCTGTTCGGCCAGGCGCTGGAGGGCGGCCACGAGCTGGCCCTGGCGAACGTCCGCCCCGTCGTGGAGGCCGCCGCCGCGATCGGCACGACCGTCACGCTCGACGCGGAGGACCACACCACCCTCGACTCGATGTTCGCCATCCACGAGGAGCTGCGCCGGGACTTCCCGCAGACCGGCTGCGTCATCCAGGCCTACCTCTTCCGCACCGAGGCCGACGCCCGCCGCCTCGCCGCGAACGGCAGCCGGGTGCGCCTGGTGAAGGGCGCCTACAAGGAGCCCGCCTCCGTCGCCCACCAGCAGAAGACCGAGATCGACAAGGCGTACGTCCGCACCCTGAAGATCCTCATGGACGGCGAGGGGTACCCGATGATCGGGTCCCACGACCCCCGCCTCATCTCCATCGCCCAGGAACTCGCCCACCGCGCCGGGCGCAAGCTCGACGAGTACGAGTTCCAGATGCTGTACGGCATCCGCACCGACGAGCACCACCGGCTCGCCGCCGAGGGCCACCGCATGCGGGTCTACACCGCCTACGGCACCGACTGGTACGGCTACTTCATGCGTCGCCTGGCGGAGAAGCCGGCCAACCTGCGCTTCTTCCTCCGCTCGATGATCAGCAAGGGCTGAGCCCGAAAACCGCCCGCTCAGTAAGGAGTTACGGAACCCATGGACGCTGTGACCCAGGTCCCCACCCCCGTCAACGAGCCGGTGCACGGCTACGCCCCCGGCTCACCCGAGCGGGCCCGGCTGGAGGCCCGGCTGAAGGAGCTGGCCGAGAACCCGATCGACCTGCCCTGCACCATCGGCGGCGAGCGGCGGATGGGCGGCGGCGACCGCTTCGACGTCGTCCAGCCCCACAACCACAAGGCCCGCCTCGGCACCTACGCGGGCGCCACCCAGCAGGACGCGCGGGACGCCATCGACGCGGCCCTCGCCGCCGCCCCCGCCTGGCGCGCGATGTCCTTCGACGACCGCGCCGCGATCATCCTGCGCGCCGCCGACCTGCTCGCCGGCCCCTGGCGCGAGACCATGGCCGCCTCCACCATGCTCGGCCAGTCCAAGACCGCCCAGCAGGCCGAGATCGACACCCCCTGCGAGCTGGTCGACTTCTGGCGCTTCAACGTCAAGTACGCCCGCGACCTGCTCGCCGAGCAGCCCCCGGCGAACTCCCCGGGCGTCTGGAACCGCCTCGACCACCGCCCGCTGGAGGGCTTCGTCTACGCGATCACCCCGTTCAACTTCACGGCGATCGCCGGCAACCTGCCGACCGCGCCCGCCCTCATGGGCAACGTGGTCGTGTGGAAGCCGAGCCCGACCCAGACGCACGCCGCCGTGCTGCTCATGCGGCTGCTGGAGGAGGCCGGGCTGCCGAAGGGCGTCATCAACCTCGTCACCGGGGACGGCATCGAGGTCTCGAAGGTCGCCCTGGAGCACCGCGACCTCGCGGGCATCCACTTCACCGGCTCCACCAGGACGTTCCAGTACCTGTGGAAGACGGTCGGCGCCAACATCGAGAAGTACCGCTCCTACCCGCGTCTGGTCGGCGAGACCGGCGGCAAGGACTTCGTCGTCGCCCACCCGAGCGCCGACCGTCTTCCACAGG
>NZ_LIRK01000925.1 GCF_001419765.1 Streptomyces torulosus
ACGCCGCCGAACAATCATTGATAGAGCTGGTCCCCGAATTTCGGTTCGGGGACCAGCTCTTTTTTGTTGTGCGTCACTTGGCGTTCACATTGCGCGACGAGGATCCGCGCTATGGGTACCGTTGGAATGCTCAAGGCCGCAGGTGTCGGCGTCGGTGACGAGGTGGTCGTGCCGGCGTTCGGGAACCCCGAGGTCGCCCAGGCCGTGAGCCTGACAGGGGCAGTGCCGGTCTTCGCGGACATAGACCCGCTGTCGTACTGCCTGGACGCGGCGGCCGTCGAGGCCGCGGTGACCACGCGGACCGTGGCGGTCGTCGCCGTACACCGCTTCGGCCGGTCGGCGGACATCGCGACACTGCACCAAGTAGGGCAACGGCACGGCCTGTTGGTGCTGGAACAAGGCGAGTCCGAGGCGCCGTACAGCGAGGTCGGAGTGCGCAGGGAACGCGCCGCGTACCTCAGCACCAAGCTGAAAGGCGTACGGACCCCGGCCGGATGCGACGGGCACACCTTCCAGCAGTACGTCGTACGGGTGCCGGGCAACGGGCGGCCGGACCGGGACGCGTTCGCACGGGCCATCAAGGCCAAGGGAGTTGCGTGCAGCGTGCCGGTGAAGACGCCGGTGCACCGTATGCCGGAGTTCCGGCGGGACATATGCCTCCCCGAGACCGAACGCGCCGCCGACGAGACGCTCGCGCTGCCCATCTGCGGGAACATGTCGCGGCGCGAACTGCACCGGCTGGTGTCCGCCTGCAACGCGCTGGGCGGGCTGCTGCAGCCGGCGTTCTGAGAACGGCCGCCGGGCGCACGAGCTGGGTTTGGGAGCACGGCTCCGTTCGGGGTATGATCTATTCCGTTGCCGCGAGGGAAACCTCGAAAGCGACAAGCCCCTATAGCTCAGTCGGCAGAGCGTCTCCATGGTAAGGAGAAGGTCAACGGTTCGATTCCGTTTGGGGGCTCAGTCAAAAGGCCCCGCCCATCTGGGCGGGGCCTTTCTCATGCCCTTTTCCGATCGCCGCCCGCTCAGTCCTTGTGCAGGCCCGGAACACGCATCGCCAGGATGGCCATGTCGTCCGACGGGGCGTCCGAAGCGAAGCGCTCGACCGCGCGCATCACACGGGCCGCGACAGCGCCGGCCGTGAGACCCGTACAGGTCGTGAGGACCTCCGTCAGGCCGTCGTCGCCCAACATGCGGGTGCCCTCGCGGCGTTCGGTGACGCCGTCCGTGACACAGAGGAGGACGTCACCGGGATCGAGGGTGACCGTCTGCTCGTACAGCTCCAGGTCCTCCATGACGCCGAGGAGGGGCTGCGGTTCGGCGGCCGGTTCCACCGTGCCGTCCTGGCGCAGACGGAGCGGGAGTGGGTGCCCGGCGCAGACGACCTTCAGGACGGCGCTGCCGTCCTCCTGAGGCCACAACTCGCCGTACAGGAGGGTCAGGAAGCGGCTGCGGGCGCCCTCGTCGATGATGGCGGAGTTCAGGCGCTCGAGGACGGCCGGGCCGCCGTAGCCCTCGCGGGCCAGCAGGCGCAGGGCGTGACGAGCCAGGCCCGTGACCGCGGCGGCCTCCGGGCCCGTACCGCAGACGTCGCCGATGGCGAAGCCGTACGCGCCGTCGCGGATCGGGAAGAGGTCGTAGAAGTCGCCGCCCACCTCGTTGCCCTCGCCGGCCGCGCGGTAGATGACCTCGACCTCGACGCCCTCGATGTCCGGAAGCTCCGGCGGGAGGAGGCTCCGCTGGAGGGACTGGCTGATGGCCATGCGCTCCGAGTAGAGGCGGGCGTTGTCCAGGGCCAGGGCGGCCCTGCGGGACAGGTCCTCCGCCAGCTCCAGGATCTCCTGGCGGAAGTGCTCGTCCGTCGGCTTGCCGAGCGTGAGCATGCCGATGACGCGGTTGCGGGCCACCAGGGGCAGGACGACCGTCTCCCCGCCCACCGCCGAGGCCGTCGCCAGGGTCGTGCCGATGCCCGAGCTGACCGTGGCCGGTTCGCCGAGGCCCAGGCTGCGCATCGAGGTGCGCAGCGCCGCGCGGTGGGCCGCCTCCGCGGGGGCCGTCCAGACGCGGGCGCCCGGAGTCGGGATCGGCTCGGGCGGCGCGATCTTGGACAGGAGGGCCTTGAGGCCGTCGATGAGGTCCTCGTCCTCGTGGAGCACGTACGAGAGGTACGGGTCGGAGGCCTGGTCGGCGATCGTGTACACCGCGCACCAGGTGGCGAGCGTCGGGATCGTCATCTGGGCCATCAGGGCCAGGGTCTGATCGCGGTCCAGGGTGCCCGCGAGGAGGTCGGAGGCCTCGACGAGGAACGACAGGGAGCCGCGGCGCAGCCGCTCCAGTTCACCCAGGCGGGCAGACTCGACGGCGAGAGCGATGCGGTCGGCGGCGAACTGGAGGCGCAGGGCCTCCTCGTTGGAATAGCGGCTCGCGGCCTCCGCGGCGACACCGAGGGAACCGGTGAGGCGGCCCTCCACCTTCAGCGGGACCGTGACGACCGAGCGCATGCCCGTGCCGCTGAGCAGGGGGACCGCGCCGGGGACGGCCGCGAGATCGTCATGGACGGCCGGCATGCGGGCCGAGCCGTAGCGGCCGGGGCCGGCCTCCACGGGGACGCGTGCGAAGCGCTGGCGGGCCGAGGGAAGGCCGGTGGAGGCCCGTACCTCCAGCTCGGTCTCGTCGTCGGTGGCGAGGAGCAGGAACGCGGAGTCCCCGTCGAGCATGTCGCGGGCGCGCTCGACCGTGCGCTGCAGGAGGCCGTCGAGGTCGTCCGGGGCGGGGGAGCCGATGAAGACCTCGAAGGGGTCCGTGGCCTGGCCGCCCTCGCCGGAGCCGCTCGAATCGCCGGTGGGGACGCGGATCGGGGTCTGCAGGACGGCGCGCTCGTGGTCCCGTACGAGAAGGCAGACCGTGGACGGTTCGCCGGCCGTGTCGCGCACCCGGAGGTGGGAGGCGTACACCGGGGTCACCCGGCCGCCCGCGTCGCGGATGCCGTAACTGCCCTCCCATCGGGAGAGTTGCAGGGCCTCCGCGACCCCGGTGCTGGTGCCGGGGGTGTGCGGCCAGGCGGCGAGGTCGGTGAGCGGCTTGCCGATGACCTGGTCCGGGGCGTAGCCGAACAGTTCCTCCGCGTCCTCGTTCCACGCGTTGATCGCGCCCGTGCGGTCGATCTGGACGACGGCGACGCGGACCCGGCCGTCGGCGAGGGGCAACAGGTCGGCGGGGAGGGAGGGGCCTGCGGTGCGGGTGCCCACGGGGCGG
>NZ_LIRK01000926.1 GCF_001419765.1 Streptomyces torulosus
GAGGAGGACGGGGGCGGTTCCCGGACGGGTGGGATTCTGCGCGAGTTGGAGCCCGATGTCTGAGGCCGATGTCTGAGTCCACACTGCTTCGATTCGGCGGGACAATAAATGCCCGAAAGCCAGGGCCTGTTGCGGTCACGATGCTCCTGTGAAGCATGCCGATGTCCTGAGCGGGCTTGCCGCCAACGCCTCCCTTCCGCCCGAACTCGTCGACCGTCTGATCGAACTCGCGGTCGCCGACACCGACGCCGACTTCACCGATGACCTCGCCAAACGCCCCGACCTCACCCACGCGCAGGCGCTCGCGCTGTACGTACGCGTCCCGGAGAGCGGCCCACAGCTCGCGTGCGAGGGCCGGCTGACCGTCGCCGACGTCGATCCGGCAGCCGATCCGGACACCGCTCTCGCGCTGCTCGGCGAGGGGCGCGGCGATCCGGTGTGGGGCCGGGTCCTCGTGGCGGACCCGGATTTCTGGCGTCGGCAGCGGCTGGCCCGGTGTGTGGGCCTGCCGCCCGATGTCGTCGAGACGCTCGCCGCCGGTCCGGATGTGCGGGTGGTGGGGGAACTCGCCCTGTGGACGACGGATCGGGCGCTGGCCACGAGGCTCGCGGGGCATCCGAACGCCGAGGTCCGCAAGTACGCGGCCTGGAACGAGGCAACGCCACCGGCCGTACTGGCGGCACTCCTCGACGACAAGGGACTGCCTCCCGTACAGCGGTGCTCGGTCTGCGGCGTCGAGGAGACCGGCTGCGAGGTGTGGCCGTACGAGGTCTGTGGCGGCACGCACGAGACCGCCGTGTACGCCGTACGTCACGGGGCCCTGAGCAACCCCGCCACCCCCATCGAGGCCGCGATCCCCTTCGCCGACCACCCGTCGGAGAACCTGCGCTTGGCCCTCGCCGAGCACCCCGACCTGCCCCCGGAGGTGAGCCGACGGCTCGCCACGGACCCCGACGCGCGCATCCGGGCCTGCCTCGCCGAGAAGCCGGCCGGCGACCACGCCCTGATGCGCGTACTGGCCGAGGACGAATGCCAGGACGTACGGCGCCGACTCGCGCACAACCCCAACGTGCCCCTCGACGTCCTCGTTCGCTTCATCGCCACCAAGAAAATCGGCCCCACCCTGCTACCCCGCGTCGAGGCCGCGTCCCCGGCCGAGGTCGAGAGACTGGCCTGCTCGACCGACTCGACCGTACGGATGCTCGTGGCCCTGCGCCGCGACCTGCCCGCCGAGATACGCGACGCCCTCGCCACCGACCCCGACGCGAAGGTGCTCAAGAGCATCGCCCCGCACCCCGGCCTCTCCGAGGCGCGACTGCGGGCCATGGTCGACCGGCACGGAGTCCAGGTCCTGGCGGCGGTGGCGGCCAACCCGGACGCGTCCGGGGCACTCCTGGAACACCTCGCCCACGACTGTCCGCCGGTGCACCAGGCGTTCCGCGAAATCGCCGCCCACCCCCACGCGACCCCGCGGGCCCTGCTCGCCTGCCTGACGGACGGCCAGGCGAGGCCCATTGCCGCGGGCCATCCGGCCCTCCCGCCCCAGGTGATCGTGGAGTTGCTCGCCGACGATGACGGTCATGTGGCGAAGGCGGCGGCGGGCAATGCTTCGCTGCCGGGTGCGGTGATGCGAAATCTGGTGCCTTAGCGGTCGGCTCCGTAAGTCCTTCGGGGGTTGATCATGTAGCTGGCTCGGCGGAGGATTCTTCGTGGTGATCGGTGGTGTGCCGGTCGAGCCTGGCCAGCAGATCGTCCAGGTCGGAGGTGGTGAACTTCCACTGGAACGGCTGTGCTGTGGCGTTGTAGCGGTCTTCGAAGGCCCCAAGCCGGTCGGCGACCTGGGCGAGGTCGGTGAAGTCGTCGGGTGAGACGACCTTGCGCTGTACGACGGAGAAGTAGATCTCCACCTGGTTCAACCACGAAGCATGCACGGGGGTGTGGACCATCACCGCGTTGGGGAAGGCGGCGGCCTTCTTGCCGCGGTGGGAGGAGCCGTTGTCCACGATCCAGAACACGCGCTTCGCGCTGGCGTAGGGCTCGGTGCTCATGACCTGGGCGACCAGGTTCATGAACGGGTCGATGCCGGTGCGTGGCTCGGTGCGGTTGACGCGCATCGCGCGGGCCTGGCCGGGGGCGAGGGTGGGGTGGCAGCGGCAGCGGGCCTGGATGGAGGTCTTCTCGTCCGCGCTGATGACGTACTCGTCCTCGCCGAGCCGGACGCCTCGCCAGGTGCGGGCGTACAAGCCGAGCACCCGCTCGGCCTTGGTCCGGAAGCCGGGGTCGGTGATGAAGATCCAGGACTGGTGCTGCCAGGGCTTGAGCGCGTCGTCGGTGAGCCAGCGGCGCACGGTGGAGGCGGAGACCGAGCAGGCGATCGCCTGGGCGACGACCTCACGGGCCAGTTCCGGGCACGACCAGCGCGCCAGCGGCACGCCGCTCTCGGCTGGCAGCCGGCAGGCCAGGGCCTTGACCTGGGCCACCTGCAACGCGGTGAACGACGGAGGCCGCCCTGACCGCTCGCGGTCGGACAGACCGGCCGGACCGTGCTCGACGAACCGGCCACGCCAGCAGCGGACCGTGTCCAGATGCAGCCCCGTCTCACGGGCGATGCGCGCGTTGGAGCGTTCGCGTGCGGCGTGCAGTACCACCTGCGCGCGCATCCGCAGCCGGTGCTCGGTCTTGTGGCCGTAGGCCATCTTCTTCAGTCGCTCGCGCTCGGCGGCGCGCAGGACTATCGGGCGGGCGGCGGTAACGGGCAAGGCAGGCCGATCGACAGAAGTGGATCATGACAGGCCGAAGTCTGCCGCATCCGGCAACCGGCCCCTCGGGCAGGATGACCGACATGCCCACGCCTTCGGAACACACCCGTCTCGGTGGAGGCGCGCCTCGGTGAGCGCGCCCGCACCGCCTGGCCGCAGCTGGGAGCGGCTACACATCCGCCACCGGGGAGCCTTCGCCTATGTGGAGGCCGAACTGGCCGACGGCGAACGGGTCAAACTGATGCGACTGCGCTACACCGGCGCGGTCGGCAGGTGGGGCTTCGCCCTCTACCACGCCGGCGGTGACCACTACGAGGACTCCCTGCTGCCCAGCGGCAGCGCCACGGGCACCCCCGCAGACGCACTCGACTGTGCCTGCCATCTCCACCTCGCCGCCCCCGACATCTGAGCAGACGCCGGACACAGAACTGCCTCCGACGTCAACCCCCGAAGGACTTACGGAGTCGACCACTAAGTGACGGGACTTGCGGGGCAGTAGTGGCCATATTGAGATGCGTTGGTACCTGTGACTTGTGCAGACTCCACGCATGGCTCCTGAGATCGACGTCTCGCTTCAGGAGAGGGCTCTGCGTCATGTCGCTGCTTCTTCCAGAGGTACGCCCCTCCCTCCAGACCTACGGGTGACGATGCACTTTCATCCTGATCGAGCTGAGAGGAACCGTCCCATCCTGGTTCAGATGGCTGACGACGGTGTCTACAAGTCACAGTTCGCCACAGGGACGAGTAACGGCGGACTGACCGCTCACCCGGGCGGAGACCGATGGCGCTGGGAGAGCCGTATCTTCGCTGGAGCGTATGACGAAGCCGCCCCTGACGAGCGCCCCGTCTACGGCGCGTTGAACCACCGCCGTGAGGCGTTCGGCGCTGCTCCGCGATTCGGCTCCTCGTACTTCAGGCTCACGCCTGAGACTCTCACGCGCGCTACTTTCTGCTACCCGGACAGCTCCGCCGAGCCGTCTGAGTTCGGCATCGCCGATCGATGCGCACTGGTCGAGCTTGCCGAGGCAGCGGACACGGATCCCCTGGACGGTCACATAGAGGCACAGGTCCATGGGCCTGTCAGGTTTGACCGTGACGTGGAAGCGCTGGTGCTGGATCCCAGCTATCGCGGTACGGCGGTCGAATACGCAGCAGAATGCCTGCCGTGCCCAGTCGAGTGGCATCCCGGTTTCCGGCTCAGTGTTGCTGAACTGCGTCGTCATCCGCACTATCGCGGCAAGGAGTACGTGGACCTGGGGGCCGCGATCGCTCCAGGTGACTGGCTCACTCCGCGGCTAATCGGAGACGCTGCCCGCACAGGTCGCTACGCTCTCCAAGATCTCAAGAAGGTCTGGCACTGCGTGGCCCGGTTCGGAAGGCTCAGCGGCTGCTGAGATGCCGTGCTGCGTCCGACTCGTCGGAGTCAGGAGCGGCGAGCAGCGTTCAGCCCCCGCCGGCCGACCCCGCCGCGAGCAGCCCCACCTGCCAAGTGATGCAGCTTCCACCCAGGCGCGCCGGCTGCCAAGCGACACGTAGTGGTGAGAAGAGCCGGGAAGCGCTGGACCCTCCAGCTAGGGTCGGCTGGGCGACGGAGGGCCGGACACCATGACAGCGCGGCTGGCCCTTTCCGAGACGCGGACGATGCTGTGAGGATCGACTTCGTGCGTGGGCGCCCGCCGACCCGGTAGGTACCTAAGAGATCGTCTCAACTGGCGTGATCACTAGGCTGGCGGCCGTGATGGCGATGGTGGAGCGTCTGGTACCGGACGGGTTGTGGGAGTTGTTTCAGCGAGTGGTGCCGGCCGCTCCGGTGCGACCCCAGGGTGGGGGTCGACGCAGGTATGGGGACCGGCATGTGCTGGCGGCCATCGTCTTCGTGGCCACGACGGGATGTACGTGGCGCCAGCTGCCGTCGGGCTTCGGCCCGTCTGGGGCGACCGCGCACCGGCGGTTCGCGGAGTGGAGCCAGGCCCGGGTATGGGGCAAGCTTCACCGCCTGGTGCTGGATGAGCTCGGCGCCCTGGGCGAGTTGAACTGGTCGCGGTGTGCCGTTGACTCGGTGAACATGCGGGCAGTAAAGGGGGGACCTTACGGGTCCGAATCCCGTAGATCGCGGCAAGAAAGGCTCGAAGGTCCACCTGATCACCGAGCGGTCCGGTCTGCCCCTCTCGATCGGCATCTCTGCTGCGAACACACATGACAGCCTGGGAGTGGAACCCCTGGTACGGGGTATCCCGCCGATCCGCTCTCGCCGTGGACCACGTCGGCGACGGCCCGCCAAGCTCCACGCCGACAAGGGGTACGACTACGACTACCTGCGACGGTGGCTCCGCAGCCGGAACATCGTCCCGCGCATCGCGCGCAAGGGGATCGAGTCCTCGCAGCGGCTGGGCCGCCACCGGTGGACCGTGGAGCGGACGGTGGCCTGGCTGGCCGGCTGCCGTCGCCTTCATCGTCGTTACGAGCGCAAGGCTGAACACTTCCTTGCCTTCGCTGGGATCGCCGCAACTCTGATCTGCTACCGCCGGCTCCCGGCCTGAGACGATGCTCAGGTATTGGCACCTCGTGCCGTTACCTGCCAGCGGTCGATCACCTCGCGATCTCGGACGACCAGCAGCTCATCGGCGAGATTCACCGGCGTACATATGTGGTTGGGGATCACAGCGACCACCGACCCGAGGCATGGCCCCCGCACCCCTTCGGGAAGCCGGACTACGGCATGGTGCTCCCACAATCCGGTGATGGTTCCCTGCGGGAACTGGGGCAGGTAGCCGTGGCCCATCACCCAAGACGACCGGTCGGAGCCGAGGACCTTGCTACCGACATCAAGCACAAAGCGGTCCGGGGCCGGAACGCTGATCACCGTCGCCGCGGCAACCAGTGCGAGATCCTCCACCCCGCAGGTGCCGATGGCCAGCTGGGTGGCGTCATTGAAGACGTAGACACCGGGCCGCAACTCGTTCACCGCACCCGGCTGCCACTGCCCCACAGTCGGAGTCGACCCGCCGCTGACCACACGGACTTCGATCCCAAGGTCCCGCAGCGCCTGTGCGGCCTCGCCCAAAGTTCGCTCCTCGTCCCGTGCGGCACGCTCGCGCGCCTGCGCGTCGTGCCCGTAGCCGTGTCCCGGGAACGTGAACACGCCGGCAACATCCAGTCCCGCGTCGGCCGTAGCCTTCCCGACTTCACCAGCAGCGTGAGGCTGTACTCCCGTGCGATGGCTTCCGCTGTCGACTTCGACCAGCACCTCGACCGGCCGGGCGCTGCCGCGCACGGCTCTCCCCAGCCGCTGCGCACCTTCGACCGACTCGACACCGATTCTCAGGGCAACGCAGTCCGCCAACCGGCGCAGCCGCTGCGTCTTGTCGGCATCGAGCCACACGGGATAAGCGATGAACAGGTCATCCACGCCGACCCGGGCGAATGCCTCGGCCTCGCTGATCGTGGCCACCGACAGCCCGCGCGCGCCAGCCTGAAGCTGACGGTCGGCGATCTGCGCGCACTTGTGGCTCTTGGCATGCGGACGCAGAGCGAACCCTTGGAACCGCGAAGCCTCAGCCATCCGCGAGATGTTTCTGTCCAGAACGTCCGGATCGACGACGAGTGCTGGCGTAGCCAGCCCATCGGGCAGCGGTGTCACCATCTCTTGCCTCCCACCATGCAACACGTTGAGATGATCATGGCAGGTCGGCGAACCTGGGCCACAGAGCCATCAGCCCAGGCCCCACGTGCCAATCGAGACGACCTCTAAGAGGTCCTAACAAAGGC
>NZ_LIRK01000927.1 GCF_001419765.1 Streptomyces torulosus
GGCGACTACCTCGACTCCCTCGAACGCGTCGCCCGGCTGGGCCCGGCCGAGGTCCTCCCGGCCCACCAGTACACGTTCACCGACGCCTCGGCCCGCGTACGGGAGCTGCTCACGCACCACGAGTCCCGCCTGACCGACCTGCGCTCCCTCCTCACCACCCCGCTCACGCCGTGGCAGCTCGCCGAACGCATGGAGTGGAACCGCCCCTGGTCCCAGATCCCCTACAGCTCGCGGAACATCGCCGTCGCCGAGGCGGAGGCCCACCTGCGCCGCCTGGTGAAACAGGGCCGAGCGGAGGCGGTACCGGGGACCGACCCGGTGACGTACGTGGCGGCGTGAGACCGAGCGTCGCCGTACTTCGCCTCAGCGGGCGCCGGCCGAACGGACCAACTCCCGGGTCCGATCGAGGAGTCGTATTTCTCGCGCGCTCATCGTCGGGTTCTTCGACCGGCGGATGATCGCCTCCGTCAGGCCCTCCTCCGTGAGAGCTGAGGGGGCGTTGGGCGGTTGGTGGGTGAGGAGGCCGGTGAGTGCCGCGTGGGCCAGCGGGGCGCGGGGGTCGGCCCTGTCCGCCGCGACCTGGGCGAGGATGACCGCCGACATGCCCCAGTCGAGGCCGGGCGGGCCCTCCTCGGCGTTGGCCCAGTCGATGACGCGGGGGCCGTCCGGGGTGAGGAGGACGTTCTCGGGGTGCAGGTCGAGGTGGAGGACGCGGGTCGGTGGAGCGGCGGGGCGGGAGCGCGTGCAGCGCGTGGAGAAGGCGGGCCAGTTCGGCGCTGGCCTCCGCCGGCGGGAGGGCACCCGCGGCGATCGCCTCCAGCATGGTCGGGCCCGAAAGGCGTTCGAGGACCAGGTCGGTACGGGTGGCTGTGCGAACGCGTGGGGCCGGGTAGCCGTGAACGCGTACGTGCTCCATGACCTCGGCTTCGGCTCGCGCGTCACCCCAGCCGTCCCGGTACCGGCGCAGCACCCAGGTTCCGTGAACACCGGCCTCGTGGACGACCTCCCCGGGCGGGCCGTCCCCGGTCGCGTCGTCCGCCATCTCGTACACGTCCGCCGTGCGCCCCGCGCCCAGCAGTCTCCCCGTCCGCATGTTTGTGAACCTACCCTCCGGCGCAGGTGGCCCTCGGGCTGTTGCCTACCGGCAGGTAGAGTGGCCGGGTCGTCACGCCCGTACAGGGGGAAGCCGGTGCAAATCCGGCGCTGACCCGCAACCGTGAGCCGAAGCCGTCCGCGCGATCGGCGAGTCGGACTGCCCTGTGCGGAACTGTGACCGGCTCGCGTCACCGGCGTCCGCCGGTGCACGGCACCGTCGAGGAATACGGAGCCGAGCCGCCCGGCGTCGCGCCGTGGCGCCCGGCTCCCGTCAGGGAGAGGCACCGCCGATCATGAATGTCCGCCGCAGCGCCGCGGTCGTCGCCGTACTGGCCGCCACAGCCGGGGTCGGCACCGGACTCGGTACCGGTTTCGCACCGGCCGCCCTCGCCGACGACACCGCCCCCAACGCGCCGTCCGCGTCGCCGTCACAGGCGATACCCACCGGTCTGTACGGGTCGACGGACCCCAAGTACGACGGCGTCTGGCGGCAGTCGCTCACGCTGGTCGCCCTCGACGCCGTGGATGAGAAGCCCGGCGCCGGCGCCGTCGACTGGCTGCTCGGCCAGCAGTGCGCCAACGGGGCGTTCGCGGCGTACCGGCCCGACCCCACCGCCCAGTGCGACGCCAAGACCGCCGTCGACACCAACAGCACGGCCGCCGCGGTGCAGGCGCTCGCCGCCGTCGGCGGGCACGACGCGCAGGCCGAGCGGGCCGTCGGCTGGCTGAAGGACAACCAGAACGACGACGGCGGTTGGGGCTTCACCGCCGGCGGGCCCAGCGACGCGAACTCCACGTCCGTCGTCATCGGCGCGCTGGCCGCCGTGGGCGAGGCGCCCGACGGGCAGAAGAAGGCCGGCCACTCCCCCTACGACGCCCTGCGCGCCCTCGCCCTCCCCTGCGCCGCCGGCACCGAGGGCAGCGGCGCCTTCGCCTACCAGCCCGACAAGAAGGGCGGGCTCGCCGCCAACGCCGACGCCACGGCCGCCGCCGTGCTCGGCAGCCTGGGAGAAGGGTTCGTCGTCGACACCGGGAAGACCGGGGACTCGGGTGAGAACGGGGACTCGGGTGAGAACGGGGACTCCGGTAACTCCGGCAGCTCCGGGACGACCGGGGGCGCCGCCGAGTGTGCCGGTGGTACCTCGCCCGAGGACGCGGCCCACAACGGTGCCGTGTACCTCGCCGGGGCCCTCACCTCCGCCGGCTACCTGAAGTCCGCCCTCGCGGGCGCCGAGGACCAGCCCGACCTCGGCAACACCGCCGACGCGGTCGTGGCGCTGGCCGCCGCCGGGGACACGGACGCCACCGCGAAGCCGCTCGCCTGGCTGGAGAAGAACTACGGCCCCTGGGCGGCGAAGTCCGGCCCCGCCGCGTACGCCCAGCTCATCCTCGCCGCGCACGCCGCCGGCACCGACCCGCGCGACTTCGGTGGCGCGGACCTCGTGGCGCAGCTGACCGAGACCGGCCCGGCGCGGGACGTGGCCGATTATTCGAGCGTGCCGAGCGACGACACCGCCGACGGCGGCGGGGACGACGGCGGCATCGCGACCGGAGTGGTGTTGGGCGCCGGACTCGGACTCGCCGCGCTCGCCGGGGCCGCTCTGACGCGCCTCACCCGGAAGCGGCGACGGACATGACCCGCACCGGCGGGCGCGTCACGGCCGCGTCGGCGGCGACCCTGCTTCTGCTGTGCGCGCTGGTGGGGCTCGGCGGGCCGGCCCATGCCGCGGCCTACCGGTACTGGTCCTTCTGGGACCGGGGGGCGAACGGCTCCGGCTGGGTGTACGCGACGCAGGGGCCGTCGACGGCGCGGCCCTCGGACGGGGACGTCCAGGGCTTCCGGTTCGCCGTCAGTGAGGACTCCGACGACGCCGCCGAGCCGCGCGGGGCCGCCCGCTTCGACGCCATCTGCTCGGGTACGGCCGCCCGTGACGGGCAGAAGCGGATCGCGCTCGTCCTCGACTTCGGCACCGCCGTGGACGCGCCGACGGGTGAGACGCCCCCGCCGGCGCGCACGGCCTGTGCACGCGTGCCGTCGGACGCGACCACCGCCGATGCGCTTGCCGCCGTGGCGAAGCCGCTCCGGTACGACACGAACGCGCTGCTCTGCTCGATCGCCGGGTACCCCCGGAAGGGATGCGGGGAGGCGATCGCCGACGACGGTCCCGACGCGTCCGACACCTCCGACGCGTCCGACACCTCCGGCGCGTCCGACGACTCGGCCGCCTCCGACAACGCCCGCACGTCCGACGAGAAGGGCCCGTCCGTCGGGCTGTTCGTCGGTGTCGGCGCCGTCGCGGTGCTCGGCGCGGCGGCGGTGTGGCAGGCCAGGCGACGCCGCCGTGCCTAGCCACGGACCGTCGGCCCGCGGTGCGGGGGACACGCAGGGCAGGCGCCCCACGGACTCCCCGCACCGCAGGCACCGCAGACACCGTGCGCAGAGCACGCACCCCCTGCACCGCACGCCGACCGCGCACCCGCCGTATCCCCCGCACCACGGACACCGGACCCACCACCTGCACCCCCTCGCCTGGTGGCTCTGGGCCCTCGGGCTCGGTACCGCCGCGTCGCGCACCACCAACCCCCTCCTCCTGGCCCTCCTCATAGCCGTGGCGGGGTATGTCGTGGCGACGCACCGCACGGACGCCCCGTGGGCCCGTTCGTACACCGCGTTCGTGAAGCTCGGCCTGGCGGTGCTGGTCATCCGGCTGGCCTTCGCCGTGGTGCTGGGCTCGCCCGTCCCCGGCACGCACACCCTCCTCACGCTCCCCGAAGTCCCGCTGCCCGACTGGGCACAGGGCATCCGCCTGGGCGGCCGGGTGACCGCGGAGGGCGTGCTGTTCGCGCTGTACGACGGGCTGCGCCTGGCCGCGCTCCTGATCTGCGTGGGTGCCGCGAACGCCCTCGCCAATCCGGCCCGGCTGCTGAAGTCGCTGCCGGGCGCGCTGTACGAGGCGGGCGTGGCGGTGGTGGTGGCGATGACGTTCGCCCCGCATCTGGTGGCGGACGTACAGCGGTTGCGGGCCGCCCGGCGGCTGCGCGGGCGCCCCGACCGGGGCATCCGCGGACTGCTCCAGGTCGGACTGCCGGTGCTGGAGGGCGCGTTGGAACGGTCGGTGGCCCTGGCCGCCGCGATGGACTCACGCGGGTACGGCCGCACCGCCGAGGTCCCGGCCCGCGTCCGCCGCACGACGGCCGCACTGACCCTCGGCGGACTGCTGGGCGTCTGCGCGGGAACGTACGGCGTACTGACCGCGGCCGGCGGCACCTACGGTCTCCCCGTCCTGCTCACCGGCCTGGCCGCCGCCCTCGCGGGCCTGCGTCTGGGCGGCCGCCGCTCGCCCCGGACCCGCTACCGGCCGGACCCATGGGGCGTACGGGCGTCCCTGGTGGGCGCGTCGGGCGCGGCCGTCGCCGTCCTCCTGATCCTCTGCGAGGCGTACGACTCCACCGCCCTGCACCCCACCGTCGTCCCCCTCACCGCCCCGGACCTCC
>NZ_LIRK01000928.1 GCF_001419765.1 Streptomyces torulosus
GCCGAAGGCCCACCCCGCCCCGCCGGAGGCGCACCGGTGACCGTCCTCGCCTCCGCCCTCGACCCGGGCGGCCCCGACCACACCGCGAACCGCGAGGCCATGCTCGCCAAGCTCGCCGAACTCGACGCCGAGCACGCCAAGGCCCTCGCGGGCGGCGGCGAGAAGTACGTCGCCCGGCACCGGGGCCGCGGCAAGCTCCTCGCCCGCGAACGCGTCGAACTGCTTCTCGACCCGGACACGCCCTTCCTGGAGCTGTCCCCGCTGGCCGCCTGGGGCAGCGAGTACACGGTGGGCGCCTCCCTCGTCACCGGCATCGGTGTCGTCGAGGGCGTGGAGTGCCTGATCACCGCCAACGACCCGACCGTACGCGGCGGCGCCTCCAACCCCTGGTCCCTGAAGAAGGCCCTGCGCGCCAACGACATCGCCCTCGCCAACCGGCTGCCCTGCATCAGCCTCGTCGAGTCCGGCGGCGCCGACCTGCCCTCCCAGAAGGAGATCTTCATCCCGGGCGGCGCCATCTTCCGCGACCTCACCCGGCTGTCCGCCGCCGGCATCCCCACCATCGCCGTCGTCTTCGGCAACTCCACCGCGGGCGGCGCCTACGTCCCCGGCATGTCCGACCACGTGATCATGGTCAAGGAGCGGGCGAAGGTGTTCCTCGGCGGCCCGCCACTGGTGAAGATGGCCACCGGCGAGGAGAGCGACGACGAGTCCCTCGGCGGCGCCGAGATGCACGCGCGCGTGTCGGGCCTCGCCGACCAGTTCGCCGTCGACGAGCACGACGCCCTGCGCCAGGCCCGCCGTGTCGTCGCCCGCCTCAACCACCGCAAGGCCCACCCCGACCCCGGACCCGCCGAGCCCCCGAAGTACGACGCGGAGGATCTGCTGGGCATCGTCCCGGCCGACCCGAAGGTGCCCTTCGACCCCCGCGAGGTCATCGCCCGGATCGTCGACGGCTCCGACTTCGACGAGTTCAAGCCCCTCTACGGCCCCAGCCTCACCACCGGCTGGGCCGCCCTGCACGGCTATCCCGTCGGCATCCTCGCCAACGCCCAGGGGGTCCTGTTCAGCGCGGAGTCGCAGAAGGCCGCCCAGTTCATCCAGCTCGCCAACCAGCGCGACATCCCGCTGCTGTTCCTCCACAACACCACCGGCTACATGGTCGGCAAGGAGTACGAGCAGGGCGGCATCATCAAGCACGGCGCGATGATGATCAACGCGGTCAGCAACTCGAAGGTCCCGCATCTGTCGGTCCTGCTGGGCGCCTCCTACGGCGCCGGCCACTACGGCATGTGCGGCCGCGCCTACGACCCCCGCTTCCTCTTCGCCTGGCCCAGCGCCAAGTCCGCCGTCATGGGCCCGCAGCAGCTCGCGGGTGTCCTGTCGATCGTCGCCCGCCAGTCGGCCGCCGCCAAGGGACACCCGTACGACGAGGACGCCGACGCCGCCCTGCGCGCCATGGTGGAGCAGCAGATCGAGTCCGAGTCGCTGCCCATGTTCCTGTCCGGGCGGCTGTACGACGACGGCGTCATCGACCCGCGCGACACCCGCACCGTCCTCGGCCTGTGTCTGTCGGCCATCCACACCGCCCCCTACGAGGGCGCCCGCGGCGGCTTCGGCGTCTTCCGGATGTGAGGGACCACGTGATCACTTCAGTGCTCGTCGCCAACCGGGGCGAGATCGCCTGCCGGATCTTCCGCACCTGCCGTGAGCTGGGCATCCGCACCGTCGCCGTGCACTCCGACGCCGACGACACCGCCCTGCACACACGCGTCGCCGACCAGGCCGTACGCCTCCCGGGCGCGGCCCCCGCCGACACCTACCTGCGCGGCGACCTCGTGGTGAAGGCCGCCCTCGCCGCCGGCGCCGACGCCGTCCACCCCGGCTACGGCTTCCTCTCCGAGAACGCCGACTTCGCCCGCGCCGTCCTCGACGCCGGCCTCACCTGGATCGGCCCGCCCCCCGAGGCGATCGAGGCCATGGCGTCGAAGACCCGCGCCAAACAGCTCATGGGCCTCGCCCCCCTCACCGAGGTCACCGAGGCCGACCTCCCGGTCCTGGTGAAGGCCGCCGCGGGCGGCGGCGGGCGCGGCATGCGCGTCGTGCGCCGCCTCGACGAACTCGAAGCCGCCCTGGAGGGCGCCCGCGCCGAGGCCACGAGCGCCTTCGGCGACGGCGAGGTGTTCATCGAGCCGTACGTCGAGGACGGCCGCCATGTCGAGGTGCAGATCCTCGCCGACACCCACGGCACCGTCTGGGCCCTCGGCACCCGCGACTGCTCCCTGCAACGCCGCCACCAGAAGGTCATC
>NZ_LIRK01000929.1 GCF_001419765.1 Streptomyces torulosus
CCGGGGCTGCGCCCCGGGCTTTTCATGAAGGGGCGGGCCGCAGGCCCGATCCCTTCAGGGGCGCGGGGAACTGCGCGACAAGCCCACACCCACCCGCACCCGCCGAACGACCCGCACCCCGGACGCGCGGAGGCGTCACCTCTCCCACGGCGGCGGACCCTCGAAGCCAAGGGCGTGGACGTCGAAGAGCACCGCCGCCTCGACGCCGAGGGCCTGGCCGCCCCGGTGGGCCGCCCAGGTCAGGAAGGGGCGGGGTTCGAAGCCCTGGCCGCCCAGGCCCTTGGTGTACTCGGCGTGGGCGGCCAGGGAGGCGATGCCCCGCTCCAGCGGTTCGCCGGTGACGTCCACACCGTGGGTCGGGTGCTCGGCCCCGGCGAAGGCCACGAAGCGGACCCCGCCCCACGGTTCGAGTCCCTCGTCGGCGAGTTCGGGGAAGATCCACCGGTTGCCCGCGTCGCGTGCCGCGTCGAGCGCGGCGAGCCCGACGACCCGGTGGTCCGCCTGGTTCACCACTCCGGCGACCATCCGCACCGTGTACGCCCCGGTCACCACGACCTCCGGCCGGTGCCGCCGGATCGCCCGCACGATGTCGCGGCGCAGGGCGGGCCCGTACTCGATCGTCCCGTCCCGGTGGTCGAGGAACTCGACCACGTCCACGCCCACTTCGCGGGCCCCGGCCCGTTCCTCCGCCTCGCGCAGCGGGCCGGCCTCGTCCGGGTGGAGTCCGTCGATGCCGGCCTCGCCACGGGTGGCCAGCAGATATGTGACCCGCTTGCCCGCCGCCGTCCAGCGGGCCACGGCGGACGCCGTCCCGTACTCGATGTCGTCGGGGTGCGCCGCCACGGCCAGACAGCGGTCCCAGTCCTCCGGCAGCGGGGCCGGTCGCGGGCCGGCGCCGGGGCCGCCCGCGTCGTCGAGAGTCGTCATGCCCCGAATGATGACGGGTGGAGCACTCTGGGCGACAGAAGCGCGTATGCCCTTTTCAGTCGCTTCCGCCCACCTGGTCCGACGTCTCCTCCTCGACCTCCGCCATCGCGGGGTCGAGGAGACGGGACAGGAAGTGGCGGGTGCGCTCGTGCCGGGGCGCGCCGATGACCCGGGCGGGGGTGCCGTCCTCGACGATCACGCCGCCGTCCATGAAGACGACCCGGTCGGCGACCTCGCGGGCGAAGGTCATCTCATGGGTGACGACCATCATCGTCATGCCCTCCTCCGCGAGCCTGCGCATCACCGCCAGGACGTCGCCCACCAGTTCCGGGTCCAGTGCCGACGTCGGCTCGTCGAACAGCATGACCTCGGGGCCCATGGACAGGGAGCGGGCGATCGCCACGCGCTGCTGCTGGCCGCCGGAGAGGGAGGAGGGGTAGGCGTCCGCCTTCTCGGCGAGACCGACCCGTCCCAGGTTCTCGGCGGCCACCCGCGCCGCCTCCGCCTTGCCCCGCCTGAGGACCCGGCGCTGCGGGAGCGTGAGGTTCTCGGTGACCGTGAGGTGCGGGAAGAGGTTGAACTGCTGGAAGACCATGCCGATGCGGCGGCGTACGGCGTCGATGTCGACGTCGGGGTCCGTCAGCTCGGTGCCGCCGACGAAGACCTGGCCCTTCGTGGGTTCCTCCAGAAGGTTCACGCAGCGCAGCAGGGTCGACTTGCCGGAGCCGGACGGGCCGATGACGCAGACGACCTCGCCGCGGCCGATCTCCAGGTCGATGCCCTTGAGGACCTCGTTGTCGCCGAACGACTTGTACAGGGCGCGGACCTGGATCTCGGGGGGTCCGCCCAGCGTCTTCGCGGTCATTTCACGGCCTCCTGGGCCTTCGCCTCCATACGGCGCACGACGAAGCCGAGCGGGATGGTGACCAGCAGGTAGCACAGGCCGGCGACCAGGATCGGCGTGGAGTTGGCGGTGGTGCTGGCCAGGTCCCGCCCGTACTTGGACAGTTCGCGCTCCTCCAGGGTGACCCCGAGGAACAGCACCAGCGAGGAGTCCTTGAAGAGGAGGACGAGTTCGTTGGTGAGCGGCGGGAGGATGATCCGGAACGCCTGCGGGATGATGATGGAGACCATCGCGCGGGCGGGCGAGAACCCCAGCGAACGGGCCGCCTCCATCTGCCCCTTGGGGACGGCCTGGATGCCCGCGCGGATCGTCTCCGCCATGTACGCCGCCGCGACCAGGCCCAGCGCCAGGGCGACCTTGCCGTAGGTGCCGCCGACGATCTCCGTGCCCGGGAAGGCCAGCGGGACGGCGACCCCGATGAAGATGAAGATCAGCAGGGCGGGCAGACCGCGGAAGATCTCGATGTACACGCCGGCGAACCAGCGGTACGGACCGACCGACGACAACCGCATCAGGGCGATCACCATGCCGAGCACCAGGCCGACGGCGAAGCCGGACAGGGTGTAGAGCACGGTGTTCTTCAGCGCCAGCGTGATGACGTCCGGGAACATCTGCTCGGCGATGTCCGCCTGCGCGAACTGGTTCTTCAGCCGTCCCCAGTCCGCCGAGACCGCGAAGGCGATCACGGCGGCGACGAAGACGGCGTACTGCGCGCCGCGCGACAGACTGCGCTTCTGCCGCCGGGTCAGCCCCTTCTTCCGGGGCTGGACCACCGCATCCGTGTCGGCCATCGATCAGGACGCGGACGGGGAGGCGGAGGCGGCGCTCTCGTCGTACGGACCGATCCACTTCTCGTACAGCTCGCGGTACGTCCCGTCGGACCTGGCCTCGGAGAGCGCCTTGTTGATGGCGGCGAGGAGCTTGGTGTTGCCCTTCTTGACCGTGAAGCCGTACTGCTCACCGGTGTTGATGTTGTCCGCGACCTCGAAGGCGTCGGCGTTGGCCTTGTCCTTCAGCCAGCCCTGGACGACCGGGTAGTCGATGACGACGGCGTCCACCTGGCCGGAGCGCAGTCCGTTGAGGACGGCGTCGGAGGACTCGAAGGAGACCGGGTCGAGGCCCTGGCTCTTGGCGTAGTCCTCTCCGGTGGTCTGCGCCTGGGCGCCGACCTTCTTGCCCTTGAGGTCCGCGAAGGAGCTGATCCCGGCGCCCTTGTCGGCGAGGACGGCCTGGGTGGCGTCGAAGTACGGGTCGGAGAAGTCGACGTTCTTCTTGCGCTCGTCGGTGATCGTCATACCGGCGGCGGCGAGGTCGCACTCGCCGGAGTTCAGGAAAGCGCCCGTCTTGAAGTTCTCGAACGGGGTGTCGAGGATGTCCTGCTTCACGCCCAGGTCCTTGGCGACGAGGTCGATCAGCGCGACGTCGAAGCCCTGCACCTTGCCGTCGATCTCCGACTGGAACGGCGGGTACGGGAGGTGGGTGCAGGTCGTCAGCTGCCCCGCCTTGACCAGCTCGACCCCGCCGGCGGCCGTCTTGGTGCCGCTGCCGCCGCCGTCGGTCGAGGTGCAACCGGCCACGAGCAACAGTCCGGCCGCGGCGGTGGTGGCGGCCAGGATGCGGGTCCGGCGTGCGAGGACCGAGTTCACGGGGAGACCTCCTGTGGGGAACGTAGGCATCCGATTATAAGGAAATGTTTGACTTACTCAAACCAATCCGATGGTCACTGAGCCGTTCGGCCTCAGAAGTCATCGGTGCGGGGCTGCAGATGCGCTCGGACTCCGGGGGCGGGGATCGTCGGACGGTGCTGCCGGACGCGCCGATTACGCTCGACGTACGTCGACCCGTGTCGGCCCACCCTGGACACCATCTACCCCAGTGAGCGAAGAGAGCACCCTGTGACGCACCCGTTTCTGGATCTGGCCCCGTTGACCGCGGCGCGCTTCGCGTCGATCGAGGACCGGGTGGCCCGGCTGCTCTCCACGGAGCAGGACGTGGTGATCACCCAGGGCGAGGCGCTGCTGCCGCTGGAGGGGGCGATCCGCGGGGCCGCCGGTCCCGGGACGACCGCCCTGAACGTGATCACCGGCCCGTACGGGCAGACCTTCGGCGACTGGCTGCGGGACTGCGGGGCGACCGTCGTCGACCTGGCCGTGCCCTTCCACACGGCGGTCACCGCCGAGCAGATCCGGGACGCCTTCGCCGAGCACCCGGCCATCGACTTCGTCTCCCTGGTGCACGCGGAGGCGGCGACCGGCAACACGAACCCCGTCGCCGCGATCGGCGAGGTCGCCCGTGAGCACGGCGCGCTCTTCTACCTGGACGCGGTGGCCTCCGTCGGCGCCGAGCCGGTGCTGCCGGACGCGTGGGGAGTCGACCTGTGCGTCATCGGGGCGCAGAAGGCGATGGGCGGTCCGGCCGGCGTCTCCGCGATCTCGGTGAGCGAGCGGGCGTGGGCCCGGATGGCCGCGAACCCGCACGCCCCGCGCCGCTCCTACCTGTCGCTCCTCGACTGGAAGGAGCGCTGGATCGACGGCGGCCGCCGCGCCCTGCTGCACGCCCCGGCCCAGTTGGAGATGCTCGCGCTGGAGGCGTGCCTGGAGCGCATCGAGTCGGCGGGCCTCGACACGGTGATGGGCCGCCATGCCTCGGCCGCCGCGGCCACCCGGGCGGGGGCGCTCGCGCTGGGCGGCGGTCTGGAGCCGTATGTGCGCGAGGCACGCGACGCGGCCCCGGTCGCGACGACCCTCCGGGTACCGGACGGTGTCGACGCGTCCGAGCTCGTCGCCAAGGCCCTCGCCGCGGACCCCGCGCTGCCGCTGGCCGCGGGCGGCGGCGCCCTCGCCCGCGAGATGGTCCGCGTCAACCACTACGGCCCCGACGCGACGCCGGGCGCCGTGCACTCCAGCCTCGCCGGCCTGGGGGCGGCGCTGGCGGAGTTCGGGGCACGGGTGGACCTGGAGCTGTCGCCTATACACATCT
>NZ_LIRK01000093.1 GCF_001419765.1 Streptomyces torulosus
CCCTCGGCGCGCCGGTTCATCTGAGCCAGGTGGTGGAGGCAGCCATGGGTGTGCACGGGGTGCAGTGGATCGACCCCGACCGCTTCGGGCGCTGGGGACAGCCGCCCGCCGGGGAACCGAGGCCGGGCCGGATCTCGATCGGGCCGCACGAAGTGGCTCGCTGCCCCAGTGACCCGCACCTGCCGGAGCACGGCCGGATCGACTTCATCATGGAAGGCGGCTCATGAGCACCCCCGTACCCGGCGGGGCCCCTGGGGTGCCCAACGCGCCGGGGCGCCCGGCCCTCTCGTACCGGATCACCACCCACGGCGACACCCTCGCACGGAGCCTGGCCGAGGTGTCGCGACGGCTGCCCGGACTCACCACGCACAGCACGGACGACCCCGCCGTCGCCCTGCTGGACGCCTGGGCCTCGGTCGCCGACATCGTGGCCTTCTACCAGGAGCGGATCGCCAACGAGGGCTTTCTGCGCACCGCCACCGAACGCGTATCGGTCCGGGAACTCGCCCGTTCCGTCGGCTACGAGCTACGGCCCGGAGCAGCAGCCTCCGCCTACCTCTCGTTCACCGTGGAGGACGCCCCGGGGGCGCCCGGCAGCGCCGTCGTACCCGCGGGCACACCGGTGCAGAGCGTCCCCGGCCAGGGAGAACTGCCGCAGACCTTCGAGACCGGCGCGGAACTCCTGGCCGTCGCCGAGCACAACGCGATCCGCCTGCGGCTGCGCCGCCCGCAGCTGGTCGGCCTTGGCACCACCCGCCTCCACCTGGCCGGAACCACCACCGGACTGCGCCCCGGCGACGCCCTGCTGATCCGGTTCGCCAAAGGGCCGCACACCTGGCAGTTCCGCATCCTGCACACCGTCGAGCCGCTGCCCGCCGACCCGACCGGACGCCCGCCGACCACCGTGGTCGGCTGGGACCAGGGCCTCAACATGCCCAGCTCAAAGCCCGTCGAGGTACACGTACACGCCCTACGGCTGCGGGCCTCGATCTTCGGCCACAACGCCCCCGACTGGCGGACCATGCCCGTCCAGGTCCGGGAGAGCTACCTCGCGGCAGCCGGCCGACGGGACACAGCTGCGTTCGACCAGGACCACTTCGACGAGACCCACTTCGACCTCGGCGAACAGTGGCCCGGCTTCGCCCTCACCGACCCGCCCGAAGGGGCCGACGGTCCGGTGATCGAACTCGACGCCGCCCACCCCGCGCTGCTCCCGGGCTCCTGGCTGGTACTCCGGGCACCCGGAGTGCAGGACGAGCTGTACAAGATCGTCGAGGCCGACCAGTCCGCCGCAGCGGACTTCACCCTGACCTCCACCACCACCCGGCTGCAGCTGCGCGGCACCGGGAAGGTGTCACCGTTCGACCGCCGCGCCACCGTGGTCCACACCCAGTCCGAACAACTGCAACTCGCCGACGAACCCGACACGACCCTGGTGACCGGACCCGGCCTTTGGCTCGAACGGCCCGTGACACTGAAACCCGGGGCACCCGTCGTGGTGACCGGCACCACCGACCAGGGTGTCCCGTCCACCGCCGTCCACCTGATCGACACGGTGGCGGAGGACGGCACCATGATCGTCCTCGACCGGCCCCTGGAGCACCCACTCGACCCGGCCTCGGTGCTGTTGCTCGGCAATGTCGTCGCCGCGACCGCCGGGCAGACCACCGAAGAGGTGCTCGGCAGCGGTGACGGCAGAGCCACCCACCAGCGGTTCACCCTGCTGCACAAGGACCTCACCCATGTCTCCGCGCCGACCGCGAGCGGGGTGCGCGACACCCTGGCCGTCCAGGTCGACGGCGTCACCTGGACCGAGGCCTCCTCGCTGTTCCCCCTCGGCCCGCACGACCGGACGTATGTGGTGCGGATTCAGGACGACGCCACCGCGACGGTGGTCTTCGGTGACGGTGAACGCGGCGCCCGACTGCCGTCCGGACAGGAGAACGTCCGCGCCACCTACCGCACCGGCATCGGCCCCCAGGGCAACGTCGGGGCCGGCTCCCTGTCCCTGCTCGTGAAACGGCCACTGGGCGTCCGCGCCGTCGACAACCCCCTGGCGGCCAGCGGTGGTACGGCCCCCGAGCGGCCGGACGACGTACGAACCCGGGCACCGCTGACCGTCCGTACCTTCGACCGGGTCGTCTCCCTGGACGACCACGAGGCCTTCGCCCGGAACTTCACCGGGATCGCCAAGGCCAGGGCGACCGTGCTGCGCCCGGCCCCGATGCCCTTCCTCCACCTCACCGTGGCGGCCCCGGACGGCGCCGTCTCCCACGACACCCTGACGGCCCTGCGGGCCGCCCTCGAGACCGACGGCCTCCCGGGCCGCCGTCTCGGCCTGGGCAGCTACCTGGAGCTGCCCTTCACCCTCGCCGTCGCGATCCTGCCCGCGCCGGACCGTGATCCGGACACCGTGTCCAGCGCGGTCGAGCACGCCCTGGCACAGCTGTACGCCTTCGAGCGACGCGACTTCGCCCAGCCCGTGACCGCCGCCGAAGCGATCGCCACCGCCCAGCGGGTCCCCGGGGTGGTGGCCGCCAACCTGACCCAACTCCGCCTGACGGACGGGTCGGTCGCAGGGACACCCCTGCTGCCCGCTCGCGGAGCCCACTTCGACGCCGCGGGCACGGCCGTCCCCGCCGAACTGCTGGTCCTGAAGGAGCTCACCGTGGAGGTGATGACGTCATGAGCGAGGACCGGCCGGTGTACAACCTGCTGCCCGCCGTGCACCGCAACCGCGACGCCGAACTCGGCCACCCGCTGCGCGCCCTGCTCGAACCGGTCGAGGAGGAACTGCGCAGACTGCGGGAGGACATCGACGGCCTCTACGACAACTGGTTCGTGGAGACCTGCGCCGAATGGGTGTTGCCCTACCTCGGCGACCTGCTCGGCGTCGAACCCGTGGCCGCGTCACCGGACGGAGCGGCGCCCCGACGGGCCTTCATCGCCAACACCCTCCGCCACCGGCGGCGCAAGGGCACTCCCGCCACCCTGGAACAGCTGGCCCAGGACATCACCGGGCTGCCCGCCAAGGTCGCGGAGTACTTCCAACTGCTCGGCACCACCCAGCACGTCAACCATCCACGTCCCGGCAATGTGCGCACCCCCGACCTGCGGGACACCGGGCGGCTCCAGCTGCTCGGCACCCCCTTCGACCAGGTGGCCCGCACCGCCGACGTCCGCCATGTCGACCGCGGGCGCGGCCGGTACAACCTCGGCGCGGTCGGGCTCCATCTGTGGCGGCTCAGCTCCCACCCGTACACCGACGTCGACGCCCGCGCCGTGGACGCCGCGGAGGGCCGCTGGACCTTCGACCCGGCAGGCCGCGACCTGCCGCTGTTCACCCGGCGTCGTGGCGGCCCCACCCGGGAGACGGAGATTCCGGCGCCACTGCACCGCCTGACGCTCCATCAGCATATGGAGCAGCTCCTCTCCGGACCCGACCCGGTGTTCCGGATCGATCCCCCCGAACCCCACCGGCTGATCGCCGCCGACCTCAGCGAATGGACTCGGCCGCCCGCAACCACCGACGGCCCCCCATGGGTCGCCGTCGACCCGCTGCTGGGCAGGTTCACCCTGCCGCCCGGGATGGAACCGGACCGGGTGCGGGTCGACTTCAACCAGGGGAGTCCCGGCGACATCGGGGCCGGTCCCCACGACCGGCGGGCGACCCTCGCCGCCGCGCTCTCGGCTGCCGGAACACCCTGGCCGGACACCGTCGACTGGCAGATCGGAGTGAGCCGCAACCACGCCCAGGACACCTCCGAGCCCTCTGACGGGCGGGTGGTCACCACCCTCGGCGAGGCCGTACAGGCCTGGAACACCCGGCCGGATAAGGCACCGGGACAGACCGGGGTCATCGTGGTGATGGACAGCGCCACCTACCACGAGAACCTCACGGGCAAGCAGAGGATCGAGATCCCCCCGGGCAACCGGCTGCTGCTGGTCGCCGCCCACTGGCCGTCCGGTCTCACCCCTCGGCCACCGGACACACCCGACTCCGCCCCGGGCCCCTTCGCCGCCGCCGGCCCCCGGCCGCACCTGGTCGGCTCGCTGGAGGTGGTTGCCCCCGGCGGACGGGCCGCCCGCCCGGGCGAACTGGTCCTGGACGGTCTGTCGGTCGAAGGGGGGATCACTGCCAGGCCCGGCGACCTGGACAGCCTCGTGGTCGCCGACTGCACTCTCACCGGTCAACTGCGGGCCACCGACAACCCCCGTCTGACCGTACGACTGATCCGTACCGTCTGCGCCGGGGTACGGCTGCGCGGCACACTGCCCGGCCTCCGCCTGTCGGACAGCATCCTGCACGGCAGGGGGCCGGCGGTGGACGCTGCCCCCGCAACCGTCGAGATCGAGGCCTGCACGATCCTCGGCATGACGCTCGCCCGCACCCTGACGACCAGTGACAGCATCCTGCGCGGCAGCATCAAGGTCCGCGAGGGCGGGGAGGGCTATCTGCGGTACAGCTACACCCCGCTCAGGTCCAACGTCTCCCGGCACTACCGCTGCCACCCCGCCGACCAGGCGGCCGCCGCCCGGGTGGCCCCGAGCTTCACCTCCGAACGGCCGGGAGCCCCCGGGTTCGGCCGACTGGCCGCAGACTGCCCGAGCGAAATCGCCACAGGCGCGGAGGACGGCGGCGAACTGGGTGCCTTCCACTTTCTGCACCAACCGTGGTGGATGGCCGACCTCACCGCGCAGCTCGACCACTATCTCCGCTTCGGTCTGGAAGCGGGTGTCTTCTTTGCCGACCCGACTGACCCGACTGACGCTTTTCTGGAAGGACAGCAATGAAGGGCGACTTCACCCGGCGGACGTTCCGCAGCGGGAACCACTACCGCGGCGTGCTCATGCAGCAGGGCCGGGTGCAGCTCGACGCCGACTGGAACGAGCAGTTGGACATCCAGCTCCACCACGACGAGACCACCGCGCGGGATGCCATCGGCGCCCATGGCGGACCACAGGACGAAGCCGGATTCGCGATCATCGGCTCGGACGGCGGCGAACCCCGTGCCCTGCCTCCGACGGAACTGCGGCTGTCCCGGGGCCGCTACTACGTTGACGGCATTCTCTGCGAGAACGACAGCCCGGTGCAGCTGGCGAACCAGCCCGACCTGCCGGAGCTGGAGCTGCCCGACGCCGACGGCCGGTACGTCGCCTATCTGGACGTCTGGCGGGAGCACCTCACCGCCCTGGAGCGGCCCGAACTGCGCGAGGTCGCCCTCGGCGGCCCGGACACGGGCACCAGAAGCCGTACGGTGTGGCAGGTTCGGCTGGAGCCGGCGAACCCCCCCAAGGCCACCCCCGCCGAGATCGCCCCGACCTGGGCACCGCGCGACGGCGGGCCCCCCGGGAGGCTCCGGGCGCGGGCGCGGGTGCAGCCGCCGGAGACCCGCCCCGCACCGAGCGTCGTCCCGCCGCACGCGGGCTACCGCCGGGTGGAGAACCAGCTGTACCGGGTGGAGATCCACGAGGGGAGTGACGGCAGCCCGTCCTTTGTGTGGTCCCGGGACAACGGCACGGTCGCCGCACGGCTGGTCGGCTTGTCCGATTCGTCGATCACCATCGACGCCCCGGGCCGGGACGAGGCGCTCGGCTTCTCCAGGGGACAGTGGGTGGAAGTGACCAACCTGGCCCGCACCCGCCTGGGCATATGCGGCGCCCTGGCCCAACTGGGCAAGGTGTCCGGCACCGAGCTGCACACTGCTCAATGGGCGGGCGACTCGTCCGGGCTGCTCGACTCCCCCGGTGCTGTGGTACGCCGCTGGGACTCTCAGGGAGCGGTGCCGATCACCGGCGACTGGATCGAGCTGGAGGACGGCGTACAGGTCCAGTTCATGCGGGACGTCTTCCACCGCACCGGCGACTACTGGCTCATCCCGGCCAGGACCGCAGCCCTCTCCCTGACCGACCTCGACTCCGACCTCCCCGGAAACGTCGAATGGCCCCGCGATGAGGACGGCGACCCGATCTTCCAGCCGCGGGACGGTATCGAGCACCACTTCGCCGCCATCGCCCTGCTCGACCTCGTCGACGGTCTGTGGACCCAGGCGTACGACTGCCGTGCACTGTTCGCTCCGCTCGCCGAGGCCAGACCGGACCCCACGTCGGAGCGAGCACCGGGCCTCCACGTGAAGCACGTCCGCCAGCTCGGCAAGGACCTGGGCAATGACACCAGCGTCACCGTGGACGACTTCCTCAAGGGCGGTATCGTCGTGGGCCTCGACGCCGTCCCGGTCCGCGGGCCCGTCACCGGCCAATCCGTGCTCACCGTCACCCTTGACGTGCCCTACCCCCTCTCCCCGGCCGAACGGCACACCTGGCAGCTGCAACCCGGCCAGATCCTGGGCACCCAGCCCCTCGACCTCGTCGGCTTCTTGGAGTACGCCGGTAAGGAATTGGTCTGGGCACCGGACCGTCTTCTTGTCGACTTCCTGTCGGCACTCCTGTTCAACAAGGAACTGCCCGACCGCCTCCGCTGCCGCCTCACCCTCCATAGCCGCGCCCTCGTCGCTGCGGAGTTCCCCGACCGCCTTCTCAACGGCCGCGCCCGCATCCGCCCCCGCCCCGACGGCACCATGGAAGTGCTCCTCCCCACCGTCGACGACGTCCGCGGAGCGGACTTCACCTTCTGCTTCTGGATCGAACTCCCGCGCCCCGAGGGTGGCTTCGACTCCTCGACATTCGACAAGAACGTTTTCAGCTAAGGAGAGCCATGTCCCTCGACAAGAACCTCACGGAAAAGAAATCCGGTGACCTCATCCGCTCCGCCGACTGGAACGCCGTCGCCTCCGAGACGGTCCGCCTCGACGACGTCAAACTCGACAGAGGGCTGATCGGTATCCAGATGCTGCAGGCGCCGAGCTGGGACAACAAAACGTCGTCCAGGGACTGGCAGCCGGTGATCAGGCACACTGTCAACCTCGAGCCCGGCACAGAGCTCCTGTTGGTCGGGCAAGGCCACGGGCTCTCGGAGGTCTCAGGTGTTGCTCTGGACGTGGTCATCACGGTCAACGGGACCCTCCTAGGGCAAGAGGACACCAACGGCCTTGCCTGGGGCATGGGGATTCATCAACCCGTCGGCAAGATCAACATGTCGATCTGGACCCAGATCGTGGTAATCGCGGAATGGCCGGCTGAAATGAGCGGCGTAAACGAGGTCGTGCTTGCCATGCGATGCCGGAAGGAGGAATCGGTGAAGGACGGCTCGGTGCAGTTCAACGCCCCCACCCTCTGGCTGATCCGACTCGGCGCGAGCTGACCGAAGGAGGGCCTGCCGAAGCCATGCGCAGATCCCAGGCTCTGGAGCACGAATCCAAGTCGACCTCCGTGACGGCCCGCCCCGGGGCATCACACACCCCCGGGCCGCCCCCTGTCGCCTCGGGGCTCCGGCATTCCTTCGCGAACACGGACGTTGTCCCCAGCACACAGATCGCTACGTCGGCGCCGCCGACAGGGGTGCCCTACGGCGGGGCGCCGGGTGGGCTGGGGACGGGGCTGACGCCCGGGACGAAGGTCGTCCGGCACGACGAGGCCGGGGACTCCACGCACTGGGAGATCGTGGGGACCGTGGGGACGGGCAGACTCTGCCGATACAGGATCAGGAACACGCTCGAGGCGGGCATCACGGGGGGTGTCCAGCAACTCGTCTCCGGCAGCGACCGTGCCTGGGCCACGGAGGCGAATGCCGCCGCATCACGGTCGGCGTTCTTCGCGGGACAGGCCAAGTCGCCAGAGGAACAGGCCAAGCAGCAAGCGGAGAAGCGGAAGAAGGTTGACCTGGGACGGGGCGGGGTGTATCTGAGTTCGGGGTACCGGATGATGAATTCGCTGCTCGCCGCCTTCGAGGAGATGGGATACACGCCTGCGCAGGTACGGGACGCGAATTTCAACTTCTCGGGCCGGGCCGACGCCGCTCTGGAGACCTGGAAGCAGGTGGCCATGGAACGCGGCGCGACTTGGGAGGTGACGGAGTCCTGGCTCATGGAGGATGTGGACAAGTGGCATGAGCACATCAGAGGGATCCACCGGGTGTGGAACCACTTCCGGCACGCGGTGATCCCGGACAACACCGTGGTGCGCGGCGACACCGCGCAGATCTTCTCGTCGTTCGACGGGATTCTGAATCCGGAGCGCTACCCGAGCGGCGGGTACTACACGGTCGGGAGGACCATCTCCTGGCCGGGGATCCTGTCCACGACCGTGAGTGCTCCCACCAAGCACAACTTCGTGAGCGAGAAGGCCGTGATCTGGAAGTTCGACGTGCCGGAGCAGGGTCATCCGGGCCGGGAACTGGGGTCGGAGAACCCGGCCGAGGCGGAAGTGACGTTCCCGGTCAGCACCCGGATCAAGATCAAAGGGGTGCTGGTGCGTAACGGCAGCTTCGCGCAGGAACTGAAGAACGAGTACGGCGACAAGGCCAAGGTCATCGTGTTCGCCGACATCCTGGCCCGCGACGAATCCGGCGGCCTGCTGTCCGAGCGGTTCCCGCCGAACCTCGACCGCGAGCACAGCGTTCTGGACGTCCCGGAGCACAGCCTCCCGGACGTCCCCGCGACCGACCTGCCGCGGTCCGAGCTGCCCGGTGCCGACGCTCCGACCGTCGCGCGTTCGACGGACGTCGCGCTGCCCACCGACCTGCCCCTCACGCGCCTGACGGGGTTCCCGGACGTGCCGCTGTCCGGCTTGGCCGACCTGGCCGGGCTGGATCCGGATCGGCGCCGGTAACGCCGCCGACGGTGTGCCCGATACGTTCCGGCTGGATGTCACGCAGGCCGTCCCGGTACCCCAGGGGGCGGCGGGACCGCAGCCGCGGTTCACGGTGGAGCGCCTGGACAGCGGCTCGCGTTCCGCGTCACCGACCCGGCCGGCACCACCCGCTGGGAGATCAGCGCCGGCGGCCCGTCGCCGGAACCGACACCGTGGGCGGGCTGCGCCTCAGTGATCCGTCGGATGCGTTCGAGCGGGCAGCGGAGGTCAACGCCCGGCGCGCGGGGCCGTAGACCGATCAGGCCCGATGGGATCACGCCGCACCATGACGCACCATGACGCAAGGGGGTTGCATGCACGACCACGGGCAGGAACCGAAGGCCAGGGCCGACGCACGAGGGCCGGTGCGCGACGGGCGGACCGCCGGATCGCAGACGGCCGCGCAGGCCGCGCGAGCCGTGCGTACGGGGGAGGCGCTGACCCCGCAGAGCGTCCTGGCCCCGCAGGGCGGCATCGGCAACGCGGCGATCAGCCGACTGCTGGAACTGCAGCGCCACACGGACAACGGCGGCTGCTGCGACGGCCCGGAACCGGAGGACCGGCACCCGGGGAATGCCCCGATACAGCGCTCCACCGTGCACGACGTGCTGCGTTCTCCGGGAAAGCCCCTGCCCGAGGCGCTGCGCTCGGAGATGGAGGCACGGATGGGTGTGAGCTTCCGCGACGTGGTCATCCACGACGACGCGGCCGCCGCTCGCTCCGCCGTCGAGGTGAATGCCGACGCCTACACCGCCAACAAGAACCACATCGTCGTCGGACCTCGCGGCCTCAACAAGCGCACCCTGGCCCACGAACTCACGCATGTCGAACAGCAGCGCGCGGGCGCGGTCGCGGGCACCGACAACGGAAGCGGTCTGCGCGTGAGCGACCCGTCGGACCGCTTCGAACGCGCGGCGGAGGCGAACGCGGCACGGGTGATGGTGAGAACCCCTCGGGCTCCTGAGATGCCGGAGACCCCTGAGGCCGACCTGGGGCCGGAAGCGGTCTCTGAACCCCATACGAGCTTGCAGCGGTCGTCGGCGTACGGACGGAACGCGGCGTGGTCGGGCACACGAGGGCCCTTCGTGCAGAGGGGCAAGCGCGCGGGCGGGGCCGCCGCGGCCACGGTTGCCGACAAAGCTCGTACCAAGGCGACCAAGCTGAGGGGGACGAAGACCCGGAAGGAGAAGGGCCGGGAGAAGGCCGAGGAGGAGAAGAAAGCGAAGGGCAAAGAGCGGTTCGGCAAAAAGGGCGTGGACCGCAGGTTCAGGCCGGTCGTGGAACCCCTCAGATACAGCATGGCCGGGATGTGGACGGACAAGATCACTGTCTCCGGCACCCGCTCGTTCAAGAGAAGACCGGACGAACAGACACTTCGACATCTCTCCACACAGCTCTATTGGTATGCGAAGAAAATGCTCGAACAGAAAGATGAGCAGGAATTCCAGGCCATGTATGTGAATGGCGGAATCGTTGTCGCGAGTAACCTAGACAGCTCTGTTCGGGCGGTTTACGACAAGCTGAACGGGAAGCTAGCCGACTATGTGAGGGAATATGCTTCCGCGGAAGACGGTGAAGAGCCGGCCGATCCGTTTGAGCAGATGCTCACGACTACCCAGCATGACGGCGACGTGCGGGCGGAGACCGTCGCCAACAAGTTCGGCAACCTTAAAGCCGGAACACGTCCTGTCCGTGGCGGGGCCGAGGAGATGCTCTATTCGATACAGGGGAGCGGCGAGAACAATCTGCTCCAGGCGGACATGAGCGGCATCGCTGCTGTCATCGATTCAGGTGAAATAACGAAGCGGATCGTCTTTCTGTCCGGCGGTAGCAGTTTTCATGCCGAGCAGAAGCTTGTTCTGGCGCTGCAGAAAACGAGCGGCGGGCATTCAGCGTGGATCGCGGGCAAGAAGCGTCCGTGTATGAGCTGCCTCGCGACCCTCACCTATGCCCGTGAACACGGCGGAATGAAGATCTCCTTCCAGGAGCGACCCGGCGGTTACTGGCTCAACGGCAACCCGGGGCTGGTGGCGCTCGGAAGGGCACTCGGACACGTCGACGGCCGGATGGAGGCGTGGCTCGATTCGTGGACTCTTCGTGTCACGTCGCACAAGTCCTTCTCTATTCGCGCGGACAGTGACCGGTCCAACATGCCGTCCGAATACGGGGTCACCCCGAGTCTGAGTTCTTCGGGGATGGACGCCGACTACGGGTCCGGTTCGGACTCTGATGCGGAGGAGACGGCCGCTTCCAGTTCCTCCACTTCCACTTCCTCGTCCTCTTCGTCGTCCGCTGCTTCCCGCGCGGCTGCTCGTGCCCGTTTCCGTAAACGCTACAAAGGCCGGATGAAGAAATAAGTCGGGATTGTCCAGGCGTCTCATGGGGCACCTCGGAAAGCGCCTCGCGGGGTGCCCGATCAGGCACCCCGCACGTCCCTGTTCGTCGCGCGAGTGGCCGTACCCCGCCCGCTGGCTGCGGATGAGACTGCTCGTCTGACCGCAGTCGTCCGAAGAGGAGCGCGAAGATGCCCACGTACCTGTCCCCGGGTGTGTATGTGGAGGAGGACCAGAGTGGCTCCCGCCCGATCGAAGGGGTGGGGACGGCGGTCGCGGCCTTTGTCGAGTTCGCGGAGAAGGGCCCTTCCACGAACCGACGCTCGTGACCACCTGGAGCCAGTACGTCCACGTCTTCGGCGACTTCGTCGACGGGACCTACCTGGCCTGTCCGTGTACGGCTACTTCGCCAACGGCGGCGGAATCGCGTACGTGGTGCGTGTCGGCGGGGCCGCCGGGAACGGGCAGTCGGCCGAGGGCGGGGCGCCCAAGGAGCTGACCGCCGGTGAGCCGGTCGGGCTCGGCTCGTTCCGGGTGTCGGCGCTGCCCGGCGTGGACGCCTCGCGCACCACGGTCGAGGTGAGCCACCCCGAGGGGGAGAACGCCGAGGGCGACCCGCAGCGGAAAACGCCCAGGGGAACCTTCTGGCGGCAGCGCCAAGCGGAGGCGACTGCGAGAGGGGTGATCGGGGTCACCGGACGAGGCGCGGTACTCAGCCCGTTCCGCCGGGCATGTCGCGCAGAGCTGCCATGATCGCCGGGACGAGAACATCGTGGTCGCCGGCGAGGAGGGCGGCCATGGCGTCAGACGTGAGGTCGATGGTGAGGGTGTCGATGTGGATGGTTATGTCGTCGTCCATCCGGTCACCTCGGTGGTGGTGAGGGGGCGTTCGAGCTTGGCGTACTCGGTGCGGGCGGCGGCCAGCAGGTGGTGCATGCGGACAGGTTCGCCGGAGTCCGCCGCGAGGTAGGCCGCGGAGAGGGCGATGCTGCTGATCGTGCCGCCGGGGACGGAGAGTTTGGCCAGGGCGGTGGGGTCCAAGCCGTCGGTGGGGGTCTCCGGGGGGAAGGCCCTGCGCCAGATCTCGGCCCGGGCAGAGGCGTCCGGGAAGGGGAAGTGGAGGGCGAAGCGCAGCCGCCGAAGGAAGGCCGGGTCGAGGGTGTCCTTCAGGTTGGTGGTGAGGACGGCCAGCCCTCGGTAGGCCTCGATCCGCTGGAGCAGGTAGCCGACCTCGATGTTGGCGTGCCGGTCGTGGCTGTCCTTGACCTCGCTCCGCTTGCCGAACAACGCGTCGGCCTCGTCGAAGAGCAGCACCGCGCCGCCCGCCTCGGCGGCGTCGAAGACCCCGCGCAGGTTCTTCTCGGTCTCGCCGATGTACTTGCTCACCACCTGGCTCAGGTCCACCCGGTACAGGTCGAGACGCAACTCCCCGGCGATCACCTCCGCCGCCAGGGTCTTCCCGGTGCCGCTGGGCCCCGAGAACAGCGCCGCGGTGCCGAGCCCACGACCCGTACGGGCGGCGAAGCCCCAGTCCTCCAGGACGGTGACCCGGTGCCGTACATGGGCGGTCAGCTCATGGAGGACGCGGAGCTGATGGCCGGGCAGGACCAGGTCGGCCCAGCGGGCGCGGGGCTCGATCTGCTGGGCGAGGCCGTCCAGCGAGGGGCGGGCCAGTCGCCGACAGGCCTCCCACAGCGCGGTGCCGGCCTCGGGCGCGGCCAGTGTCTCCGCCGCCGCGGCGTCGACCGCTTCCAGGCCCAGGTCGAACTGCCCCGCCACGCGGTCGATCCAGGCCGAGAGGCCCGCTGCGGCCGGGCCGAGGGCCTCGCGCCAGACAGTCCGTACGTCGTCCGCCCGAGCCGGGCCCACCTCGACGCGGGGACCCGAGCCCATGATCGGCTCGCGTGAGATCACGACCGTGGGGGCGTCGAGGCGGTCGACCAGGTCGAGGGCGAGGCGGGAGCAGTCCGGGACCGTGTCGTCGACCTCGATGATCCAGGCGGTCCCGTCCAGTACGGTCTCCCGCTCGCACAGTCGCGCCAGCAGGTCCCGTTCCTCCGGGGTCTTGGGGAGGTCGGCGGCCCGTAGGCAGACGGGCGAGGCGTGGAATTCCGTGCAGGCCCCGACCGCGGCCGATCTGAGGTCCGGGACCGGTCGGCCGTAGAGCAGAACACAACCGGACTCGGCCCGGGACCAGTGGGCAGCCACCTGCTCGCCCGCCTCCCTCAGCGGCACAGGGAGCGGACCCGGCTCGGGGAGTCGCACCGTGAGCGGTTGAATCCTGGGATCCAGGTAGGCAACCCCGGTCAGGGCGTGCAGGATCCGCTCGTCGATCCGCAGGGCGCTGATGGTCGGTGTCTCCGGGTGGGTGACTTCGACCAGATGCCAGCGCCGCAGCGGCCCCGCCGGGGTGAGCGCGGTCCAGTACGGGTTGGCCAGCTTCGCCAGGCCCAGGCCGAAGGTCGCCCAGGTGCGCTCCGGTGCGTTCTGGGCCTCGGCGCAGGCATGGGCGAAGTCCGTGTCCAGTGCGACGCCGGCGCACATCAGCAGCAGATCCCGCTCGAAGTCCGACAGCTCGAAGCCGTCTTCGATGTCCTCGAGCGCCGGGGGCGCGGGCATCGCCTTTCGGAGGTCGTCACGGTGGCGGGCGGCGTCCTCCAGGCCGTCCCCGCCGCTCAGCCGGAGGCGGAGCACGTCGAGTGCGGCCACCAGATACCGCTGGTTCGCGGTGAGCCAGTCCACGTCGCCTCACGCCTTCCGTGGCGGCACGTCGATCGTGCCCACCTCGATCGTGCGGGTCGTCACCGGCGTGGGAGGCGGCTTCGGCACCTCACGGCCCTCGATCAGGACTGCCGTCGCCTGGTAGGCGATCGACAGTCGGTAGTTGGAATGGAAGAGCGACGACCAGAGCTTGGTCGAGTCCTCCAGGTCCATCGGTTGCAGGGTGAAGCGCACCGAGTCCGGTTGATCCGCCAGGTCCGAGTACTGCTGCCAGTCATTGGGGGGGACGGCTTCCTCCGTGAACTGGCGGATCAGTTCCGGGCTCAGCACCGGCCGTGAGGCGAGCGTGCTCACGGTGAGGCCCAGCAGCCGCTGGGGCTCCAGGGTGGATTCGTCACCGGAGAAGGTCAGCAGATAGTGCAGGTCGAGCGCCTGCCGAGGACGCGCCTCGAGTGACCGGCCGTCGGAACCGCGGGTCGGCAGATCGGCCACTGTCCAGGCGCCGTTGGGCGTGACCCGGTACAGGTAGACATTGATCCCTCGAGCCTGCGCATCGGTCGCCGCCAGCGACTGGGGGCGCAGGGTGGTGACCGCGGTGTTCTCCACCCCGCCCAGGGAGGGGTCGGCGAGGGCCTCGACCAGTGTCCGGGTGAGTGCGGCGGTCACCATGGCCACCGCGAGGTGGTTGCTCATCGCGGCCCTCCTTCTTCCGTACGGCGGGCCAGATAGTCACCCAGCGACAGCGGTCGGGCCGCACGGTCGGGTTGCGGCCGACGCGGCGGCCGGGGCCGGGGCGCGGCGGCCCGGCCGGGCTCCGGTGTGGTCCGTACCTCCACCCGCCCGATGTTCACCGTCACCCGGGGCGGCTGCGGCGTCTGCTCCGCGGCCCGGAACACCGGCGGTATGGCATCACGTACGGCATCCCTGAGCGAACGCTCCCCGGGCATGCGGGGGCTGGCGGCGGCGCGGACCGAGTCGACGGTTGACGTCGGCGAGTGCTCCGGTGGCGGGGCGTCGAGTGTGAGTTCTCTCGCGCGGGTCGACAGGACGACGGGAGGGTGGGATGCCGGTGGCAGTGAGGCCGGCGCGTCGGCCCACCGGGGTTCCGGTACGAGTTGCGCGGGCGGAGGAGGCAGGATCTGCGGGCCCGGGACCGGGACCGGGGCCGGGACGGGGAACGTG
>NZ_LIRK01000930.1 GCF_001419765.1 Streptomyces torulosus
ACCGGCTCCGGCAAGACCCTGGCCGCGTTCCTCGCCGCGTTGGACCAACTGACGTCGACCCCGCCCCCGGCGGACCCGAGGAAGCGCTGCCGGGTGCTGTACGTGTCACCGCTGAAGGCCCTCGCGGTGGACGTGGAGCGGAACCTGCGCAGTCCGCTGACCGGTATCCGCCAGGAGTCCGTCCGCCTGGGTCTGCCCGAGCCCGAGGTGAAGGTGGGCATCCGCTCGGGCGACACCCCTGCCGCCGAGCGCCGCGCCCTGGCCACGCGTCCGCCCGACATCCTCATCACCACCCCCGAGTCGCTGTTCCTCATGCTGACGTCGGCCACGCGCGACGCGCTGACGGGCGTGGAGACGGTGATCCTCGACGAGGTGCACGCCGTCGCGGGCACCAAGCGCGGCGCGCATCTCGCGCTGTCCCTGGAGCGGCTCGACGAGCTGTTGCCGAAGCCCGCGCGCCGTATCGGCCTGTCCGCAACCGTGCGCCCCGTCGACGAGGTGGCGCGCTATCTCTCCCCGCGCCGCAGGGTGGAGATCGTCCAACCCCCGTCCGGCAAGGAGTTCGACCTCTCCGTGGTCGTCCCGGTGGAGGATCTGGGCGAGTTGGGCGGCTCCCCTGTCGCCGACGGCAACGAGGGGGCGGAACGCCCGTCGATCTGGCCCCATGTCGAGGAGCGGATCGCCGACCTGGTCCAGGCGCATCGCTCCACGATCGTGTTCGCCAACTCCCGCCGTCTCGCGGAGCGCTTGTGCAACCGGCTGAACGAGATCGCGTACGAGCGGGCCACCGGCGAGCCCTTGGACGAACACCACGCCCCGGCCGAACTGATGGGCGGATCGGGTGCGGCTCAGGGAGCGCCCCCGGTCCTCGCCCGCGCCCACCACGGCTCGGTCTCCAAGGAGCAGCGTGCCCTGGTCGAGGAGGACCTCAAGGCGGGCCGGCTGCCGGCCGTGGTCGCCACGTCCAGTCTCGAACTGGGCATCGACATGGGTGCCGTGGACCTCGTGGTCCAGGTGGAGTCGCCGCCGTCGGTCGCGTCCGGGCTACAGCGTGTGGGACGCGCGGGACACCAGGTGGGAGCGGTCTCCACGGGTGTGGTCTTCCCGAAGTACCGCGGTGACCTGGTGCAGGCGGCCGTGGTCACGGAGCGGATGCGCACCGGTTCCATCGAGTCCCTGAGGATTCCGGGCAATCCCCTGGATGTGCTGGCGCAGCAGCTAGTCGCCATGACGTCGATGGACACCTGGCAGGTCGACGACCTGCTCGCCATGGTCCGGCGGGCCGCGCCCTTCGCCTCGCTCCCCGAGTCGGCGTTCACGGCGGTCCTCGACATGCTCGCCGGCCGCTATCCGTCCGACGCCTTCGCGGAACTGCGCCCGCGCGTGGTGTGGGACCGGGTCACCGGCACCGTGACCGGCCGCCCCGGCGCCCAGCGCCTCGCGGTCACCTCCGGGGGCACCATCCCGGACCGTGGCCTCTTCGGGGTCTTCCTCGCCGGCTCCGACCCCAAGAAGGGCGGCGGCCGGGTCGGGGAGCTGGACGAGGAGATGGTGTACGAGTCGCGCGTCGGGGACGTCTTCACGCTGGGCACCAGCTCGTGGCGTATCGAGGACATCACACGCGACCGGGTTCTTGTCTCCCCCGCACCGGGCGTTCCGGGCCGTCTGCCGTTCTGGAAGGGCGACCAGCTCGGCCGCCCGCTCGAACTGGGCCGCGCGGTGGGCGCGTTCCTGCGCGAGGTGGGCTCCCTGTCCCAGGAGGACGCCCGCCTGCGCATGCTGGCCGCCGGCCTCGACGCCTGGGCCGCGGACAACGTCCTCTCCTACCTCGCCGAGCAACGCGAGGCCTGCGGCCATGTCCCGGACGACCGCACGATCGTCGTCGAGCGCTTCCGGGACGAACTGGGCGACTGGCGGGTCGTCGTCCACTCGCCCTTCGGAGCCCAGGTCCACGCCCCGTGGGCGCTCGCCCTCGGTGCCCGCCTGTCCGAGCGGTACGGCATGGACGCCCAGGTCATGCACGCCGACGACGGCATCGTGCTGCGGCTGCCGGACGCCGACCTCATGGGCCTGGACCTCCTCGACATGGAGCCCGCGAAGGCCGGCACGGAGTACGACGCCGAGCAGGCGCCGGTCGGCGCGGCGGACGTCGCCTTCGATAAGGGCAAGGTCGACCAGATCGTCACCGACCAGGTGGGCGGCTCGGCACTGTTCGCGTCCCGCTTCCGCGAGTGCGCCGCCCGCGCGCTGCTGCTGCCCCGCCGCAACCCCGGCAGGCGCACCCCGCTGTGGCAGCAGCGGCAGCGGGCGGCCCAGCTGCTCCAGGTGGCGAGCGAGTTCGGCTCGTTCCCGATCGTCCTGGAGGCGGTCCGCGAATGCCTCCAGGACGTTTTCGACGTGCCCGGCCTCGCCGAGCTGATGGGTGACATCGAGTCCCGCAAGGTCCGCCTCGTCGAGGTGACCACCCCGGAGCCGTCGCCGTTCGCCCGCTCGCTCCTCTTCGGCTATGTGGCCCAGTTCCTGTACGAGGGCGACTCACCGCTCGCCGAGCGCCGCGCCGCGGCCCTGTCGCTGGACTCGCGACTGCTGGCGGAGCTGCTGGGCCAGGCGGAGCTGCGCGAGCTGCTCGACGCCGAGGTGCTGACCGAGCTGGAGCAGGAGCTCCAGTGGCTCACGGAGGACCGGCGGGTCAAGGACGTAGAGGGCGTCGCGGATCTGCTCCGTCTGCTCGGGCCGTTGCAGGACGCCGAGTTGGCAGAGCGGGGTGCCGAGCCGCATTGGGCGCGGGAGCTGGCCGGGGCCCGGCGCGCCATCCGGGTCCGGATCGCGGGCACCGACCACTGGGCCGCGATCGAGGACGCCGGCCGCCTGCGGGACGCGCTCGGCACGGCTCTGCCCGTCGGCGTGCCGGAGGCGTTCACCGAACCGGTCAAGGACCCGCTCGGCGACCTCCTCGCCCGGTACGCGCGCACCCATGGCCCGTTCACATCGGCCACGGCGGCCGCCCGCTTCGGCCTCGGTGTGGCCGTCACGGAAGGCGCCCTGCACCGGCTCGCCGCGAACGGCCGGGTCGTGCAGGGCGAGTTCCACCCGGCGGGCATCGGCCAGGAATGGTGCGACGCGGCCGTACTGCGCCGACTGCGCCGCCGCTCCCTCGCCGCGCTGCGGCACGAACTGGAGCCGGTGCCGCCCGCCGCGCTCGCCCAGTTCCTGCCCCAGTGGCAGCACGTCGGCGGCGGACACGGGCTGCGCGGCATCGACGGCCTGGTGCGGGCGGTCGAACAGTTGCAGGGCGCCTCCGTGCCCGCGTCCGCCCTGGAGAAGCTGGTCCTGCCGTCCCGGGTCGCCCAATACACCCCCGCGATGCTCGACGAGTTGACGGCCGCCGGAGAGGTCGTGTGGGCGGGCGCCGGCGCCC
>NZ_LIRK01000931.1 GCF_001419765.1 Streptomyces torulosus
GGGCGGGGCGCCGCCGGGGCGGGTGTCCTGGGCACCGGACACCCACCCCTTGCGCGTCGTACGACTAGCGTGTGACCTTCTCGACGGTCACGGCGCCCACACCGACGGTCGTGCCGCGCGTGTTCACCAGCCGTACCTCACCCACCACTTCGCGGCCCTCGGCCACGGCACTCGCTACGGTGACGCTCGCCGACACCTTCGCCGAGTCGCCCTTGCCGAGCCTGACCGGCGACGACTCGTCCACGGCGATGTCGCCGACCGCGGAGGAGAAGAAGACGTCCCGGTAGTCGTACCCGGTCGAGCCCGACGGTACGGCGTAGGCGACGACCTCGACGGTGTACGTACCGGCCGCCGGGTCGGCGAGGGAGACGGACTCGTCGGAGTCAGGGTCGGCGGACTGGCCGACGACCGTGCCCTGGGCGTCGTAGACCGTCAGGTCGAGGTCGGCGGCCGCGTCCGATACCCCGCCGATGGCGACGTCCAGCGATGTGGTGCCCTCGGCCACCTCGATCGTGCTCTTCTGCGTCTCACCGTTCTTGATGGTCGGCCGCGCGGACTTCGACGAGCCGAGCCGGCCGCCCTTCAGGGTGCCGTCGACCGCCGCCATCCTGTTGGTCACCGTCCAGGACGCGTCGACCGAGGTGCCGGCCTCGGCCTCCGGCACGGTCACCGGTGCCGGGGCGAAGGACGCGGCGAGCGTGGAGACGTTCAGCTTGTACGGGTTGTCCAGCAAGGCCGACGCACGGCGGGAGTCGACCGCGATCTCCCAGACACCCGGCATCGGGTCCGCGTACACGGCGATGTCCGTCGTGCCCGGGTCGCCCTCGTCGACCGACATGCCGCGCGGGTCGATGGCGCTGACCCCCACCTGACTGCCCTTCTTCAGACCGCCGAGCGTGACCTGGAGCGACTTCGCGCCCTCGGGGACGGTGACGAAGTACGACGTGGACTTGGTGCGCTGCACCGAACCCGAGGCCGTGAAGCTGTACTTGACCGGCGTGGAGACCACGACGGTGTTCAGGATCTGCTTGTCGACACCGGCCGTCCTCGGGTCGTTGACCTGAAGGATCACGCTCTTGATGCCCGCGTGCTTGGGAGCGGCCTGGACCTTCACCGTCACCGGCTTGTTCAGCGGCAGTTTCACCCCGTGGGGGCCGACGATCGAGAAGGTGCGCTCCTTGTTGTTCGCCAGCCGCAGGGAGTGCGGGAGCGAGCCGGAGGGCCCGGACGTACGGGTGACGGTGACGTCGTACGTCTTCTTCTTCCCGGCCTTCAGACCGCCCTCGCGGTCGTGGACACCCGTGCCGAAGCCCGGCGTCTTCAGCGCCTGGTCGAGCGCGGTGTCGACCGGGGCCTTCACCGAGTACGCGTGGGCGGTCGCGCCCGCCTTGATCGCCTTCCAGGCGCCGACGACGTCGATGAGGCCGGCACCCTCCTCGTACGCCTGAACTCCCTTGATGTGCTTGGCGGTCGAGATCAGTGCCGTGCGCAGCTTCGCGGGCGTCAGCTCGATGCCCTTCCGCTTGGCGGCGCTCAGCAGCAGCGCGGTCGCGCCCGCCGCCTGCGGGGACGCCATCGACGTGCCGTTGTGCATGGCGTAGCCGGGCGGCAGCTTCCAGCCTGCCTCGGGGAGGGACGTGCCGGGCTGCCAGGGCGGAGTCGTACTGACCGCGGCGCCGGGGGCGACGAGGGTGGGGGTGAGGCCGCCGTCCTCACGGGGTCCGCGGGAGGAGAAGGTGAACAGCTGGTACTTGTCGGCCACGGCGGCGCCGTAGTTGGCGGCGTAGGTCTCCTTGGAGATGCTCGCGCCCACCGAGATGACCTTGTCGCCGGAGCCGAGGTTGGCCATCGTGTTGGCGCCGGGGCCGTCGTTGCCGGCGGAGACGACGAGCTGGATGCCGTGGGTGTCGATCAGGCGGTCGTACAGCACGGAAAAGACGTCGTTGCCGTCGTTGAGCGCCGCCTGACCGCCGATGGACATTTGGACGATGTCGACGCCGCGGTTGACGACGAGGTCGACCATGCCCTCGGTGACGCCGACGTTGGTGCACGTGACGGCGAAGGCACAGGCCCGCGAGGACACGATCTTCGCGCCGGGGGCGGCGCCGTTCATCCTGCCGCCGAACATGCCGTTGCCGGCGGTGATACCGGCCACGTGGGTGCCGTGGAGACCGGAGACGAGGCCGATGTTGACGAAGTCGGCCTTCTTGCCGACCCAGTCGCCACCCAGCGGGTCCATCGGGACGTCCTTGCGGATCTCCACGGCGAAGGACTGGCTCTCGGCGACGGCCGTGGCCGGGTCGTCGGTGCCGAACCGGCCGACCTGGAAGCCGTCCTTGTACGGCTTCATCAGCTTGTCGTCGGTGAAGTCGCCGTCGTCGTCGACATCGACGGTGACCGTGCCGGCGGCCGGGTCGTAGAGGACGCCCCAGTCGTCGGTGGTGTCGCCGTCGCGGTTGACGTCACCGTCGGAGCGGCCGGGCGAGGCCGCGGGCATCGTGGTGACGGACTCGGCGAAGACGCTGACCCGGTAGGCGCCCTCGGGGGCCTTCCAGCTCTTGCCGCCGAAGTCGAAGGACGGCCCGGAGACCGAGGTGGTCATCGGGCGCCAGGTGCCGTCGCCGTCGACGACCGGGTCGGTGGCGGTCACCCAGTCGACGATCTTGCGCTCACCGGTCGTCGTCTTCCGCAACGCGGGAGTGGCGAGGTCGACACCCGTGTCGAGGATGCCGATGGTGACGCCCCGGCCGTCCGCCTTCGGGTTCTGCTTCACGAAGTCGACGGCGCCCGTCTCGAAGGACGGGTTGTAGGGGTTCTTCGCGGGGGTGCTCCTGTCCGGACCGGGGTAAGCGGCCGCGGAGGCGGTCGTCCTGCCCTTCTCGAGGCCCGGTTCCTGCATGGGTATCTCTTCACGGAGGTCGATGGCCCGCACGGAGGAGAGCTTCGCGGCGTCAGCGATGGCCGAGTCCGCCCTGCCGGTCGGTACGGTGGCCCGCACGTACCCGAGCTCGTCGTAGGTACGGCCCACGGAGCCGCCCTGGACCGCGTCCAGCTCCGCGGCGACCTTCTCGGTCTGCCCCGGCGCGGTGGCGATCATCATCGTGACGGTCTTCTCGCGGTGCGCCTTGGCCTGCGCGAGGAGGGCGACGTCGTCCGAACCGAGCTTCTCGGGGCCGGACTTGACGCCAGGGTCGACGGCAGTGGTGGGGGCGCCGTCCGCGGCGAGGGAGAGGGGGACGGGCCCGGCCGCGGAGAGCACGGTGACGAGCCCTGCGGCCACGGCGATACGAGCGACGCGTCTCGCGCCCGATATCGGGGCCGGGTGGGGGGTGGGAGACATGCGTGATCCCTGGTGCAGGAGGAACGTTGGCATGGGCGGCCGGGTCGAACATCCTCGACCGCCGCGATCCGGAACATAAACCCGGTGATCGCCAGCTTCGCACAAGTGACCACTGTTACTTGAGAGTTAACGCATCTAGATCGCTACTGACACACACTCTCCACATGCCGTGGGGGAGTTACGCGAACCCGATGGCCCGCGCACCCGGGGTTCCCGCGCGAGGAACCCGACGGACCCCGCAGCCGCCCGGCGGCCCGCACCCTCACGCTGCCGGGTGAGTCTCCGCAGCGCGGCCCGTCGGCCTCGCCGCTGGCTGCGATCGCTGACCAACCCTCTCCACCGCCTGCGGCCGGCAGCACGCCGTCACCGGCGCGCCCCCTCCGACAGCGCCGGTGACGGCGTGCTGCCGGCCGCAGGCGGTGGAGA
>NZ_LIRK01000932.1 GCF_001419765.1 Streptomyces torulosus
GCCGACGTCCACGGCTGGACCAGCCCGGGCGCGCCCCGGCGCGCGGCCTCGCTGGCCCGCCGTGACGCGGTCCTGTCGCACACCGGGAACGGCGTGTACGGGGCGATGTGGGCGGCGGCGCTGGTCTCCGCGGCGTTCACGGCGGGCACCGTGCGCGAGGCCGTGGACCAGGCGCTGACGGTGATCCCGGCGAGCAGCCGGCTCGCGCGGACCGTGCGGCGGGTCGCCTCGCTGCACGAGGCCGGGGTGGCCTGGGAGGACACGCTCACGACGGTGGCGGAGGAGACCGCGGGGACGCACTGGATCCACACGATCCCGAACGCGGCGGTGCTCACCGCCGGGCTCCTCTACGGCGACGGCGACTTCACCCGCACCGTCGCGCTGACCGTGCGCGGCGGCCTGGACACCGACTCGAACGGCGCGACCGCCGGTTCGGTGGCGGGGGTGCTGTGCGGGGCGGCGGCGATCCCGGACCGGTGGAAGGACCCGCTGGAGGACACCGTGCGCAGCGCCGTGTTCGGCTTCGACGGGGTGCGGATCAGCGAACTCGCGGAGCGTACGGTGCGGTTGGCGCGGACCTCGGCGTGAGGGCGGGCGCCGTCTACCCTTCCTGGATGGCCACTCAAGACTTCGCCGCGTACATCGCGAGCCTCCCGAAGGTCCTCGCCGGCGCCGCCGCGATCCTCCGTGACGCCGAGGGGCGGGTCCTGCTCGTGGAGCCCAACTACCGCGAGGGGTGGGCGCTGCCGGGCGGGACGATCGAGTCGGACGACGGGGAGACGCCCCGGCAGGGCGCGCGGCGCGAGACCGCCGAGGAGATCGGTCTCGACATCGAGCTGGGGCGGTTGCTCGCCGTGGACTGGGTGCACGGCGTGGGGCGGCCGCCGCTGGTGGCGTACCTGTACGACGGCGGGGTGATCGGCGAGGGCGAGCTGTCCCGCATCCGGTTGCAGGAGGAGGAGTTGCTGTCGTGGCGGCTCGTGCCGCGAGGCGAACTGACCGGGTACCTGCCGGAGGCGCTGGGCCGCCGTGTACTCGCCGCCCTGGACGCGTTGGCGGACGGCACCGGTCCGGTGGAGTTGGAGAACGGGATCCGGGTCGGCTGAGGACCGTCGACAATGCGCCACGGCTACCCGCAGTCGCGGGGATCGGCCGTTGACAGGAGTCAGCTGACCTACGGTCAAGTCCCCTTGTACGGACGGTGAAGAGGTGTCCGCCACCGTTGATGGAAAATTAAAGCGTTGGCTGAAAACGCTGCCCGCTGGTCACTCCAGCCTCTAGGCTGACCGCAGACCCCGTCCGAGCGACCGCCCTGTGCTCGCCCGCTCCGGTACCGGGGGCGGCACTCGGGATCCCTGGACCGGCATCCCGGGCGCGGGCCGCGGCTTCGGCAGGATTGCGGGGCTCTGGGGAGCGGTCGCACGGGGTCCCCCGGACACGCCGGTCTCCCCCCACCCCGCGCGGGCCGTTCCCGCCCGGCTTGACCGAGAACAGGCAGCTGAGGTCATGGAACCACTTGGCCCTGACGATCCCGAGGTACTGGGTCCCCACCGGCTCGCGGCCCGCGCCCGGGATGCCGGTCCAGGGATCCCGAGTGCCGCCCCCGGTACCGGAGCGGGCGAGCACAGGGCGGTCGCTCGGACGGGGTCTGCGGTCAGCCTAGAGGCTGGAGTGACCAGCGGGCAGCGTTTTCAGCCAACGCTTTAATTT
>NZ_LIRK01000933.1 GCF_001419765.1 Streptomyces torulosus
GTCGGGGTGGGGGGCCGTCAGGTCCTGGAGGAGGGACAGGCAGGACGGGGAGAGCGCGGCCGTGATGCCGGAGAGGTGGAGGACTCGGGCGGCGCGGGCGGCCGGCAGGTCCGTGTTGGCGCTGGTCATCGCGGACGCCGCCGAGCCCGAGCGGTAGTACGCCACCTCGTGCGCGTCGGTCGCGCGGTCCGCGGCCGTGCGGAAGTAGACGCCGGTGGGGCGGTCCGGGTCGCGGCGTACGGAGGTGACGTCGACGCCGTGCGCGGCGATCGCTTCGAGGAGGTGGTCGCCGAAGCCGTCCGCGCCCACGCGGCTGACCCAGCGGGTGGCGTGGCCCGTGGCGGCGAGGGCGCAGAGGACGTTGGACTCGGCTCCGCCGATGGCGCGTTCGAAGGAGGGGACGTCGGCGAGGCGGCCGGGGCGGGTGGGCAGGAAGGTGACCATGGACTCGCCGAGCGCGACGACGTCGACGACGTCGGGTGCGGCCTTGGAGAAACCGTCGGCGGTCACGGTGGTCGGGGCTCCTCGGCAGGGGGCGGTGGCACCGTTGACCCGGTGCTTGCTGGGATGTTAGACAGCCGTAAGCGACATATGCAATGGACGTTGCAGTTGCTGCAACGGAGCTTTTCAGGGAGGGTCTCATGGGTGTCGAAGCGCTCGCTCGTCTCGCCGCTGAACGCGTCGACCACCGTTTCAAGGGCCTCCCGCCGGACGCCGACGGGCTGACGGTGGAGGAGTTGGCCGGTCAGCGCCGGAACCTGTTCACCGGTGGGTTCACCACGCCCGTGCTCGCCCTGTCCGCCGAGCGGCTGGAGCACAACCTGGCCCTGATGGAGGCGTACTCCGAGCGGCACGGGCTGGCCTTCGCGCCGCACGGGAAGACATCGATGGCGCCGCAACTGTTCTGGCGGCAGATCGAGCGGGGGGCGTGGGGCATCACCCTGGCCGTGCCGCATCAGGTGCGGGTCGCGCGGGAGTTCGGGATCGAGCGGGTGTTCCTCGCCAACGAGGTGGTGGACCCGGCGGCGTTGCGCTGGATCGCCGCCGAGCTGGCCGCCGATCCGTCGTTCCGGCTCGTCTGTTACGTGGACTCCGTGCGCGGCGTGGAGCTGATGGACGCGGCGCTGCGAGGCTCGGCGCGCCCGCTGGAGGTGGTGGTGGAGCTCGCCGCTGGCGACGGCGCGCGGACCGGGGTCCGTACGGAGGCGGAGTGCGCGGCGGTCGCGGACGCGGTGGCCGGGGTGGAGACGCTGCGGCTGGTGGGCGTGGCCGGGTACGAGGGCGAGGTGCCCGACGCGGATCCGGGGCGGGTGGGCGCCTGGCTGCGGCGGCTCGTCGCCCTGGCCGTCGACTTCGACGAGGCGGGGCGGTTCGCGGGGCTGGAGGAGATCGTCGTCAGCGCCGGTGGCAGCGCGTGGTTCGACGCGGTGGCGGAGGTGTTCGACGAGATCCCCGAGCTGTCGGCGCCCGTGCTGAAGCTGCTGCGGTCCGGGGCGTACGTCTCTCACGACGCCGGGCACTACCGGCGTCTCACCCCGTTCAACCGGGTACCCGAGGAGGGTGCCCTGGAGCCCGCGTTCCGGCTCTGGGCCCAGGTCGTCTCCCGCCCCTCCCCCGAGCAGGCCTTCGCGAACGCCGGCAAGCGGGACGCGGCGTACGACCTCGGTCTGCCGACGGTGGAGGTGGTGCGGGACGCCGGGTCGGGCGAGGTGCGGGACGCGGGCGACGGCATGGTCGTGACCGGCCTGTCCGATCAGCACGCCTGGCTGCGCACGCAGGCGGGGGCGGACGTGTCGGTCGGGGACTGGGTGGGGCTGGGGCTGTCCCATCCGTGCACGTCGTTCGACAAGTGGAAGCTGATCCCGGTGGTGGAGGCGGACGGGACGGTCGTGGAGTACGTCCGCACCTACTTCTGAGGGCCGGCCGGATTCTCCCGCTCCCCCAGGCTCGAAAGGTGGCAGACATGGACGACGTCGTCCTGCGTGACGCCGAGGTCGTCGACGGGTCCGGCGGCCCCTCCTACCGCGCCGACATCGTCGTGTCGGGCGGCAGGATCACCTCGATCGTCCAGGAGGCAGCGGCGGCCGGGTGCCAGCGGCCGTCCGCCCGGCGGGAGCTGGACGTCGAGGGGCTGGTCCTCGCGCCCGGCTTCGTCGACATGCACGCCCACAGCGACCTCGCCCTGCTGCGCGACC
>NZ_LIRK01000934.1 GCF_001419765.1 Streptomyces torulosus
CGCCGAGGCGCTCGGTCTGCCCGATCCGCTCCCGGCGCACGCCCCGCTCGACACGATCGTCCGGCACGTACGCGACCGCCGTCTCCTCCTGGTCCTCGACAACTGCGAACACCTGCTGCCCGCCTGCGCCGACCTCGTCGCCGCCCTGCTGCGTGGCACCACCGGGGTCCGGATCCTCGCCACGAGCCGTCACCGCCTGGCGCTCACCGAGGAACACCTCCTGGAGGTGCGCCCCCTCCCGGTGCCCGACCCCGACGGCGACCTCTCCGACCCCGCCGCGCACCCGGCCCTCGCCCTGTTCGCCGACCGTGCCGCCGCCGTGGTCCCGGGCTTCACGCTCTCCCCGGCGAACCGCGCCTCCGTGGCCCGCCTCTGCCACCGTCTCGACGGCCTCCCGCTCGCCATCGAACTCGCCGCCGTCCGGCTGCGCGTCCTCGGCGTCGACCAACTCCTGGAACGCCTCGACGACCGCTACCGCCTCCTCGCCGCCGCCGGCCCCGGAGTCCAGCCCCGCCACCGGACGCTGCGCGCGGCCGTCGACTGGAGCCATGACCTCTGCACCCCCGAGGAACGCTCCGTCTGGGCCCGCGCCTCCGTCCTGACCGGCAGCTTCGACCTGGAGACCGCGGAAAGCGTGTGCGCGGACGCCGAGACGGACACCAGCACCGGCGGCGCGAGCGCGGACACAGGCGCAGACAATGACTTCGGCAGCGGCAGCGGCAGCGGCACCGGCACCGGCACCGGCACCGATGTCGCCCCCTCCCTCCGCACCCCGTACGTCGTCCTCGAAGCCGTCGCCGGGCTCGTCGACAAGTCCGTGCTGGCCCGTGAGGAGCACTGGAGCGGCACCGTCCGCTACCGCCTCCTCGACGGCCTCCGCCACTACGGCCTCGACCTGCTGCGCCGTACCCCGGGCGCGGAGGCCGACGCCCGGCGCCGCCACCGCGACTGGACGCAGCGCCGGGTGGCGGCGTACGAGCGGGCCTGGTTCGGGCCGGGCCAGCGGGAGATCGCCGCGCGGCTCCGCGCCGACCAGGACAACCTGCGTACGGCGCTCGAGTTCAGCCTCACCACCCCCGGCGAGGCCCTGGCCGGGCTGCGGCTCGCGGGCAGCCTGTGGTTCCACTGGTACGCCTGCGGGGCACCGGGTGAGGGCCTGCACTGGCTGGAGCGCGCCTTGGACGCCAACCCCGAGCCGACCCTCGAACGCGCCCGCGCCCTGTGGGTCGCGGCCCTCCTCCTGACCGCCGTCGGCGAGGACACCTCCCGAGCCCGCCAACTGGCCGCGGACTCCCGCGAACTGGCCCTCGGCCTCACCCCCAACCCCAACCTCCGCCGCTCGGCTGCGCAGTCCGCCCCCGCCGAAGCCGCCCACGCCGAGTACGTCCTCGGCCTGACCCTGCTGTCCGGTGACGACCCCACCCGTGCCGTCGCCCACTACGACTCCGTCCTCGCAGGGGTCCCCGCCACCGGCCACCTGCCGGCCCTCGCCGCACTGGACCAGGTGCAACTCGCCCACGCCCTCGTCCCCTTGGGACAGACCGACCGTGCCGTGGTGCTCTGCGAGCAGACCCTGCGGCGCTGTGAACGGCACGGTGAGGACTGGGTGCGGTCCTCCGCGCTACGGGCCCTGGCGCACGCGTACACCGCACGGAAGCAGTGGCACCGCGCCGAGTCGCACGCCCGTGAGGCGCTGCGCCGCGGGCTCGCCCTCCATGACGTGGTCGGTGTCGCCCTCTGCCTCGACCTGCTGATCGACATCACCACCGCCCTCGGCGCCCGCGAACGCGCCGCCGTCCTCCTCGGCGGCACGGACCGCCTTCGGGCCGCCAACCCCTGGCCGGGCACGCCGAGTTCGGGCCGCCGGGACGGCGAGCGCGCCCCCTGCCGGGACAGCGAGGCCCACCTGCGCCGGTCCCTCGGCCGGGGCCCGTTCGAGCGGGCGTACCGGCGCGGCGGCACCCTGGGCCTCGACGAGCTGGTGTCGTACGCGCTCCAGCAGGAACCCCCGCAGACCGTGCCCGAGACCCCGGTGCCGCTCACCGCCCGGGAGACCGAGGTTGCCCTGCTCGTCGCCGAGGGGCTCGCCAACCAGCAGATCGCGGACCGCCTGGTCATCGCCCGCCGTACCGCGGAGGGCCATGTCGAGCGGATCCTCGGCAAGCTCGGCTTCCACAACCGCAGCCAGATCGCCGCCTGGGCCACCACCCAGGGCTTCGCCGCGGAGCGGTCCTGAACGTTACCCACGTATGGGTTCGTACATGCCCATCAGCCTTGTACAGCGGCAATTACGGACGTACTGGGGCGTGAAACAGGTATATGCACACAGGGAAACGGGTAATCCTCCCCGTGTGCCGCACCCCCGGTGGGGCAACCCTGGAAGCATGCTGCAACTCTCGGGGGGCCTCCTTCCGGATTCCGGCCCCCACTTCGCCTCGTACTTCCAACCCTCCATGGGCGCGGGTCATCTGAGTGTCGAGTACGACCCCCGTCCGACCGCCGCGGCCGAGGCCCGTGCGGAGGTCCGCAGGCAGTTGGAGGGATGGGGACTGCTCGACCAGACCGATGTCGCGGAGCTGCTGGTGAGCGAACTCGTCACCAACGCCCTGGTGCACGCGGAGAGCCGTCTGAAGCTGACGCTGACCGCGGCGCACGGCGTCCTGCGCTGCGAGGTGTCGGACACCGACGGGCGCCCGCCCCGGGTGCGACGTGTCACGGAAATATCGGAGAGCGGCAGAGGGATGTTCCTGGTGGAGGCGCTCGCCGGGCGCTGGGGCTGCCACCAGGACGGGCCGGGCAAGACCGTGTGGTTCGAGCTCGGCACGTGCGGGTCCGCCGGCTGTGGTCGGCGACAGCCGGTGTAGCCCGCGGAGTTCCGGGCAGCGGCCTCGTCAGCCGCCCCGGAACCACAGCCCGGGCCCCGGCGGCTGGTCCAGCCGCCGGGGCCCGTTCCACGTCACGGCCCCCGCCCACCGCCTCCGCGACTCCGGCAACACCCCCGTTTTCCTTCACCGCACGCCCTCTTGTGCCCGCCCCGGCTTTACGCTTTCTTGATCCGCATGGCTGACACCACGGACAACACAGCTACCGGGGGAGCGACTTCGGCCCCGCGCAAGTCCAGTTGGAAGTACATCGGCCCCGGCATCGTCGTCGCCGCGACCGGCGTCGGCGCCGGCGACCTCGTGGCGACCCTGATCGCCGGCAGCAACTTCGGCTACACCCTGCTGTGGGCGGCCGTCATCGGCTGCCTCGTCAAGATCTCCCTCGCCGAGGCCGCCGGCCGCTGGCACCTGGCCACCGGCCGCACCCTCTTCGACGGCTGGGCGAGCCTCGGCCGCTGGACGACCTGGTTCTTCGTCGTCTACGTGGTGATCTGGGGCTTCGCGTACGGCGCGGCCGCCATGTCGTCCAGCGCCCTGCCCCTGCAGGCGCTGTTCCCGGACGTCATGGACCTCGAATGGTGGGCCATCCTGTGCGGCCTGTCCGGTCTGGTCTTCGTCTGGTTCAACAAGTACGCCGTCTTCGAGAAGGTCATGACGGTCCTCGTGGGCGTCATGTTCGTGGTGACGGTCTATCTGGCGATCCGGGTCACCCCGAACCTCCCCGAGGCGTTCGCGGGCCTCCTCCCCGTCCTGCCCGACGAGAAGGACTCCATCCTCAACACCCTCGGCCTCATCGGCGGCGTCGGCGGCACCATCACGCTGGCCGCATACGGCTACTGGGTCAACGCCAAGGGATGGACCGACGCCGGCTGGATGAAGATCATGCGCCTCGACAACCGGGTCGCGTACGCCACCACCGGCATCTTCGTCATCGCGATGCTCTTCGTCGGCGCCGAACTGCTGCACTCCGCGAACGTCGCCATCGCGAGCGGCGACAAGGGCCTCATCCAGCTCGGCGGCATCCTGGAGGACGAGTACGGCCCGGCCACCGCCAAGTTCTTCCTGATCGGCTTCTTCGCCACCTCGTACACCTCCCTCATCGGCGTCTGGCACGGTGTGAGCCTGATGTTCGCCGACTTCGTCGCCCGCTATCAGAAGAAGGGCGCGGTGAAGGGCGAGGAGGTCGCCTCCGGTGAGCGCGAACGGTCCTGGCCGTTCCGCGCGTACCTGCTCTGGCTGACCTTCCCGCCCATCGTCCTGCTCTTCCAGGGCCAGCCGTTCCGCCTGATCATCCTCTACGGCGTCCTCGGCGCGGCCTTCCTGCCCTTCCTCGCCGCCACCCTCGTCTGGCTCCTCAACTCCTCCCGCACACCACGCGAATGGCGCAACGGGATGGTCAGCAACGCGATGCTGGTGATCGCGGGCCTGCTGTTCCTGGTGCTGTGCGTGAAGCAGATCTGGGACCAGAACTGGGCGGACTTCTTCTGACCGCGGCGCAGCGGCGTGGGGCGGGGCGGGGCGAGGCCGTGTCCTCCCTGTGCCCCCGCCCCCGCCCCAGCCCCTGCCGCGCGCGGTCGCCGGCCGGTGATCAGCCGATCCCGGCCCACTCGTCGCTGGTGGCGACGGCCTTCAGCTGGGCCATGGTGAGAGCGGGGGTGTCGCGGGTCGCGGCGGTGTGCTGGGCACCGGAGTTGAAGGCACTGACCGTCACACGGGTGCCGTCGGGCCGCAGCGTGTCCACCGTCCACACCACCACGTCCTTGCCGCCCTTCTCGCCGGGCCCCTGCCGGGTGACGACCTTCGTCCCGTCGGGCAGGGTCTCGGCGTCGGGCCCGAACAGCGAGGTCGGCCCGCCCAGTTGCACGTTGGCCTGCACCAGGCTGCGCCCCTCGCCGTCGTCGAGGACGACATACGCGAAGTCGGTGCGCTCGGCGCCGTCGAGGACGACCTCGAGGTCCTTCGGCACGAGCCCGACCAGCGTCGCCCGGATCGCGTCACCGCCGACCAGCGGCGGTTCGGCGGACCCGGGGGAGGGGTCCTTGCTCGGCGAGTGCTCGGCCCGGTCGTCGGGCATGGCCTCGATGGCCTTGATCCAGTACGGGTGCGTCGCGATCTCCGCCAGCTCGGACCAGGGCAGGGGCGGTGCCTTCCGGGTGACCGGGGCGCCCTTCTCGACGGGCGCGTTCCACTCCGAGACGGTCACGAAGTAGCCCTGCGGGGTGACCACATTGGCGAGCCAGAGCCTCGCGTTCTCGCGCCGGCCCGCGAACGTGTACCCCTGGTGGACCATGAGCGTCGAGCCGTCCTCCAGCTTGTTCGAGCGGCAGGCGTCGTAGTTGCCCTGGTTGGTGTCCGGGCACTGTGTCGCGTGAAGGGCCTCGTCGCTGCGCGGATCGATCCGCGAGAGCCCGACCTGTACGGCCGCCGCGCCCTTGCCGTCGTCGTACACGACCCGCGCGTACGGCCCCTCCTTCGTGCCCGTGCCGCGACCCTGCGCGTCGCTGAACTCCCCTTCCGGCATCAGCCGCTTGAGCGTACGGACGAGATCGGCGCCGGACACCTTCCCGTCGTCGTCCCGCGGCGCGTCCGAGGCGGCCACGGACACCGTGCCGTCGGGGCCGCCCCCGCCGCCCGGCAGCAGCAGCGCGCCGCCCACGCCGACGAGCGCGATCCCCGCCACCCCGCCGAGTACCGCGGCCCGCCGCCGGAACAGCAGCCGCCGACCGCGTGTGGCGCCACCGCCGACGAGGGCGTGCCCGTCGGCGACGAAGGAGTCCCCCGCTCGGCGCAGGGCGTCACCGATCCGGCCCTCGAAGGGGTCGTCGTGCTGCTGACGCTGGTCTACGGGCATGGCGCACCGCCGTTTCTGTGGCTCGAGTGGGGCAGTCTCTGGGGCTGAAGTGGGGCGTGGTGGACCTGGGAGTGGTGCGGCTCGGGGCCTCAGGGAGTGACGTACTCACCGATGCCGTCCCCGAGGAGGAGACGCAGCCGGGCGAGGGCGCGGACGCAGCGCGTCCGTACCGCCGCCGAGCTGGCGTTCATCGCCGCGGCGGTCTCCTCGATGGACCGGTCCTCCCAGTACCGCAGGACCACCACGGCCCGGTCCTTGGCGGGCAGTTGGGCGAGCGCCTCCACGAGCGTGAGCCGCAGCGAGGAGTCGGAACCGGGCGCGGCGGGCACGTCCGGAATCACATCGGTGGCCCGCTCCCTGCTACTGCGCCGCCGCTGATGGGCGAGGAACACCCTGGTCAGCACGGTCTGCGCGTACCCGGCGGGGTTGTCGGCCCGCCGTACCCGCCCCCACTTCACGTACAACCGCCCGAAGGTCTCCTGCACGAGGTCCTCGGCGAGGTGTGTGTCCCCGCCGGTGAGCAGACACGCGGACCGGTACAGATGCCCCGCGCGCGCCGCCGCGAACTCCTGGTACTCGTCCGCGCGGACTGATCTCATCTCTGGCTTCCCCCTGCCGGGCTCGTCGGCCTGTCACTCCTTTGATGCGGTGACCCCCGGGGAATGTTTCACCGAAGGCAGAGGGATACGGTGCGGTACGAGTCACACCGACGGGGCAGAAGGACGAACACCCATGGACCAGCCGGAACAGGACCACGAGGCGGCGCAGCAGCAGCGGGAGCCGCAGGGTCAGCCGTGGGCGCCGCCTCGTGGTCCTGTT
>NZ_LIRK01000935.1:0-617 GCF_001419765.1 Streptomyces torulosus
GGCGGAAGCGGGGACGGGAGTGGTGACGGAGGCGGTGGCAGGGGCACGTCCGGGGCGTCCGGCGGGACCTCGGCCGACGCCGCGCCCGGCTATATGCGCTCCGAGGACCCCGCAGGCTTCACCGTCGACGTCCCCTCCGGCTGGACCCGCACGGCGAAGCAGCCCGAGGGCAAGCCTGCGGTCGTGACGTACGAGTCCCCGGACGGCACCCGGGTCCTCCAGTTGTTCGAGGTCATGGAGGAGAGCCCCGCCGCCTCCATGGACGACGCGGAGAACGCGAACTACGGCTTCGCCCGCCTCCCCGGCTACCGCGTCCTCGACCGCTCCGAGGAGGACGTCTACTCCGAGGTCGTCTACCGCTTCGACGGCGAGAGCGGTGCCGGGCCCCGCCGGGTCATCGACCACCGCTTCCTGGCCCCCGACGGCAAGCCCTACGGCGTCCGCTTCAGCGCCCCCGAGTCGACCTCCCTCACCGACCTCCGTGAGCCGGTCACCAACGCGGTGACGTCGCTGTGCCCGACGGGCACGACCTGCGTACGGGGCTGAACCGCACCGGGCCGCTCAGCCCCACCCGTCCTTCTCATGCTCCAGGAAGGCCCGCAGCAGCCAGGGGGCCG
>NZ_LIRK01000935.1:631-1971 GCF_001419765.1 Streptomyces torulosus
TGGGCGGCGTCGCCGAGCAGGGTCACGCCCGGTACCCGCTCCCAGCGGTGGCCGGTCGGCAGGGCGTGGTGGGAGCGCAGGACCGGCGCGGTGTCGCTCTCGGTGATCAGCGCGGTGAGTTCGGGCGCCCAGCCCGCGAACTCCCGTGCGATCCGCGCGAGGGCCGCGTCGCCCTCGGTGAAGTCGATGGCTGCGAACCAGTCCTGAGACCTGCTCAGCGCCACGTAGGCGTGGAGAGTGTCGCCGCCCTCCCGGTGGGCGAAGATCTCCAGGCCCGGCGCGGGCGCCATCATGAACCCGCCGCCCACCGCCTTCGCGGCGGCCGGATGCCGGGTGTCGGCCTCGAACAGATAGGTCTCGACGAACGACGTGCCCACGTACTCCGGTTCGGCGGGGGAGAGCAGGGGTCGGACCCGTGACCACGCGCCGTCCGCCCCGACCAGCAGGCCGGTGGTGACGGTGTCGCCATCGGCGAACGCCACCTCGAAACGCCCCTCGCCGAGGGCGCGGGTGCCGCTGACCTTGTGGCCCCACCGGACCGTGCCGGCCGGCAGCGAGTCGAGCAGGATCCGCCGCAGCTCGCCGCGCTGCACCTCCGGACGGCCGCCGGTGCCGTCGTCTGGCCTGTCCAGCAGGACGGTCCCGTCCGTGTCGAGGAGCCGCATCGCCTGACGGCCCTCCAGCACGATCGCGCGGAACTCGTCCGTCAGCCCGGCCGCGTCGAGGGCGAGCTGCCCGTCGTGCTCGTGGATGTCGAGCAGCCCGCCCTGCGCGCGGGCCGAGGGGGAGGGCTCGGCCTCGTGGACGGTGGCCGGGATGCCGTGGAGGTGCAGGACGCGGGCCAGGGTGAGGCCGCCTAATCCGGCGCCGACGATCGTGACGGGAGTGGGCGTGGTGGTCGTCATGGTGGTTCCTCCGCGCGCGAGTCGGCCGACCGTGAGGTGGCGATCGGCTCTGGTGCGCCGTTCCATCATGGAGCGGCGTTCCAACATTGGAACAGCGCTCCAGCCGTGTCAAGATGACGGCATGGCAACGCGGACGCGCCGGTCGCAGCGGCGCACAGAGGCGCTCTCCCGTGAACGCATCGTCGAGGCGGCGATCGAACTGCTCGACACGGCGGGCGAGGGCGGACTGACGTTCCGGGCACTGAGCGAGCGCCTCGCCACCGGGCCGGGGGCGATCTACTGGCATGTGGAGAACAAGGGGGAACTGCTCGACGCCGTGACGGACGCGGTCGTCGCCGACGCCGTGGCGGACGGGGCGGACGGGGCGGCTTCGGGGTCGGCCGGTGCGGGCGAGGCGGGCGGAGAGGCCTCGGAGGCGGCTGGGGCTGCTGGGGC
>NZ_LIRK01000936.1 GCF_001419765.1 Streptomyces torulosus
GGGCTGGTCGGGGCCGGGGCGCTGGCCGGGACCGCGGTGTGCTGGCTGGGCGTCGCCGCGTCCGTGTCGGTGCGGTCGTCGGCGGCGGAACAGGCCCGGGTGGGCGCCGTGCTCGCCGTCGTCTCCGTGATCGTGCTGGGGCTGCTGCCCCGGCTCGCGCTGATGGCGTCCGGCCTCTCCGGGCTCGACGACCGGCGCTCCGCGGGGACCTCCGTGAGCCGCTACCAGGTGGCGGCCGCGCTCACCGCCACCCACCGGGGACTGGTGCTCGCGACGGTGACGATGGCCGTGTCGGCCACCGCCGCCGGGGTGTTCGCGCTGCGCGCGCCCACCAAGTGGACCGTGCTGCTGGCCGTCGTCACCATGGTCGTCCTCGCGCTGCGCGCCCGGGCGTTCCCGCTGGTCGCCGAGGTCGTGGTGCTGCTGGGCGCGGCGGCGGTGCTCGCGGTGCGGCTGATCGCGGTCTGGGTGGAGCGGTCCGGCGACGCGGCCGGTCCGCTCGCCGTGCTCGTGCTGCTGGCCGTACTGCCGCTGCTGGTGCTCGCCGTGCAGCCCGCCGAACATGTCCGGGTCCGGCTCCGCCGCCTCGGCGACACGCTGGAGTCCATCGGCGTCATCACCCTGTTCCCGCTGCTCATCGGGGTGTTCGGCGTGTACGGGCGACTGCTCGACACCTTCGCTTAGGAGCTGGGGGCGCACATGGCGCAGGCAGAGGACTGGCAGCGGGACGTGCTGCGCGAGCTGGGGCAGGACGGTGCGGGGGCGCAGACGGGTGCCGGAGCGGGGGCGCAGACGGGTGCGGGTGTGGGTGCCGCGTCCGGTTCGGAGCCGTCCGGGGCCGGTGCGGCGGCGGGTGCGAACGGTGTGACTGGTGTGCCTTCCGGCGTCTCGCGGCGGGCCGAGCCGACGCTGCGGCTGGTGCGCTCGGTTCCGTCCGAGGCGGTCGAGCGGTCCGAGCCGGCCGAACCGGCCGAACCGGCCCAGGAGAGCGTCGGCGACCGGCCGATGCGGGCGGTGCCGGGACATCCGGCTCCGGGACAGCAGGGGCAGCAGAGGCAACAGGGACAGCAGGGGGCCGTACGACCGGAGCCCGCGCCGCCGGAGCCGGGGCCGGGGCACGGGGTGCCCGTGGGCCCGGTGCCCGTGAACCCCGTAACCGCTCAGCCGCTTCAGCCCGCACAGCCCGTGCAGCCGGCGCCTGTCGTCCAGCCGCCGGTTCAGCCCCAGCCTCGGCAGCCCGCCCACGCCGTCGATCCCCACGCCGTGGACCCGCACCACGTCGACCCCCACCACGTCGACCCGCACCAAGTCGACCCCCGCCTCGGTCTCCCCCAGGTGTCCGCGCAGTCGCCGG
>NZ_LIRK01000937.1 GCF_001419765.1 Streptomyces torulosus
GGGTGGGGGTGCGGGGGGACACGGGCGTTCCTGGACGTGCGAGGGTGCGGCTCCGGACCCCGACGACCGCGGCCCGGCAAGGGAATTGGGCGGCTGTCGACGGACAGGGACGCGCGGAGAATTTGTATCAAGGTCGCGGAGCACGAAAGAAACGCAAAGGGCGTGATGTGAGTCACGTTGCGTTTGGGGCGTGAGCGGCGGGGTAGTCGCAGACGCCCCGGTTGCGCGGAAGGGATCTCAACTGCCCTGCCACGCAGGGGAGTTCACCTCAGGCCGAGCGGCGGAAGCCGATGGTGGGGACCGCGCGGCGCAGCGGCCAGGGGGCCACGGGCCCCTCGGGGAGGAAGTCCTCCAGGAAGGCGTAGCGGCGGAGGGCGGCGGGGTCCTGGACGTCGAGGGACCGCACCCGGCGCCACCAGGCGGCGATCTCGGACCAGCCGGGCGCCGACAGCGACCCGCCGAACTCCTGGACCGACAGGGCGGCGGTCAGCCCGGCGAAGGCCAGCCGGTCCGCCAGGGGCCAGTCCGCGAGGGTGCCGGTGACGAAACCGGCCACGAACACATCGCCGGCGCCCGTGGGGTCGAGGGCCTCCACCGCGATCGCCGGTACCTCCGCCGTCTCGCCGGTACGGCCGTCCACCGCGTACGCGCCCTCCGCGCCGAGCGTCACCACCGCCACCGGGACGTGCTCCGTGAGCGCGCGGGCGGCGGCGCGGGGGCAGTCGGCGCGGGTGTACCGCATCGCCTCCTCCGCGTTCGGCAGGAACGCCTCGCAGTGGGCGAGGTCGGGCAGCCCCGCCAGATCCCAGGCGCCGGTGTCGTCCCAGCCGACGTCCGCGAAGATCCGGGTGCCCTTGCGCGCGGCCTGCGTGATCCAAGGGGCGCGCACGCCGGGCGCGAGGGAGGCGACGGCAGCGCGCGCCAACGGCGGGCACTCCGGCGCGGACTGCTCCGCGGGGGCGGCGTGGCCGTGCGAGACCATCGTGCGTTCGCCCTCGTACGCCATGGAGACGGTGACCGGGGAGTGCCAGCCGGGGACGGTGCGGGAGGTGGACAGGTCGATGCCCTCGCCCTGCTCCAGGGCGTCCCAGCAGTACTCGCCGTAGTGGTCGTCGCCGAAGGCCGCGGCGAGGGAGGTCCGCAGGCCGAGCCGGGCCAGCGCCGTGGCCATGTTCGCCACGCCGCCGGGGCTGGACCCCATGCCGCGGGCCCAGGACTCGGTGCCGCGGACCGGGGCGGAGTCGAGGCCGGTGAAGATGATGTCGAGGAAGACGGTGCCGGTCAGATACACGTCCCAGGGCGGGTCGTCCGGGGTCCTCAGGGCCGACAGCGGGTCGACCTGGGGCCGGTGGTGTGGACGCTCCCCTTTGAACGCGGTCACGGTGTGCTCCCTGGCGGTGGTGCATGGATCTGGCCAGTCTGCACCAAAACGCTCCGCTGGGTGGGGTGGGGAGCGTGAGTGGGCCGGGGTGCGCGCTTCGTGGTCGGGTGCGGGA
>NZ_LIRK01000938.1 GCF_001419765.1 Streptomyces torulosus
CTCCCCCCGGGCCGGGGCGGCCCGCGTCGACGTCCGGGGCCTGCGAGACGACTGGCTCGACAGGCCCCGGACGAGGTGTCCACGTCATCCGACGCACCGCCTCTGGCGTGAGTCCAGCAAGCTCAGCAGGGACTCGTCCGGGAGCGGCACCGCCACTACGGGGAGACGCCGGGGGAGATCAAGGGAGAGGGAGGCTTTCACGCCGACAGGTATGGCACTGAACAGTTCGCCGCGCTACTGAACCGACCACTGAACTGTTTCGTGCGCAACTGACTCTTCAGCGCCGTTCAACAGCGTTACTTCTTGCTCTTCGGCTTCGTGCTCGGCAGGAACTCCTGCACCTTCGCCTTGAAACCCTGCTTGATCATGGAGCCCCGGTCGGCGTCGCCCTTGAGGATCGAGGCGGCCGTGGCCTCCATCTGCTCCCAGGTGGCGTGCGGCGGGATCGGCGGGACCGCCGGGTCCGTGAGGAACTCGACGACGGCGGGGCCGTCCGCCTCCAGGGCCGCCCGCCAGCCCGCCTCGACGTCCTCCGGCTTCTCGACCCGGATGCCGGTCAGCCCCAGGGAGCGGGCGAACGCGGCGTACTGGACGTCCGGCAGCTCCTGCGACGGCAGGAAGGACGGCTCGCCGCCCATCGCCCGCAGCTCCCATGTGACCTGGTTCAGATCACGGTTGTTCCAGACGCCCACCACCAGCCGGGGATCCTCCCAGCCGTCCTTGTACTTGGCCGCCGTGATCAGCTCCGCCAGACCGTTCATCTGCATCGCGCCGTCCCCGACGAGCGCGATCGCCGGACGGTCCGGATGGGCGAACTTCGCGCCGATCGCGTACGGCACCCCGCAGCCCATCGTCGCCAGCGTGCCCGACAGCGACGACCGCATGCCGTCCCGCAGGGTCAGATGGCGGGCGTACCAGTTCGCCGCCGAACCGGAGTCCGAGGAGATGATCGCGTTGTCCGGCAGCAGCGGATCGAGGGCGTGGGCCACGTACTCCGGGTTGATCGGATCGGCCGACAGCTCCGCGCGCCGCGTCATCACCTCACGCCAGCGCGCCACACCCGCGCACACCTCGTCGAACCACTCCCGGCCCCGCTCCGGGTCGATCATCGGGATCAGCCGCTCCAGCGTCGCCTTCGCGTCGCCGACCAGGTTCACCTCGTACGGGTAGCGCATCCCGACCATGTGCGGGTCGATGTCGATCTGGACCGCCCGCGCCTTGCCGTAGTCGGGCAGATACTGCGAGTAAGGGAAGGACGAGCCGATGGTCAACAGCGTGTCGCAGTCGCGCATCAGCTCGTACGAGGGGCGCGTGCCCAGCAGTCCGATCGAGCCCGTGACGTACGGCAGCTCGTCGCTCAGCGCGTCCTTGCCGAGGAGGGCCTTCGCGACCCCCGCGCCCAGCAGCTCGGCCATCCGCTGGACCTCGGCGCGGGCCCCGGCGGCACCCTGACCGACCAGGACGGCGACCTTGTCGCCGGCGTTCAGGATCTCCGCCGCCCGCTCCAGCGACTCCTGCGAGGGGACCGTCGTCCAGGAGCCGCTGCCCAGGCTGGAGGGGACCATCTTGAAGTCGTGGGTGGGCGGCGAGTAGTCCAGTTCCTGCACATCGCCGGGGACGATGATCGCGGTGGGCGCCCGGCGGGCGTAAGCGGTGCGGATCGCCCGGTCCAGGACGTTCGGCAGCTGCTCGGGCACCGTCACTGTCTCGACGAAGTCCGAGGCCACGTCCTTGAACAGGGTGTGCAGGTCCACCTCCTGCTGGTACGAGCCGCCCATCGCGCTGCGATGCGTCTGGCCGACGATCGCGAGCACCGGCACATGGTCCAGCTTGGCGTCGTACAGACCGTTCAGGAGATGGATCGCGCCGGGCCCCGACGTCGCCGCGCACACCCCGATCCGACCCGAGAACTTGGCGTAGCCGACCGCCTGGAACGCCGACATCTCCTCGTGCCGTGACTGGATGAACCGCGGCCGGTCCTCCGCCCGGCCCCAGGCGGCGAGCAGCCCGTTGATGCCGTCACCGGGATAGCCGAAGACATGTTCGACTCCCCATGCGCGCAGCCTGCGCAGGATGTGATCGGCGACATATGTGCCCATACTGGACCTCCCGGGGTGTTTTTTCTCAGGCCGAGTCACCCGGCGGGGAGGAGGAAAACCTGGGTGTGTTTGCCGCGCATGAAGCGGGGCAGGCGCACCTCAGTGCTTCGGACAGGAGGCACGTCCGTGGGATCGGCGATCCATCCACCACGGGTGTGCCCCATATGTGCATGTCCGCGCCCCCACGGTGACCGTCCCCCCAGAGCACATCTAGGGAGTTGCGACGCACCATGCGTACTCAGGCAAGCGCGAAGCACCACCCGCACGACGACGCCCCCGACACCGCGGAGGCGTTCCGAAAGCTGGCGACGCTACCCCCCGGCCCGGAGCGGGACGCTCTCCGGGAACGAATCGTCGAGGCGTGGCTGCCCATGGCCGAACGGCTCGCCGGCCGGTTCCGCAGCCGCGGCGAGAGCTACGAGGACCTGCGCCAGGTCGCGGCGCTCGGCCTGGTCAAGGCCGTCGACCGCTACGACCCCGAGCGCGGCAACGCCTTCGAGAGCTATGCGGTACCCACCGTCACCGGTGAGATCAAGCGGCACTTCCGGGACCACATGTGGACCCTGCACGTGCCGCGCCGGGTCCAGGACCTGCGCAACCGGGTTCGGTTCGCCACCCAGGACCTGTCCCAGACGATCTCGGGCCGCCGGCCCACCGTGGCCGAGATCGCGGCACACGCCAACATGAGCGAGGAAGACGTCCAGGTCGGCCTGGAGGCCCTGGAGAGCTTCACGGCGCTGTCCCTGGACGCCGAACTGCCGGGGAGCGAGGACGGCTACTCGCTCAGCGACGCGCTGGGCGCGCCCGACCCCGCGCTCGACACCGTCGTCGACCGCGAGGCGGTCAAGCCGCGGCTCGCGGCGCTGCCGGAGCGGGAGCGGGCGATCCTCTACATGCGGTTCTTCGGCGACATGACGCAGAGCAGGATCGCGGAGCAGTTGGGCATCTCACAGATGCACGTCTCCCGGCTGATCAGCCGGTGCTGTGACCGACTGCGCGACCAGGTGATGCAGGACGCCGGTGGCCCCTCCGACTGAACCCCGGCCACACCCCACCCACGCCCTCAGCCACCGATGCGACCGGCCGGCCGACCCCTGCGGGGCTCGGCGGGCCGGTCGTTCCTCACTGAGGGAGTGACGCCGTCCGCGGGGACCCCCGTCGGTCACCCGCGGGCGTCCATCGCGAGGGCGATGTGGCGGGACATCGTGTCCATCGCCCGGGCCTCCGCCATCGAGAAGGCCAGCCGGGCGCCCGAACGGAAGAGGGTGAGGACGCCTCTGACCGTGCCGTCGGGGGCGGTCAGGGGGACCGACAGGAGTGACGTGACGTCGGCCCGGACGAGGACGGGGGCGCCCGTGGTGTCGTGGCCGAAGGCGTCGGGGTCCGGCGGGCGGACCTGGAGGGCGGTGGAGCCGCCCCGGGCGGCGGCCACGACCAAGGGGCAGGTGGCCGGGTCCTGCTCCGCGAGGAGACCCGCCTCCTTGCCGGAGGGGGCCAGCACGGTCGTACGGGTCAGCGTGGGGGACGCCGTGTCGGCCACGACCCAGTCGGCGAAGCGGCCGTGCAGCACCCGGGCCGCGCGGTCGAGGGCCTCGGCGGCGGGCACGGTGAGCAGGGCCGTCGTCATGGCGTCCAGCAGATCCATGAGCGCCGCGTGGCGGGTCGCCTCCGCGAGGTTGGGCAGGGGGCGGGCGGAGCTCTCGACGGCCGGCAGCCGGTGCCCCGCCGGCTGCAGCACGACCAGCACGGTGGTGCGGGGCTCACCACTGGGGCGCAGCGCCGTCAACGTCGCCCGGACCGGCACGGAGGGGCGCTGCTGGAGGTGCACGGTGAGACTGCGGTCGCCCTCGCCGCGCGCCACCGCCGCCACCTGCCCCCGGAACGCGCTCCGGTCGGCGTGCGCCAGGAATCCGGTGAGCGGGCGGCCGGTCGCATAACCCGCCCGCACACCGGTGAACGCGCTCGCCGCCTGGTTGAGGCGGCGCACCACCGTCTCCCGGTCCAGCAGGGCCACGGGCAGCGGCAGCAGTTGGAAGACGGCCTTCAGCAACTGGTGTTCCTGCGCGGTCGACGAGGTCCCACCGGGCGGTCGGGCCGTGAGCCGCTCGTACCGCGGCCACAACTGGTCCGCCACGTGGTCGAGTTCGAAGATCGCCGCGTCCAGTACCGTCGGCAGGTCGTCGGCCGGCACCGACCTGGCCGTCTTGAGCTCCGCGACGCGGCGTACGAAATCCGCCAGCTCCTCGCCGAATTCGTCCGTCTGAGCCATGCGACGAACGTAACGCGTGAGAGGCGTTCACGGGGATGGCGTGGCACACCGCACGACGTCAGTACTCCCCCTCCTTCGCGCGGAGGGGCCCGCCGCGTCCGTTTTCCGCGCGGGCGAACGGGAACGCGACCCACGAGAGGAGGCGCGCAGCATGCCGGAACCCGAACATGTCGGCCTTCCGCCCGGGGAATCGCCCGAGTCGGCCCTTCCGGCGAGGAGGCTCTCACAGCTCGTCGAGCAGGCCGTCCGCTGCACCAGCGACTGCTGCGGGGCGAGCAGCATGGTGTCCGACGACGGTGCGGAGCGGCCCGCCGCCGTCACCCACCCCGACCTCGCCGGGCTGGTCGCGGTCCAACTCCGGTCGGGCGAGGGGCCGATCCCGACGGCGTTGGAGCGCGGGGAGCCGGTCGACGCGGCGGATCTCCTGAGCGACGAACGGTGGCCGGACTATCGGGCCGTGGCCCTCGACGCGGGCGTACGGTCCAGTGTCACCCTGCCGTTCCGGCGGTCGGGCCTGACCGTCACGCTCAGTCTCTACAGCTTCCGCGCCGGGGCGTTGGGGGACGTGCCGCACGGGCCCGCCCACGCGCTCGGGGATCTCGCGGCGACGTGCATCGTCCGTGACCGGTCGTACCGGGCGGCGCTCACGGAGCTCGACCAGCTCGGTGCGGCGCTGCGGACGCGGCCGGTCGTCGATCAGGCGTGCGGGATCGTGATGCATGTCCTCGGCTGCGATGCGGAGGCGGCGTTCACCGTGCTGCGGCGTATCTCGCAGGGAACGAATCGTAAGTTGGCGGAGGTGGCTTCGGCGGTGGTGGAGAAGCGGGGGAGGGGGTTGGAGCGGGAGTTGGTG
>NZ_LIRK01000939.1 GCF_001419765.1 Streptomyces torulosus
GGGGCGTGGGGCGGTGTGGGGGCTTGTTCAGTGTGCCTCGCGGGAGCTCGCGGCCAGCTCGCTCCAGAGGTACGCGCTGGCCTCGACGCCTTTGAGGAGAAGGTCCAGTTCGACCTTCTCGTCGGGGGCGTGCCAGCCGTCGGAGGGGACGGAGATGCCGAGGAAGAGCACGGGTGCGCCGAGGACTTCCTGGAGGTCGGCGGCGGGGCCTGAGCCGCCCTCGCGGGTGTAGCGGATCGGCTGCTGGAAGGCGCGGCCCATGGCGCGCACCAGGGATCGCAGGGCCGGGTGGTCCAGGGGCGTCAGGCAGGGGCGGGTGGCCCCGCTGAAGGTGATCTCGTGGCGGATGCCGACCGGGATCCGTTCGGCGGCCCAGGCGGTGACGGCCTTGGCGATGTGGTCCGGGTCCTGGCCCGCGACCAGCCGGAAGGACAGCTTCACCATCGCCGAGGAGGGGATGATCGTCTTGCTGCCGGCGCCCTGGTAGCCGCCGCCGATGCCGTTGACCTCGGCGGTCGGGCGGGCCCAGACGCGCTCCAGGGTGGTGTGTCCGGCCTCTCCCCGTGTCGCCGTCGACCTGGCGGTGCGCAGCCATCGCTCTTCGTCGAAGGGCAGTTCGGCGAAGAGTTCACGCTCGCGGTCGGTGAGTTCGACGATGCCGTCGTAGAAGCCGGGGATCGCCACGCGCGCGTGCTCGTCGTGGAGGGCGGCGACGAGGCGGGCGACCTCGGTGGCCGGGTTCGGGACGGCGCCGCCGAAGGAACCGGAGTGGATGTCCTGGTCGGGGCCGTACAGCCGGATCTCGCACTCGGCGAGGCCGCGCATGCCGGTGCACACGGTGGGGGTGTCCTCGGACCACATGCCGGTGTCGGAGACGACCACCGCGTCGGCGGCGAGCCGCTCGGCGTGCTCCTCGACGAGGGCCCGGAAGTGCGGGGAGCCGGACTCCTCCTCGCCCTCGACGATCATCTTGAGGTGGACGGCGGGGGTGCTGCGGCCGGTGGTGGCGAGGTGGGCGCGGACGCCGTGTGTGTGGAAGAACACCTGCCCCTTGTCGTCGGCCGCCCCGCGCGCGTGGAGGCGGTTTCCCCGGATGACGGGCTCGAACGGCTCGCTGTTCCAGCCGTCCTCGCGGGCGGCGGGCTGCACGTCGTGGTGGCCGTAGACCAGGACGGTGGGGGCGTCGGGGTCCTCGGAGGGCCATTCGGCGAAGACGGCGGGGGCGCCCGGTGTCTCCCAGACCTCGGCGACGGGGAAGCCGGTCTCCCGGAGCTTGGCGGCCAGCCAGTCGGCGCTGCGGCGTACGTCCGTCGCGTGCTCGGGCTGCGCCGACACCGACGGGATGCGCAGCCATTCCACGAGGTCGTCGAGGAAGGCGGCACGGTGGTTCTCGATGTACGTACGGACGGCGCTGTCCGGGGTCTCGCTCATGCTCACGAGACTATCGGCCCGCGCCGGCGTACTCGTCCGGCGGTTCGTCCCCGAACGGCCCCGGGGCCTCCTCCGGCCACGCAGGGGCCTCGGAGCCCGGCTCCTCCAGGAGCAGCCGTTCCAGAGCCGCCCGGTCGGGCAGGTTCTCCGGTCGTACGACGTCACCCGTACGTACGTACAGGAATGCGGCCCCCACGGACTCCAGGGGCACGCCCCGCTGCTCGGCCCAGGCGAGGCGGTACAGCGCGAGCTGGAGGGGGTCGGCGGTGCGGACGCGGCTGGTCTTCCAGTCGACGATCTCGTACGTCGTCGTCCCGTCGCCGTCGGTGTTCCGGTACACGGCGTCGATGCGGCCGCGTACGACGCGTCCGGCGATCCCGAGCTGGAAGGGCGCCTCCACGCGGTACGGCGTGCGGTGGGCGTAGGGGGTGCGTTCGAAGGCTTCCTTCAGTGCTTCCAGATCCCGTTCGTCGGCGATCTCGGCCTCGCTGCCGGGTAGGTCCTCAGGCTCCAGCATGGGCAGCCGCAGTTCTTCGAAGCGGGCCTCCACCCAGGCGTGGAAGCGGGTGCCGCGGCGCGCGGCGGGCTGCGGGGGGCGTGGCATGGGGCGCGCGAGTTCCTGGGCGAAGCCGTCGGGGTCGGCGGCCAGGCGCACCAGCTGCGACGCCGTCAACGACGCCGGCAGGGGCACCTCGGTGACCTTCGCGCGGGCGCGCAGAAGCTCTCCGGTGAGGGCGTCGAGATCACGGTCCCAGGAGGCGATGGTGCGGGCCTCCTCGGGCGTCAGGTCGTCCTCGGCGGGGTGTCTGCGGGCGTGCGGCACCGAGGGCGTGCGTGTGCCGTGGCCGGGGGGTGGG
>NZ_LIRK01000094.1 GCF_001419765.1 Streptomyces torulosus
GAGGCCGAACGCCTCGCCGCCGGCACCCCCTTGGCCCACGCACTCGACCGAGCCGTCCTGGAACGCACCGCGTGACGCGGAGGCGAAACAGACGATTCCGGTCGCGGCCGTTTTCGGACGTCGGGCAGAACGACGGCCGCCCCCGCCGACCGGGGGCGGCCGAGGCCGGGACGGCAGGTCAGGCGAGCGGGTTGGTCCCCGAGTTGGGGCCCGTGTAGCACTGGTCCACGCCCGTGCGCTCGTCGCACAGGACGAGCGCCACGTTCCTGATGTCGAAGTCGTCGGGTCGCGGGCGACGGCGCTTACCGCTTGCTGCTCGACCTGCTCGACCTGCTCGACCTGCTCGACCTGCTCACCGAGGACGAGGCCCGCCAACTGCTCGTCGGGCGGCTCGGCCGGGACCCGGTGGCGGACGCCCCGGACGCCACCGGGGAGGTCATCACGCGCTGTGCCCGGCTGCCGCTCGCCCTGTCGATCGTGGCCGCCCGCGCCGCCACGGCCCCGCGCCTCCCGCTCGCCTCGTTCGCCCGCGAACTGCGCGAGGCCGGTTCGGGGCCCCGCGGGCACCGCCTGTGCCACGCCCACCTGGGTCTCGGCGACCGCCGGGAGGCGATCAGCTGCCTTCGGGCCGCCCTGCGGCTGCGGCACGAGCGCGGCGACCTCGCCGAGGTGGCGGACACCCTCTGCCACATCGCCGAGACCCACCGGTCCGCCGGCGACCACCGCACGGCCGTCCTCCCGTGGCAGCGGGCCCTGGCCGTCCAGGACCGGCTCGACCACGTCGACGCCCACCGGATCCGGGCCCGGCTGCGCGAGACCACCACCGGTCCCGTGGCCGCCCCGAGCTGACCCGACGGCCGCCGCGCGACCCGCTCGGGGGCCCCGCTCCCACCTCCGCCGGGCCGGAGGCATACCGTGAGGAGTCGAACGAGAGGAGAAACGGCATGGGCAGCCGCACCGCGCTGGTGGAGGACCTGATGGAGAGGTTCCCGCACGTGCCACGGGAAGCCGTCTTCAAGGAGGACCTGCTCAGGGGCGGCGTGGCCTTCGACGCCTCCGCCCTCAGCGACAACGAGAACGGCGAGGTCAAGCCGAAGTCGTACTTCATCTTCTCCTTCGACCACGGCACCCTGCCCGAACTGGGCGAGGCCGCCCTGCGCCGCCCGCCCGAGGAGATCATCCTCACCGGCGGCCCCTACGACCTGCGGCGCACCGTCGTGTCCGTACGGGTCAACCCGTCGTCGCCGTACCGGGTCGCGGCCGACGCCGACGGCCTCCTCGGCCTCTACCTCGACGGCCGCCGCATCGCCGACGTCGGTGTGCCGCCGATGCCCGAGTACTACCGGCACACCCTCTCCAACGGGAAGTCCGTGATGGAGGTGGCCCCCACCATCCAGTGGGGCTACCTCATCTACCTGACCGTGTTCCGCGTCTGCCAGTACTTCGGCGCCAAGGAGGAGTGCCAGTACTGCGACATCAACCACAACTGGCGCCAGCACAAGGCGGCCGGTCGGCCGTACACGGGTGTGAAGGACGTCGACGAGGTCCTGGAGGCCCTGGAGATCATCGACCGGTACGACACGGCGAAGACCTCCACCGCGTACACCCTCACCGGCGGCGCGATCACCAAGACGGTCGCCGGACGCGACGAGGCCGACTTCTACGGCCACTACGCCAAGGCCATCGAGGAGCGCTTCCCGAACCGCTGGATCGGCAAGGTCGTCGCGCAGGCGCTGCCGCTCGACGACGTCAAGCGCTTCCACGACTACGGCGTGAAGATCTACCACCCCAACTACGAGGTGTGGGACGAGTACCTCTTCAAGATGTACTGCCCGGGCAAGGAGCGCTACGTCGGCCGCGACGAGTGGCACAAGCGCATCCTCGACTCGGCGGAGGTCTTCGGCGCGCGCAACGTCATCCCCAACTTCGTCGCGGGCGTCGAGATGGCGGAGCCGTTCGGGTTCACCACGGTCGACGAGGCCATCGCGTCCACCACCGAGGGCCTGCGCTTCTTCATGTCGCACGGCATCACGCCCCGCTTCACCACCTGGTGCCCGGAGCCCACGACCCCGCTCGGCAAGGCCAACCCGCAGGGCGCGCCGCTGGAGTACCACATCAGGCTCCTGGAGGCGTACCGCGCCACGATGGACGACTTCGGTCTGTCCTCGCCCCCCGGTTACGGCCCGCCCGGCCCCGGTCACGCGGTGTTCTCCGTCAGCTCCTTCATGGACAGCCTCCCGGCGGCGGAGGAGACCACCGAAGAGGTTACAGTCAAGTAACTTCCGCGACCGGTGAGTCTAACGGGGCTCCCGTACGTACAACTCCACAGCGGAAACCGACGTTCGGCACATCTGAACACGCGGCTTGTCAGTTGTGTGGGAAGCGTGAAAAGCTCGGGGCCGCCACCAGGTGGTCCCCTCAACTCCCTTGCCTCAAGGGCCAGTTGACCTTTCTGTTGGACTTCCCCCCTCGCTCTGTGGATGCAGGAGACCCATGCCCGACCTGCCGAAGCCCCAGGACGCCGTCGAAGCCGCGCTGTTCTCGGAGTGCTGGGACGCGGTCCTGTCGTACGCCGATCTGTGCACCTCCGGCTCGAACGCGGCGACCCAACTGGCCACCCAGGCCTTCAGCGGCGGCATGCGTGAGGCCGAGGTCCTGGAGTTCGAGGCGGGCGTCGGCCGCGGTGCGGGACGGCGGGCCCTGCGCCTGCCCCGCATACCCTTCCTCCTGACCTGGGTCAGGACCACCGCCGCCACCTGGGAGTCGGGCGGACAGGGCCACCGGCTCGACCCCGACCTGCGACTGTGGCTCAACTCGGACAAGGCGTTCCGCTACGCCGGTCCGCCGCTGCACCGCCCCCTCGCCCTGCGCGCCCTCAGGGACATGCAGGAGCCCGACGCGGCGCTGCTGTGGCTTGCGGAGGTCGAGGCGCTGCCGCTGACCTCGGTGGCCCGCCGGCTCGGCCTGGACCCGGCCGTCGCCCGCGCCGAACTCGACCAGGTGCGGGGCCTGTTCCGCGACCGGTGCCAGCGCAATCTGGTCGACACGCCCATGGACGCCGACTGCCGCAGCTACGCACGGCTGCTGGACGCGGTCACCCGCTCGCCCGGCACGGACACCCCCGACGACCTCTCCCGGCACCTCGCCACCTGCGTGGAGTGCGCCGAGGCGGCCGCCTGCCTCGGCCTGCACGGCGGCGGACTGCCCGCCGCCCTCGCCGGCGGCGTCATCGGCTGGGGCGGACTCGCCTACCTGGAGCGCCGCCGCCGCGCCGCCGAGGCGGGCCTCCTGCCCGGCCGCGCCGACTCCACCGGCACCGACCGGGGACTCTCACCGGGCAAGGAACCCCGCCCGAGGATCGGCCGTACCGGGATGCTGGTCGGCGCCGCCGTCGTCTCCGTGCTCGCGCTCGCCGTCTCCCTGATGCAGTTCGGCGACGATGACACGGCCGTGGCCGAGGGCGGCAGGACGAGCGAGTCGCCGGTGGTCCAGCGGGACCCCTCCTTCCCGGAGGCCCAGCCCGGCCCGTCCGGCGATTCGACCGGGCTGCAGAGCACGACCCGCCCGCAGGAGACCGGCACCGACGGCGACGGCGGCAACAGCAACGAGGAACCCCAGGGCGACTCCTCGACGCCCGCCAAGGTGTCGCACGAGCCGGTCGAGCCCGGCAAGCCGTCCTCCGTGACCTGCCACGTCCGCTACCAGGTCGACAACGAGTGGCCGGGCGGCTTCCAGGCGACCGTCACCGTCACCACCACCAAGGCCCTCGACGGCTGGCGCATCGGCTGGTCCTACGAGGGCGGCCAGCGCGTCACACAGATGTGGGACGGCACCTTCGACCAGAACGGCTCCCGCGTCACGGCCACCGCCGCCGACTACAACAAGACGGTCGCCAAGGGCGGCACGTTCGGCGTCGGCTTCCTCGGCGCCTGGGAGAGCGACGCCAACACGGTCCCCGACGACTTCACCCTCAACGGCCGCCCCTGCAAGACGGCCGACTAGCTGTTCTGTCCGGGGAGGTTGTGGACGGGTGAGCCCGGCCAACCGGGCAGGCCCGGCAGGCCGACGGGCCGGGCCGCCCAGGCCGGCATGCCGGGATAGGGGCATACCGACACGCAGGGCCGGCCGGGCAGACGGGCATACCCGGCAGGCCAGGCATACCGGCGTACCGGGCGGACGGGCGCATGGGTAGACGGGCACACCGACAAGCCGGGCAAGCCGGCTGTCTGGCACGCGGGAAGGTCGGGCCAACGGGCAGAGCGGCAGTTCGGGCCTACCGGCGGACCGGCAGGCCGGGCCGACCGGCCGAGCGGCAGGTCGGGCGGCTTGGTGACTGCCCCGGCTGCGCCGACTGCCCAGGCTGCGCCGGTCGGCGGGCGGATTCGCTGCTGCCGGTTAATTCGATTGACGGGGCCCCGCTGGCCCCCGCTAGGGTGTGATCACCCCGCATCGCGGCCCCTTCGGCCGCCGGTGCCGACGACGAGCAGAGAACAACAGGAGGTGTCGACCGATGGCTGTCACGGTGACGAGCGCTGCCCTCATCCAGGAATCCATCCAGTCCACCTCCGTGGTCTCCGGCTGACACACCCAGACTTCACCCCGCGCCGCCCCCGACGGGCTCGCGCGGCCGCCGGGACCACCCTTGTGAAGGGTCTCCCTTGACTTTCTCCGGCTCTCCTTCCGGTTCCGCCTCCTCTCTCTCCGCTCTCACCCCCTACGGCTGGGACGACGCCTGGGCGGACGCCTTCGCCCCGTACGACGCCGAGGGCCTCGTCGCCGGGCGGGTCGTCCGGGTCGACCGGGGGCAGTGCGACGTCATCACGACCGACGGCCCGCTGCGGGCCGACACCGCGTTCGTCACCCCGCACGACCCCATGCGGGTCGTGTGCACCGGCGACTGGGTCGCCGTCGAACCCGCGGGCGACCCCCGCTACGTCCGCACCTACCTACCCCGCCGCAGTGCGTTCGTGCGCTCCACCTCCTCCAAGCGCGCCGAGGGCCAGATCCTCGCCGCCAACGTCGACCACGCCGTCGTCGCCGTGTCGCTCGCCGTGGAACTCGACCTCGGCCGCGTCGAACGGTTCCTCGCGCTGGCCTGGGAGTCCGGGGCGCAACCGGTGGTCGTGCTCACGAAGGCCGACCTCGTACCGGACGCGGTGACCCTCGCGTACCTGGTGCAGGACGTCGAGACGACCGCCCCCGGCGTCCCCGTCATCCCCGTCAGCTCCACCTCCGGCGAGGGCCTCGACGTCCTCGGCGCGGTGCTCTCCGGCGGCACCTCCGTGCTGCTCGGGCAGTCCGGCGCGGGCAAGTCGACCCTCGCCAACGCGCTGCTCGGGGAGGACGTCATGGACGTCCAGGCCACCCGCGACGTCGACGGCAAGGGCCGGCACACCACCACCACCCGCAACCTCCTCGCCCTCCCCGGCGGCGGAGTGCTCATCGACACCCCCGGGCTGCGCGGCGTCGGCCTCTGGGACGCCGAGACCGGCGTCAACCAGGTCTTCGCCGAGATCGAGGAACTCGGGGCGCGCTGCCGCTTCCACGACTGCGCGCACGTCGCCGAGCCGGGCTGCGCGGTGCTCCAGGCCGTGGACACGGGCACCCTGTCCCCGCGCCGTCTGGAGAGCTACCGCAAGCTCCTCCGCGAGAACCAGCGCATCGTCGCCAAGAGCGACGCCCGCCTGCGCGCGGAGATCCGCAAGGAGTGGAAGCGCAGGGGCGCGGAGGGCCGCGCGGCGATGGAGGCGAAGCGCGGCGGCCGCCACTAGGGGGTGGGCATCCCCTGGAGGGCGGGCCACAGGCCCGTCCCTCCAGGGCACGGGCCCGTCCCGTCAGGGGC
>NZ_LIRK01000940.1 GCF_001419765.1 Streptomyces torulosus
GGCGGGGACGCCGGGCGAGTACAGGACGCTCACCGGCGGGCCGGCGGGGGCGGGCAGGCCCGCCGCGGCGACCAGGTCCTCCTCGCACTCGACCAGTTCGGCGCGGTGCAGCGGCCAGCGGGGGTGGGCGTTGGGCAGGTACATCGGCCGGCCGAAGAAGGCGCCGTGCATCCCCCAGCGGGCGGTCAGGAAGTGCTCCAGCCCCGTCGGCTCGTCGATGCGCTCACCGACCCGCACGGTGATACGGCTGTACGCCCCCCGCGGGCCCGGCCACCGCCGACGGCTGGTGTAGGTGACGGAGACACCGCCCCGCCGGGCGCCGAGGACGCCGGGTCGGGTGCCGGGGACGTCGGGTCGGGTGCCGGTTCCGGTGCCGTCGCCGGTGACGCCCCGGACGCCGTACGCCGTCGTGTCGATCGTCATGCGGGACCACAGGTACGGCATCCGGAAGCCGATCCGGCCCACCACGACCGGCAGCAGCCGGGAGGCGTCGAGGGAGCGGAAGACGACGCCGCGCCGTCCGTGCGCGTCGACCGAGTACAGCCGCACATTGGTCTCGGGGAACGAGCCGAGATAGGGCACACCGGGAAGGCGCAGCCAGCCGACCTTGTGCATCCGGAAGGCGACCAGCCCGACGTACGTGACCCCGTCCAGGGTGTCGGGCACGGTCCCCGGCGGCAGCAGGCCCGCGACGTCGGCCGGGTCGGCGGCCCAGTGCAGGAAGGTCAGATCGAGCCAGGACTGGGTGAGCAGCGGACGCGGGATCGCCCCCGGCGCGTCGGCCGTGATCGGGGCCGGCGGCACGGGGGCCGCCGGGGCCCGGAACGGTTCTGGCGACGCCATGGGGCCAGTATCGGCGACCCGCCGGTCAGTCCAGGACCGCGATCGCCTCGATCTCCACCAGGTGCTCCGGTACGTCCAGCGCCGCGACGCCCAGCAGGGTGGCCGGCGGGGCCGGGGTCGTGCCGAGACGGGCGGCGGCGCGGGCGATGCCGTCGAGGAGCAGGGGCATCTTGTCGGGGGTCCAGTCGACGACGTGGACGGTCAGCTTCGCGACGTCGTCGAAGGTGGCTCCGGCACCGGCCAGGGCGGTGGCGATGTTGAGGTAGCACTGCTCGACCTGCGCGGCGAGGTCGCCCTCGCCGACGGTGACGCCGTCGGCGTCCCAGGCGACCTGTCCGGCGAGGTGGACGAGCCGGGAGCCGGAGGCGACGGAGACGTGGTGGTAGACACCGGTCTCGGGCAGACCGGCGGGGTTCACCAGGGTGATGGCCATGCTGTTCCTCCTGAGGGAAGGGCATACGTGCTCTCTTGTGGTTACTGGGGCACCGTAGGAGAGTGGCTGCCGACAAGGAAGAACGCACTTTTCGGTGACAGGGGAACCTGATGGTGACCAAGCAGTACGAGGGCACGCCCGAGGAGGCCGCGGATCTGCGGCGCGCGGACTCGCTGGCCCGCGAGATCTTCGCGGACATCGCCAACAAGTGGGCGCTGCTGATCATCGAGGCGCTCGGCGAGCGCACCCGCCGCTTCAGCGAGCTGCGCGACGACGTCGAGGGCGTGAGCCACAAGATGCTCACCCAGAACCTGCGGATGCTGGAGCGCAACGGCCTGGTCGACCGGGAGGTGCACCCCACGGTGCCGCCACGCGTCGAGTACACGCTCACCGAGCCGGGGCGGGCCCTGCGGGCGACGGTCGACGCGATGTGCGACTGGACCCACCGCTACCTCGGCGACATCGAGGCGTCCCGGAGCCGCTTCGACGCCTGAGGGGCGGGCGGGAAGGGGACGCGGGCGTCCGGGCGGTGCGGGGGCGGTCGGGTGGGAGCTGTATCACCCGGACCGCGCTTTGTATGACCATG
>NZ_LIRK01000941.1 GCF_001419765.1 Streptomyces torulosus
GGGACCGGGGGGCAGACGGGACCGGGGGTCAGACGGGACCGGGGGTCAGGACAGGACCCGCGCCCGGACGGGACCCACGTCCTCGTCAGACGTCGCTGTCCTCGTCCTCCCCGGCCACCACCAGCCGCCGCAGGTGCTCGGAGATCTCCGCCCGCGCCTGCGCCGCCAGCCCCGCGTCCGTCACCAGGGTGTCCACCTGGTCGAGCGCGGCGAACGAACTCAGGCCCACCGTCCCCCACTTGGTGTGGTCGGCCACGACGACGACCCGCCGTGCCGACTGCACGAGCCGGCGGTTGGTCTCGGCCTCCGCCAGGTTCGGCGTGGACAGGCCCGCCTCGACCGATATCCCGTGCACACCGAGGAACAGCACATCGAAGTGGAGCGCCGCGATCGCCTGATCGGCCACCGGCCCCACGAGCGAGTCGGACGGGGTCCGCACCCCACCGGTGAGCACCACGGTCGCCGCCCCCTGCCGGGGGCCCGTCGTGCGCTGCGCGGCATGGAAGACGTCCGCGACCCGCACCGAGTTCGTGACCACGGTCAGATCCGGCACGTCCACGAGCCGGTGCGCGAGCGCGTAGGTCGTCGTACCGCCCGACAGGGCGATCGCCGAACCCGGCGCCACCAGCTCGGCGGCGGCCCGCGCGATGTCCTCCTTGGCGCTCAGCTCCAGTCCGGACTTCGCCTCGAAACCCGGCTCGTGCGTACTCGCCTCGGCCACCGGGACCGCGCCGCCGTGCACCTTCTCCACGGCGCCCTGGCGGGCCAGCGCGTCCAGGTCGCGACGGACCGTCATGTCCGAGACGCCCAGCTTCCGCGTCAACTCGTTGACCCGGACCCCGCCCCTGCGGCGCACCTCGTCGAGGATCAGGGCACGCCGCTGCTCCGCGAGGAGGTTCTGATTCTCACTCACGCTCGCTCCGGTCCTTTCGCCCCATCACGCCCGACACGCTCCCATACCCCCTCCGAAGCGGACATTCCCCCGCCCCCGGTCTCGAGGACGTCCCATATTCGCACGCCACACCACTGGTCGCGCCACCACCTGCACGCGCGCGAACAGCCCGTATCGCGTTTCCGCGCCCGTCACTATCACATGGATCGGGGAGATTCGGTGCCCACAGGTGTACGAGGACCGCTTTGCGGCGATCATCTGTACCTGCACATGACACATGCCTTGCGGCGCATCACGGGGGAAGCGGACCAGTGGATCGTGCGACGGAGCACGCCGAGTACGGAGAACGCCCCGGACGGTCCGAGACGGGCGGGCGCGAGGCCACCGGCCGCACCGGCACCGACGACGGCACCGCCCTCGAACTGCTCGTCCACGGCGTCGGCGGCACCACCCCCGAACGCATGCTGGACGATCCGCGCACCGTCCGCGTCACCGGCGACGACACGGCGGCCGTCTTCCGCCGTATCGACGACGCCGACGCCGAGGCCCGCCCCGGCGACCAGCGCGGCGGACCCGTGCCCGAGGCCTACGTCTGGTGCAACCTCACCTCCGGCAACGGCTCCCGCGCCCTGTGGCTGTTGCTGCTGCCGTTCATGGTCGTCAACCTCGCCCACTGGATGCGCCCCACCACCCGCCACAGACGGCGGACCATACGTCTGCACGGCCTCCTGGTCCGCCTCACCGGTCTGACCCTGACCGTGCTGCTCGTGGCCGCCGCCTGCGAGGTCGCCCTCGACCTGACCGCCTGGCAGTGCGCGGGCACGCGCGCGTGCGCCGAGGCGCACACCTGGCTCGGTTTCCTCTCCCCGGACCTCTCCCACCACGGCTGGTGGAGCAGCCCCGGCCGCCGCCTCGCGCTGGCCGCCCTGGTGCCCACCGCCTTGACCGTGCTCCTGTGGTACCTCGCCCACCGCACCTGGAGCGAGTACGAGTCGCAGCGCCCCATGGACCGCGCCGAGGTCCGCCCCACCGAGGAAGACGTCGAGCCCGTCGCGCTGGGCCGCCCCGGCTTCTGGTACGGGCGCCGTCTCGTGGCCCGGCTGCGTGCCGCCCACACGGCGGCCGGGTTCCTGACGGTCGCGGCGGCCGTCGGGACGTCCGCCGCCCGTGAGGACCGCCGCCCGGGCGGCCCCGCCGTCCTGGAACTCCTGGGGTGGTTGTTCAACGCGACGCTCGTGGTGCTCGCTGTGGTCGTGGTGTGGGTGGTGTGCCGCAGGGGCCGCTCCGAGAGGCGCCTCGACCGCGAACTCGACGGTCACCTCGTGCGCGGCCTGCCCACGGCCTCGATCGCGGTGCTCGTCCTCGCCCTGGTGTACGCGGGCTGGTCACGCCCCGGCTGGAGTTCGGCGGGCCGGCTGCCGGGGGACCTGACCTTCGGCGGGATCACCCTGGTCCAGGGCCTCCTCGTCCTGGCCCTCGGTGTGGTCGCCCGCGTCCTCTACCGCTCCCGGCCCGACCAGCGGACCGCGCTGTACGGCCTCGGCGGCCCCGCCGTCGCGATGCTGGCCTGCGCCCTCGGCGGTGTCATGTCCGCCGGTGTCGCCCAGCGCGTCGCCGACTGGCTCGGCGGCACCGACGACGCCCTCCCCGGCCCGCCGATCCTCCTCACCTGGCAGGCCGCCGTCATCCCGCCCCTCCTCCTGGTGGTGGTGACCCTGCTCGTCTGGCTGGCCCGCCGCACCTGGGTGCTGCGGCGCGAGGAGACGGCGGCGGTGGAGGAGGAGTACGGCCTGGCCGAGGCCGTACGGCCCCGGGCGAGCGGCCCGGACGAGGAGCCCGAATCCCGTGACGCCGCCCGGACCCTGCGTATCGCCCGTACCCGCGCCATGGCCGCCCTCACCGACCGCGCGCCCCGCGTCGTCGGCATCATCTCGACCGTGACGCTGCTGCTCGGCGCCGGAGCGCTGGCCGGCGCGTTCGCCACGGGGGAGACCCCGGCGCGGGCGGCACGGGACTCGTACGCCTTCGTCGCGGGCGCGGCCCAGACCGCGCAGGCGCTCGGGTCCTGGTTGATCGGCGTCGGCTTCCTGCTCTTCGTCACCTGGGGTCGCCGCGCCTACAAGGACGCCTCCGCGCGCCGCACCATCGGCATCCTCTGGGACGTCGGCACCTTCTGGCCGCGTGCCGCGCACCCCTTCGCCCCGCCCTGCTACGCCGAGCGCGCCGTGCCCGACCTCACCTGGCGGATGGCCACCTGGACGCGGACCACGGGCGGACGGCTGGTCATCTCCGGACACTCCCAGGGCAGCGTCCTCGCCGCGGCCGCCGCGTGGCAGCTGACCCCGGCGGTCCGGAGTCGGGTCGCGCTGCTGACGTACGGCTCACCGCTGGAGCGGCTGTACGGACGGTGGTTCCCGGCCCACTTCGGCCCGGCGTCCCTCGCCTCCCTGCACCGCGAGGTCGACTGCTGGCGCAATCTGTACCGGCTCACCGACCCCATAGGCGGCCCCGTGCGGCTGCCGGGCCGGTGCGGGCCGGAGGTCGACGCCGAGCCGTTCAAGGACCCCCTCGCCTACGGCCGCACCGCCGGCCATCCGCTGCCCGCCCCGATCCTCGGCCACTCCGACTACCAGGCGGACCCGGCCTTCGCCGCCGAGCGGCAGCGGCTGCTGGACCGCATCGGCCCCGAGGTGCCGGGCCCCCGCGACTGCTAGACGAGTAGTTCCAATTGCGGGGTTCTCAGACGGAGGGAGGGTGTCCAACATCGGGTTGTGACGACCGATTTAGACACCCTCTTGACGGCACTGTACGTGCATGTCGATGACCGTTTGAAGACCCCGCGGTGGCGCGGACGTCCGCCGCGACTGACCGATGCCG
>NZ_LIRK01000942.1 GCF_001419765.1 Streptomyces torulosus
CCGTCGGCAGCGCGTCGGGGCGAGGTGCGAGACTGGGCGCATGCCCGTGCTCGACCCGAATCCCCAGAACGGCCAGAAGAAGATGCTCGTGGTCTTCGGCTCGTTCCTCGCCATCTTCATCGTCATCGGCATCATCGCGGCGATCGCCTCCCCGTGACCCCCGGGCCGCGGGCGCCGGGTGCCGAGGGCCCCACGCCCCGGCGGGCCGCGGTGCCGGCCAGCACCGGGGGCCCGCCCGGCCACGTGCCACTCCGTGCTCGCACCCTGTCTCCGGCCCGCCCCCCGGGGCGCGCGTCCCGGCGCAGCCCGCGACACGCCCACCAGTGAACGTCACCGTGCCCCTCATGGTGGGGCTAACCCCCTATCCCCTAGGGGGTGAGTCTCAGGGTGAAGTGGGTGGATCACCGGATAGGCCGTGCCGCCCGGATTCCGTAGCTTCGAAGTGTGGCCGCGGGGGACTCGCGAGGACCCTACGGAGGAGTGGCCACCGACGACGCGAAGACCTCGGAGGCGGCATGTCGGCCCGTACGCACACGCGACCCCACCCGGCGGCCCCGGCACCCACGGGCGGCATGGACATCCGCCTTCCCTGGTGGGCCCTCGCCCTGCCCGCCCTCGGCTTCTTCACCCTCCTGCTGCTGATCCTCAACCCCGCGGACGCCCACGCCGCGAGCGGCGACCCCCTGGTCGCCCATGTCTTCGAGCGCATACAGCGGCTCCTGACGGCCCTCGTCCCATGACGCTCGGCCGAGCCCACGGCGGCACGGACACAGGTCGCGGATATCCGCACTTCAACTCCCTGCGCCCCATGGCCTGTTTCGTGCGAAGCTGGGACCCATGAGCGTCGCAGAATCCCGCAGGATTGTCCTCTTCCGGCATGCGAAAGCCGACTGGCCACAGGTGTCCGACCATGAGCGGCCCCTCGCCGACCGGGGCCGAATGGACGCCGCCGTCGCCGGACGCAAGCTCGCCGACAGCGGCATCTCCTTCGACCTTGCCCTCTGCTCCACCGCCGTCCGGACCCGCGAGACCTGGAAGCTGGCCGTCCACGAGCTGCCCGAGCGACCGAAAACCGTCTACGAGGAGCGGATCTACGAGGCCTCTCCCGGCGACCTGATCGCCCTGCTCAACGAGACCCCGGACGACGCGCAGACCGTCCTCCTGGTCGGCCACAACCCCGGCGTCCAGGCGCTCGCCGAGATCCTCGCCGGCCAGGCCGAGGGCGACGCCCGCAAGCGCATGAGCCGTCGCGACTTCCCGGCCGCCGCCTACGCCGTCATCTCCTTCGAGGGCTCCTGGAAGAGCCTGGAGCCGGGCGTCGGCACCCTCGTCGACTACTGGGACCCGACGGAGTAACCACCCCGGTCGTCCCGGCACCCCGGAACCGGCACACGGCACGACGAAGGCCCGGCAGCGCAGCGCTGCCGGGCCTTCGTCGTGCTGTCACACGCCGCTCGCCGGCGCTCACTGCTCGTCGTGCGTGTCCGCCGCCTCGACCTCTTCGCGCGTGACGCCGAGGAGGTAGAGCACGGTGTCGAGGAACGGGAAGTTCACCGCGGTGTGCGCGGCCTCCCGTACGACCGGCTTGGCGTTGAAGGCGACGCCGAGACCGGCCGCGTTGAGCATGTCGAGGTCGTTCGCCCCGTCGCCGATCGCCACGGTCTGCGCCAGCGGCACCCCCGCCTCGGCGGCGAACCGGCGCAGCAGCCGCGCCTTGCCCGCGCGGTCCACGATCTCCCCGACGACCCTGCCGGTCAGCTTGCCGTCGACGATCTCCAAGGTGTTGGCCTGCGCGAAGTCCAGCCCCAGCCGGTCCTTCAGATCGTCCGTGACCTGGGTGAAGCCACCCGAGACGACACCGACCTGGAAACCGAGCCGCTTCAGCGTGCGGATCAGTGTGCGCGCCCCCGGAGTGAGCCGCACCTCGCTGCGCACCTTGTCCACCACCGAGGCGTCGAGCCCCTCCAGCAGCGCCACACGCGCGTGCAGCGACTGCTCGAAGTCCAGCTCGCCGCGCATCGCGGCCGCCGTCACCTCGGCGACCTCCTTCTCGCATCCGGCGTGCGCCGCGAAGAGCTCGATCACCTCGTCCTGGATGAGCGTGGAGTCCACGTCCATGACCACCAGCCGCTGGGCCCGCCGGTGCAGCCCCGCCGCGACCACGGCGACATCGACGCCGAGCGCCACCGACTCGGTCACCAGGGCCGTGCGCAGCGCCTCCGGCTCGGTGCCCGACACGGCGAACTCCACCGCCGTCACCGGGTACTTGGCGAGCCGGAAGATACGGTCGATGTTGCCGCCGGTCGCGGTGATCCGCGCGGCGATCCGGGCCGTGGACTCGGCGGTCAGCGGGTGTCCCAGCACGGTGACGTGCGAGCGGCCGAGACCGCGGGGCCGGTTGTCGCCCAGGCCGGAGATGATCTCCGCCTGCATCTTCATGGACTCCGCCCAGCCGTGGACGGTGGCCCGCAGATCGCCCTCCTGACCGGCCGGCGGCACGGTCACGAGGGCGCACAGCACGATCCGGCCACGGGTGACGACCTGCTCGATGTCGACCACGTCGACGGAGTACGCGGCAAGGGTGTCGAACAGCCCGGCGGTGATGCCCGGCCTGTCCTTGCCGAAGATCTTGACGAGGAGAGTGGGGACGTCAGAGGAGGTCTGCGAAGCGCTCATGATGGTCCAACCGTATCCGGCACCCCGCGCCTTGCGCCCCTGAGGTCCGCCCAGCGGACGGAGAGCTCTGGGTTACCAGTGACTGAAGGGGACCCGGATCGTGTACGAAGCGCCGGGGCGGCACCGGAATCCCCCCTTCCACAGCTGCGGGCGCCCTCCGCGCGGAGCCCCTCAACGACCTCGCGGCCCCGCCCCCGGCGCCGGAGGGGGCGGGGCCGCGAGGTCG
>NZ_LIRK01000943.1 GCF_001419765.1 Streptomyces torulosus
CTCTAGGCGAATCCTCCGCCGTCATGTAATGTTTCCGGCGGAGGATTCGCCTAGAGGCCTAGGGCGCACGCTTGGAAAGCGTGTTGGGGGCAACCCCTCACGAGTTCGAATCTCGTATCCTCCGCCAGTGCCTCACCGGGCACGATGTCGAAGGGCCCCACCGTTCGCGGTGGGGCCCTTCGACGTACTCCGTCTCACTTTCCGTCTCAGCCGGCTGTCCGTCGCCTGCTCGGGATCGGGGCACCCGACTTCGATGCGGAGATCTGGGGCGGGGCGGGCCTCGGGATCTCCACCGCCCGCGCTGCCGCCTCGCTGACTTGGATCGTGTACGCGGAGGGTCCAGGAATCGCGTGTCGCCCTACGCTTCTACGACCAGCGACCGACGGGGGCGGCAACGTGGGTCTCTTCGTCGGCATACTCGTGAGCGCCACGGACTTCCGGTGCTGGGCATCCTGAGCGGCAAGGTCGGCGACGGCCGGCTGTGGCAGATCGGATGAAAGAGGCATGAACAGGACAGCATCCGACCGTACGACCGGCGTTCTGCCCGACGCCGCCGCCGTGCAGCGCCGTGTGTTGCGGGTGTTGGTCGCCTCCCAGGTTCTTTCCGGGGCCGGGCTCGCCGCCGGTGTCACCGTGGGGGCGCTGCTCGCCCAGGACATGCTCGGCGCCACCAGCCTCGCCGGGTTGCCGAGTGCGCTGTTCACCGCGGGGTCCGCGTTGACCGCAGTCGTCGTCGGTCGTGTCTCCCAGCGCCACGGGCGTCGGCCCGGGCTGGCCGCCGGCTACCTCACGGGAGCCGTCGGCAGCCTCGGTGTCATCACCGCCGCTGTCCTGGACAACCCCGTCCTGCTGTTCGTCGCCCTGTTCGTCTACGGTGCCGGAACCGCCACCAACCTCCAGGCCCGCTACGCCGGAGCCGACCTCGCGCCCCGCGACCACCGCGCCCGGGCCGTGTCCACCGTCCTCGTCGCCACCACCCTCGGGGGCGTCGCCGGGCCCAACCTCGCCGCCCCCACCGGCACCTTCGCCGAGAAGCTCGGCATCCCCGGGCTGGCCGGCCCGTTCCTGCTGTCCGGCGTCGCCTACGCGCTCGCCGCGCTCGTCCTGGCCGCCCGGCTGCGGCCCGATCCGCTGCTCACGGCCCGTGCCCTCGCCGACGCCGGGCCGGAGGGCGCCCCCGCCGACGGGACCACCACGGCCACCACCGACCGCGAAGGCCGCGGCGGCGTGGTCCTCGGGGCGCTGATCATGGTCCTCACCCAGCTCGTCATGGTCGCGATCATGACGATGACGCCGGTGCATCTGCACGACCACGGCCACGGCACCGCCGCCTCCGGCGTCGTGATCGCCGTCCACATCGCCGCCATGTATCTGCCCTCGCCGCTGACGGGCTGGCTCGTCGACCGCTTCGGCCGGCTGCGGATCGCCGCCGCGTCCGGCCTCACCCTGCTCGCCTCCGGGGTGCTCGCCGCCACCGCGCCCGGCGACTCCGTCGCGCTCCTCACGCTGGCCCTGGCGCTGCTGGGCCTCGGCTGGAACTTCGGCCTCGTGTCGGGCACCGCGATCATCACCGACGCCGTGCCGCTCGCCACCCGCGCCAGGACCCAGGGCATGGTCGACGTCTCCATCGCCGTCGCCGGCGCCACCGGCGGCATCAGCTCGGGCCTGGTCGTCGCCGCCTCCGGCTACCCCGTCCTCGCCCTCACCGGGGGTGTCCTCGCTCTCGCGGTCCTGCCCGCCGTCGCCGCCACCGCCTACCGCCGCTGAACCCCGGCGGTCGCGGGACTCCACTCCCGGCCGCGGTTCACACGTCCCCCGGCCGGCCCCCCGGCTCCTCGGTGCGCGGCAGGACGCTGGTGGTGAGGCGGCGGTAGGCCGCTCGGGCCTGGAGGAGGCGGGCCAGGGTCGTGCCGGTGAGGGCCGCCGTGAGGAGGCAGACCAGCCAGAACGTGTCGCGGGGGTTGGCCCAGGTGAGGACGCCGGCCGGGGGTATGGCGAAGCCGTTGAGGAAGAGCCAGCACAGGGCGGCCGTGCCGGGGGCGGCGGTGAAGCGGGCGTAGACGCCGAGCAGCGCGGACAGCAGGGAGAGCGCGGTCAGGGCCAGGCCGGGGCGGTCCGTGCCGACCAGGGCGTTGAGGACGGCGACCAGCGCCATCGCGCCGGCGAACGCCGTGGCCCACACCAGCGGTGTGGAGACGGGCTGGGGTACGGGGCGGGGGCCGGTGCCCAGGGACACCCACTGGATCATGCCTGCGCTTCCTTTCGGTCCTTCTCCCGCTGCCCGGGCGGAGCCGCGGCCGGAGCGGGCGCGGCGGCGGACGTCGACGGCCTCGGTCCGCATGACCGCCGGCAGGGGGGTACTGGGCAGGTCACCGGCGTCAACGCCGGAGGGCCGGACGGGGATTGTCCCACCGGGGACTCAACCTCGCCTCGGCCAGGCCGTTGTCGGGTCTCGTTAGGGTGGCACCCATCGGGTTTCCGACGACATGTCCGAACCAGACAGGGGGCCAGCCGTGGGTGCTCCGCGCCTCAGCAGTACGCCGTTGCCCGGGATCGGTGTGCGGTACGACCTCAACACCCGTGAGCACCGGCGGCTTTCCGTCGTGGCGCACCGGGACGGGTCACGGACGTTCAGCGCGTACCGGGAGGACGATCCCGACGCGTGCGCGCTGTCGGTACGGCTGACGGGGGGCGAGGCGACCGCCCTCGTGGACGCGTTGATGCCGGACCACCACAGCCCCAACCTGCTGTCCACGACCGAACTGGGCCTGGTCGCCGAGCGGATCGAGCTGGCCTCGACGTCGTACTGGAACGGACGGGTCCTCGGGGACACCCGGATGCGGACCGACACGGGCGCGTCGATCGTGGCCGTACTGCGGCGGGCGGAGGCGATTCCGTCACCGACGCCGGACTTCCGGCTGGCCGGCGGGGACACCCTCATCGTGATCGGCACCCGTGAGGGTGTGGAGGCGGCCGCCGCGATACTCGGCCGGGAGTGAGCGGCCCATGCACCTCTCCGCTCAGCTCTCCGCGTCCCTCGCCGCCCAGGCTCCCCCGCATCTCGCCTCGCCCGTGCGACTCGCCGCCGAGTCCTCCGGGCACTCCTCCGCCGTCTTCCTCATCGAGTTCGGCGCGATCATCCTCGGACTCGGGCTGCTCGGGCGGTTCGCCGCCCGGTTCCGGCTCTCGCCCATCCCCCTGTATCTGCTGGCCGGGCTCGCCTTCGGGGAGGGCGGGCTGCTGCCGCTCGGCACGAGCGAGGAGTTCGTGGCGATCGGCGCCGAGATCGGCGTGATCCTGCTGCTGCTCATGCTCGGCCTGGAGTACACCGCCAGCGATCTCGTCTCCAACCTCAAGACCCAGTACCCGGCCGGTCTCGTGGACGCCGCGCTGAACGCGCTGCCCGGCGCGGCGATGGCGTTGCTGCTGGGCTGGGGCCCGGTCGCCGCCGTCGTGCTCGCCGGTGTCACCTGGATCTCCTCCTCCGGTGTCATCGCCAAGGTCCTCGGCGACCTGGGGCGGCTCGGCAACCGCGAGACGCCGGTCATCCTGAGCATCCTGGTCCTCGAGGACCTCTCCATGGCCGTCTATCTGCCGATCGTCACCGCCCTGCTCGCCGGAGTGGGGCTCGCGGCGGGCAGCGCGACCCTCGCCATCGCCCTGGGCACGGCCGGGCTCGTCCTGCTGATCGCGGTGCGGTACGGGCGACACATCTCCCGCTTCGTCTCCAACGACGACCCCGAGAAGCTGCTGCTGGTCGTGCTGGGGCTGACGCTCGTCGTCGCCGGGCTCGCACAGCAGCTCCAGGTGTCGGCGGCGGTCGGCGCGTTCCTCGTCGGCATCGCGCTGTCCGGTGAGGTCGCCGAGGGGGCGCACAGTCTGCTGGCGCCCCTGCGGGATCTGTTCGCCGCCGTGTTCTTCGTCTTCTTCGGCCTCCACACCGATCCGGCGAGCATCCCGCCGGTGCTGCTGCCCGCGCTCGTGCTGGCCGTCGTCACCGCGCTGACGAAGATCGCCACCGGGTACTGGGCGGCCCGCCGGGCCGGGATCTCCGTGAAGGGCCGCTGGCGGGCGGGCGGCACGCTGATCGCGCGCGGCGAGTTCTCCATCGTCATCGCCGGGCTCGCCGTCACGTCCGGCATCGAACCGTCCCTCGGGCCGCTGGCCACCGCGTACGTGCTGATCCTGGTCATCGCGGGCCCGCTCACCGCCCGCTACACCGAGCCGGTCGCGCTGTGGGCGACGGGGCGGCTGCGGAAGCCGGCGGCCGGGCAGCCGGCCGTCGCCGCCACCACGGCGGACGGCGGTGCGCCGTCGGACTCCGCGTCTTTGACCGGGGCGGCGCACGAGGTCCTGCCGGCGGAGGAGCGGGACACCGTCGAGCGGTCCTGAGGTCTCGTGAGGGGGGCTCGGCGCGGGATGGGGCCCCGGCACGGGACGAGGGCCCGGCCTGGGATGGTGCCCCGGCTTGGGATGAGGGCCCCGGCTCGGGCATGACGACCCCGGCTCGGGATGAAGGCCCCGGCACGGGATGACGACCCCGGCACGGGATGAGGGCCCCGGCACGGGATGAGGACCCCGGCACGGGCACCACGACCCCGGCACGGGATGAGGACCCCGGCACGGGATGAGGGCCCCGGCACGGGATAAGGGCCCTTACTTCTCCGCGGCCTCGTCGAAGCTGGCGAAGTACGCGGCGGCCATGTCCTCGTCGGCGTGGCCGTGGGCGGCGGCGCGGGCGAGGCGTGCGGCGCCGGCCTCGGCCACGTCGAGGCGGACCCCGTGGCGCTGCCCCGCCTCGACGATCAGCCGGGCGTCCTTGGTGGCGGTGGCCACGGCGAAGGACGCCGGGGACAGCTTGTCGTCGAGGATGAGCGCGGACTTGGCGCGCAGGTAGCCCATGTCGAGGGGGCCGCCGTCGATGATCTCGAAGAAGGACCGCGGGTCGACACCGAGGGCCTTGGCCAGGGCGAGTGTCTCCCCGGCCGCGTTGGTGGCGGCGAGCACCCAGCTGTTGGCGACGAGCTTGAGCCGGGTGGCGGTGCCCGCCGCGCCGTCCTCACCGGTCCACACCGTACGGGCGCCCACGGCGTCGAAGACGGGCGTCACCGTGTCCCGCCCCGCCGCCGGGCCGGCCGCGAGGACCGTCAGCTGCCCGGCCTCGGCGGGCTGCCGTGTGCCGAGGACCGGGGCGTCGTAGTAGGCCAGGCCGTGTTCGCCGGCCAGGGCGGCCAGTTCGGCGACGTCTTCGAGCCCGGCGGTGGTGGACTGGACCCAGGCGGCGCCCCCGCGCAGGGCCGGCGCCGCCTCGCGCATCACGTCCCGCACGGTCGCCCCGTCGTACAGCATCGTGAGGACGACATCGGCGCCCCGGACGGCCTCGGCGGGGGTGTCGACGACGTGGACGCCGTCGGCGGTCAGCGGCTCGGCCTTCTCGCGGGTGCGGTTCCACGCGCGGACGGGGTGCCCGGCCCGGGCGAGGTTGCGGGCCATCGCCGCCCCCATGATGCCGGTGCCCAGGACGCCGACGGTCGGCTTGTCGCTCATGACGTGATCTCCCATCAACTTCCCGGATCACCGTTCGACTTCTCGCCTTCGGAGCCTACGTCTCCGACCGCGCCGGCCGACGTCTCTCCGTACGGCGCGGCTCTCGGTAGGTACGGCGCGGCTCTCCGTACGGCGCGGCCCGCCGGGCTCGTGCCCGGCTGAAAGGGGCCGCCGGGCGGGTAGGACGTGTACGGCAGCCGTACCGAGCAGGGAACGGCGAGCGGTGGACGGCGTGCCGTGGACGGTGAGCGGTGGACGGTGAGCGATGAAGGGTGAGCGATGAACAGCGACAGCACGGGAGCCGTCGACGGGCTCGACGTACGGCCCGCCTCGGGGTACATCGGCGCCGAGATCCACGGCGTGGACCTCTCCGGGCCCCTGGACGACCGCACGGTCGACGGCATCCGCTCGGCGCTGCTGCGCTGGAAGGTCGTGTTCTTCCGGGGGCAGCGGCTGGACCACGCCGGGCAGATCGCGTTCGCGCGGCGCTTCGGGGAGCCGATCAGGCTCCGCTCGCGCGGCTCGGTGTCGCCTGCGGAGTACCCCGAGATCGAGACGACCGCCGACCGACAGGAACTGGGCCGCAAGCACGGCATGGACCAGGCCGAATGGCTGGAGCGCCGCCGCCACTCCACCCTCCGCGGCTGGCACGGCGACCACACCGCCCGCATCGACCCGCCCGCCCTCACCCTCCTGCGCGCCGAACAGGTGCCCCCGTACGGCGGCGACACCACCTGGGCCGATCTGGCCACTGCCTACGCCGGGCTCTCCGAACCCGTACGCCGGTTCGCCGACGGACTGCGCGCCGAGCACCGCCTCGGCGTCGGCTACCTCGCCCGCTCCGGCCCCGACCCGTATCTGCGCCACCTCCAGGACCATCAGGTGGCCTCGGTGCACCCCGTCGTCCGCGTGCACCCCGAGACCGGCGAACGCGTCCTCTTCGTCAACCCGTACTACGTCGAGAACATCGTCGACGTCAGCAGAGCGGAGAGCCGGCTCCTCCTTGAGATGTTCGTCGAGCAGATCACGCGCCCCGAGTACACCGTCCGCTTCCGCTGGGAGCCGGGCTCCGTGGCCCTCTGGGACAACCGGGCCACCGTTCATCTGGCCCCCAACGACACCGCGCACCTGGAATTCCCGCGCATCATGCACCGGGTGATGGTGGCCGGGGAGCCGCCCGTCGGTGTGGACGGCACCGCGTCGAAGTCCCTCGTGGGCGCGCCACTGCACGAACCCCACGACGCGTAGCCGCCCGCTTGGCCGCCCGGCCGGGGCCGCGCGTGCGCAGGAGCGGGCCCGAGCCGCGCCGACGCTGTGCCGCATGGCGCCGAGTAGTCGTCCGGCCGAATCCGGGTAACCGGCACCGCATGGGTGAGCTGCTGGTCGGTACCTGTTCCTGGACGGACCGCGCGTTACTGGCCGGCGGCTGGTATCCGCGCGGCCGGCGCGACGCCGAGTCCCGACTGCGGTACTACGCCGAGCAGTTCCCGGTCGTCGAGGTCGACTCCAGCTACTACGCGCTGCCCAGCCGCCGCAACGCCGTCCTCTGGGCCGAGCGGACGCCGCCCGGATTCCGGTTCGACGTCAAGGCGTTCTCGCTCCTGACCGGCCATCCGACCCGGCCGACGGCGCTCCCCGAGGACCTGCGCGACCGGACGTCCCCTCTGCCGGGCCTGCTCGACCGGATCTGGGAGCGCTTCGCCCACGCCGTGGAGCCGTTGCGGATCGCGGATCGGCTGGGGGCCGTGCTGTTCCAGTTCCCGCCGTGGCTGGCGCCGGGGCCGCGGGCGGAGAAGACGCTGACGGAGTGCGCGGAGCGCACGGCGGGCTGGCCGGTCTCCGTGGAGTTCCGGCACCCGGCGTGGTGGCGCCCCGGGCAGGCGGACGAGACCAGGGCCCTGCTGTCCCGGCTCGGCCTCGTCGCCGTCGGCGTCGACATGGCCCAGGGGCTCGGCACCTCCCTGCCGCCCCTCGCGCCCGTCACCACGCCCGAGCTGGCCGTCGTACGGTTCCACGGCCGGAGCCCCGCCTGGGGGACCGGCAGCAAGGAGGACCGTTTCCGCCACGACTACACGGAGGCCGAACTCACCGCGTGGTTGCCGCGGTTGCGGGCCGCCGCCGAACAGGTCGACGAG
>NZ_LIRK01000944.1 GCF_001419765.1 Streptomyces torulosus
CCACCGGGCCCTGTCCCCCGCCATGGCCGCCCTGGCGGTGACGGTGCCGCTGCTGCCCCTGCTCGCCACCTGCCCACCCGGCCTCACCTGACCCACACTCGGCCTCACCCGACCCGGGCCCGGCGTCGGCAGCCACACGGCAGTGGCAGCCCCGCGCCGCTCACCGTCCCTCCCCTCCCCTCACCTCACTTGATGTGGCGGGCGACGAACGTGGCGTGGTGGAGGAGATGTTCCAGCGGGCCGCGGCGGAAGCGCCGGGTCCACAGGGTCGCGAACAGCATGGCCGCCGCCGTGAACGCGAGCAGCGCGATCAGCGCCGGGACGGTCTCCTCCTCCATGCCGACGACGCGGATCGCGAGGATGTGCAGGACGTACGCGGTCAGGGCGATCGTGCCGACCGCGGTCACCGGGGCGGCCCAGCGGGTGAGGCGTGGCATCCGGTCGGTGACGGCGAGACACACGGCCAGCACGGCGAGCGCGACACCCGTGTTGCCGAGGATCGAGAAGGTCGTCTGGCTGTGGGGCGCGCCCACCAGCAGCCACGTCGCCGGGGTGTGGTCGAGGAGTTCGCCGACCGTGTCGGACCACCAGGCCGAGGCGCCCGCGTCGCCGTCCGTCGCGGCGGCGACGGTGGCCCGCGCGTGGGGTACGAAGGTCAGGGCCAGCCAGGAGCCGCCGTGGCCGAGCACGGCCAGGGCGCCGCCGGTGAGGGCGAGGCGGACGCGGACCGTGGTCCGGGCGAGGTCGAGCCGGGCCACCGCCATGCCCGCGACCACGAACGGCATCCAGGTGAGCACCGGGTACTCCCCGGTGAACAGCAGCTCGACGACGCCGTCCGTGTCGCCGATCCGGGCCAGCGGGTCCACGGCGATGACGGTGTCGGCCCAGGTGCCCTCGTCGATGGACCGGCGGACCGCGTACAGCACCTGGGGCATCACCAGCGCGCCCGTCGCCGCGACGACGGCGAGCGGCACGGCCCTCAGCCGGTACAGCGGCAGGACCGCGAGGAAGATCAGGGCGTAGAAGGCGAGGATCACGTCGACGTCGGTGTCCAGGGCGGTCAGGGCGAGACCGAGGGCGAACAGGACGGCCGAGCGGATGACGATCCTGCCCACGGCCTGCCGTCCGGGGCGCCCGGTCCTCGGGTGCGGGCGGCCGGTGATGAGGACGAGCGAGAAGCCCGCGAGCAGGGCGAAGAGCGCGGAGGAACGGCCGCGGGCCAGTTCCAGGACGAAGCCGAGGGGGCCGCCCACGGCGGGGTCCGGTCCGACATGGGCGGCGTACATGCCGAGGACCGCGAGGCCCCGGGCCAGGTCGACGCCGATGAGCCTCCCCGTCGGTGACGGGGCGCCGGGGACGGCGGTCGGGCGGTCCGCCCGCACGGGCGGGGACGGCGGTGGCGGGTCGGGTGTCATGGACCTCAGCGTCGGGAGCGGGGTGGGCCGCGGCCCATCCGGCGGGCGGCCGGAGTCGTCCCCGCCGACCGGCCGGAGCCGCCCCCGCCGCGCGCCGCGCTCCCGCACCACCCCTGCCGGACGGAACCCGCGGGCGACAGCCGCCGTCACAGGGTTCCGACGGCGGCCCCGGGGTGAGGGGAGCTCAGGTGATCCGCGTCATGGTGGTCGACGACGAAGCCCTGCTCCGTACGGGGTTCGAGCACATCCTCGGCACCGCGGACGACATCGAGGTCGTGGCGGCGGTCGGCGGCGGCCGGGCGGTCGCCGTGGTGCGGGAGCTGTGCCCCGACGTGGTGCTGCTCGACATCCGGATGCCGGACGTGGACGGTCTCACCGTCCTGGCGGAGCTGCGCCGGCTGCCGGACCCGCCGGTCGTCGCCATGCTGACGACGTTCGACATGGACGAGTACGTGGCGGCCGCGCTGCGCTCGGGGGCGGCCGGGTTCCTGCTGAAGGACACCGACCCCGAGCAACTCCCTCATCTCGTACGTATGTTGGCGGACGGCGGGGTCGTCCTGGCGTCCCGGGTCACCCGTACGGTCGTGGCCGGCTATCTCGACGGCGGCCCGCGGCAGGAGGCCGTCCACCGCGTCGCGGGGCTGACCGAGCGGGAGCGTGCGGTGCTCGTCCTCCTCGCCGAGGGCCTGTCCAACACCGGCATCGGGACCCGGATGAACCTGAGCACGGGCACGGTCAAGGACCACGTCAGCGCCGTCCTCGCCAAGCTGGCGGTGGGCAACCGCGTCCAGGCGGCCCTGCTCGCCGAGCGCGCCGGTCTGCTGCGGGCGCGGCGGGACGGGGAGGCGGGGTGAGGCGGTGGCCGGCGGTCCGGTCGTACCGTCCGCCGGCGGTGCTGTGGGACGCCGTACTGGTGGCGGCGGCACTGGTGGACGTCCGGATCCACTTCGCGCCGGACGAGCCGCTGCGCATGGTCTGCGCCCTGTTCGCCGCCCTCGTCCTGCCGGCCCGCCGCCGACTGCCCTCGCTGACGTTCCTGCTCGCCCTGCCGTCCGCCCTGGTCTCCGACGCGGTGTTCGCCACGCTGGCCGCGCTGTACACCCTCGCGTCCCTGTCCCGGCACCGGCTCCTGCTGGCCGGGTGCGCGCTGGCGTACGCCGCCTGTGATCTGACCTGGTGGTCGTGGCCCTCGCCGGAGTTCCTCGAACCGCACGAGACCTCCGCGCTCGTCACGGTCACCTACAGCGTGGCGACGGGGGTCGCCCCCGTCTTCCTCGGCCAGCTCGTCCAGGCCCGCCGCGAACTGTCGCTGCGGCTCGACGAGATCTCCGAGGCCCGCGAGCACGAGCGCCTGCTGCTGGCCCAGGGCGTGCTGGCCCGGGAACGCGCGCAGCTCGCCCGGGAGATGCACGACGTGGT
>NZ_LIRK01000945.1 GCF_001419765.1 Streptomyces torulosus
GGGGCGGGCCGTGCCGGGGTGGTCCGGGCCTGGTCGGATGGCCGTCGGTGACAGGTGTCGCAGAAGCCGGTCACCATGATGCGGCCGCCGCCCGGGCAGTCGGGTCTCGGGCACGGCACGGGTAAGGACGTCATGTCTCGGAGACACCTCCATGTCCCCGTCTACGTGCGGCCCGGCGGTCGACGCGGCGGGTGTACGCCTCCACGGCGGCCTCGGCGGCCTTGACGTCGCACGGCCTGGCCCGCAGCAGTTCGTGCGCGCGCAGACGAAGAGCGTCCAAGGTCAGGTCCTCCTCGTTGCCTCGTACGGAGTTCAGATGCAGGTCGTGGTAGCCGCGGAGCCTGCCGTCCAGCTCGTCCCGCCGGTCGCGCAGCGCGTCGAGGGCGCGGACGGTCCTGGTCAGCCGTGCGGCCACCCGCTGGGCGAGCCGCTCGTAGCGGGCCAGCTCCGGGTGGGGGCCGCCGTCGTCGGCCGCGGCCCGCCCGAGCCTGAGGGCGGCGAGCGCGGCGTGCGCCCGTACCAGGTCGGCGTCGGCGGGGCGCACCTCGTCGGCCCGTACGGCCCCGAGGCCCTCGTGGAGGGCGCGGGCGAGTGGACCGGTGATCTCCTCCAGCCGTGCGACGAGACGGGCGCGGCGTTCCCGTTCGGGTTCGAGGACCAGTTCGCTCCGGGCGCGGTGGTAGACGGTGCCGGTGTCGCGGAAGACCAGCAGGAGGCGGTTGCCCTTGGCGCGCAGGGCCTTCAGCAGTTCCAGCAGCGCGGGCGGATCGGCGGCCTCGTCGACGCCGACGACGACCAGGGTGAGGGTGACGTCCGCGGCTCTGATCCGCTCCGCCACCGGGTCCGCGGGATGCTGCCACAGCCCCATGCGCTCGGCGATCCGCTCCCCGATCTCCGCAGAGGTCAGTCCGGCCGCGTCCACGGCCAGGTCGTGGCCGCCGGCCGACGGGACGGTGCCGGGCGGGTCGAGGGAGGCCCGGCCGACGGACGCCGCGGTGCGCAACTCCCGGTCGGCGAGGGTGATCGCGCGGCGCAGCGTGGCGGCCCGTACCGCGTCCCCGGCCGGGACCAGGCTGATCTTCACCTGCTGTCCGTCGTCCTGGAGCCAGTCGGCGAGGCGCTGGGCGAACGGCTCGTCGAGCAGTGCCTCGGCCGTGTCCTGCCGGGTCGTTCTGAGCCCGTCGTCCACGGCTGCCTTGCCGCGGGTCCACCGGCGGACCTGGGGGAGGTGCCGGACGATGGTCTCGGCCGGGCTCATGAAGGAGAACAGGTTGCCGTGCTGGTCGGAGATGCCGCTGAGGACCATGCCGATGACCTTGCCGGTGAGGGTGTCCATCACGCCCGAGCCACTGCATCCGGGGCTGGCCAGCTCACCGGGGCTCGTCGGGCTCAACTGGACCTGCCCGTCCCGTCCGCAGCCGCCGACGATGCTGGCCCGGAACCAGATGCCGCCGTTGTGGTCGTAGGGGAAGCCGTACATCTGGACCGCGCGGTTCGGCGCCGAGAGGCGGTACAGCAGGGTCGTCTCCGCCGTGGGTCTCGGCTGTTCGAGGCGGAGCAGCGCCACGTCGCCGAGGGGGTCGCCGTCGGCGTCCCGGGTGTTGGGCACATACGCGTCCCCGTCGACCCACGCGGCGACCGAGGGCACCATGAGACCGGGCGCCGCCCCGACGAACTCCGCGGCGAACCGCGCCTCCCGGTCCTCGACCACATGGGCGCAGGTCAACACCCGGTCGGGGCTCAACAGAATGCCGGCGCCCGCGATCCTTCCATCGGCCCGGCGGATGCGCACAGCCCAGCCGGGCGTCTCGAGTGACGAACCATCAACGACTCCCCCGTCGTCCGCCATAGCACAACTATACGAGCGACGCGTCCCGGCGCATACTGGGGCGACAGGGATCAACGGGCGTGCGGGGGGTGCGAGTTGACCGATGGGCCGGGGTTCGTGGGATTGACCGAGGTGATCCGCCAGATCAGGGGCGAACTGGAGCGGGCCCAGGAGGAGGCGCAGGGCCGGTCCCTCGGATTCAGCGTCGACAAGGTGAGCCTCCAGTTCACCGTGCAGGTCCACCAGTCCGGCTCCGGCCGCGGCGGTGTGCGCATCGGGGTGGTGACGGCCGAACTCGGCGGTTCCGTCGACCGCCAGACGACCCATCAGGTGCAGGTCGAACTGACCCCGCAGACACGGTCGGGCGGCCGCGTCTCCGTCGGCCGCGGAGAGCGGCCGGGCCCGACTCCCGCGCCGTAGCCGGCAGAAGGGTGCCGCCTCGGTGCGGGCGGCACCCGACGTCTCAGGTTCGGCGGAAAGCGGTCCCCACAGGTCGTGATCGGACGCGGCCGCAAGCGGCGACCCCGCCACCGGTAGGGCGTGGCCATGCCGAAGTCAGGGGAGCGTGCTCTCCGTGGTGATCAGCTCGATGGCCGCCCTCGGGCCGCCGGTCGCCAGGGCGGTCCGCTGCCGGTCCGCCCCGGTGCCGCCCTGGAGGAGCCGGTGCACCAGGCTCGTCACCTCACGGGTGTCGCCGGATGCCTCCAGCGCCGGTCCGACATGGCGCAGGAGCCGGCACAGCACGTCACCGGCCCGGTGGCGTCGACCGTCGGGGCCGATCAGGGTGTCGCTCAGGCCATGGCGGGCGGCGTGCCACATGGCCGCCTTCAGCAGCTCCGGCGGGCAGTCGGGCGGGGGAGCGCCGGCGGCCGCCTCGACGCGGGCGGTCTCCACCAGCGCCCGGACGATTCCGGCGAACATCACCGCGTCGTCCGCGCGCAGCTGCACGTCGGGGCAGCGCACCTCGACGGTCGGATAGCGCTCCGAGAGCCGGGCCTGCCAGTACACCTGGCCGGTGTCGCAGATCAGGCCGCTCTCCACCAGCTGGTGCAGCCGCCGGTCGTAGTCGGCCGCGTCCCGGAAGGAGGGCGGCATACCGCTCACCGGCCAGCGGCTGAAGACGACCGTGCGCCAGCTGGCGAAGCCGGTGTCGTGGCCGTCCCACAGCGGGGAGTTCGCCGACATCGCGGTCAGGGTGGGCAGCCAGACGCGGAGCCGGTTCAGCACCTCGACGCCGACCTCGCGGCCGGGGACGCCCACATGCACATGCATGCCGTTGACCAGCTGTTCCTCCACCAGCTGCGGTGCCTGCGCCAGCATGGCCCGGTAGCGGGTCTGGTCGGTGACGGCCATGGACCGCGCGTCGCGCAGCGGCGGTGTCGCGGCCGCGGCGATACGGCAGCCGTGCTCCTCGGCGGCGGCGCCCACGGCGTGCCGCAACCGCAGCAGGTGACCGCCGATCTCGTCCAGGGTGTGGCACACCGGGGTGGTCACCTCGACCTGCGACTGGAGCAGCTCGTAGTGCACCTCGTGCTCCTCCGCCAGGTGCGCCAGACACGCCGACAGGCGGACCTTCTCGGCGTAGGGGACCGGTAGGCCCGTGACAGGGTCGACCAGCATGTACTCCTCTTCCAGGCCGATCGTCGTCATCAGTCGCCCTCTGCTCGGCTCGCTGCCGTGACCGGCACGCGAGGAACCCTGGCCGACACCCGTCCCGCGGGGTTGATCACCTCAACTCAGGCGCTTGCTTCTGGGACGATCCGAGTGCCCAGCCGCTTCACCGCAAACCCGACACATGTGTGCCCGGCGGCGCCCCGCACCATGCCGCGCCGGAACACCGGGAACGCCCGGAGGAACCGTTTTGCGTCACGGTCGTGAGGGGCCGCTGCGGACGGGACGGCGCCGCCGTCACCACGAGGTGCGCGCGGCTCCGTCGACCGGGCGAAGCCCCAGGTCAACCACGCCAGGCGTCCTCCAATCGCCGCTCCCTCCACCATTAGAGACCGCTGCGGCCTCCCCGGCCACTCCGGACCCGAGGGCGCCCTCGACCACCCCCGCCACGTCGGATACGCCGGGCGCTCAGCCGCCCTTGCCCATGGCCTTGCGGACCGCGTCCTTCGTACGGTCCATGAGGGCGGCGACCGGGCCGAGGGGAGGTTCGCCGCCCTCATGGACCGTA
>NZ_LIRK01000946.1 GCF_001419765.1 Streptomyces torulosus
AGGCGTAGGTGGGCAGGTCGATCCGGCGGGCGCCGGCGTCCGCGAAGACACGGGGCCAGGCGACGGGCGCCCCGCCGGTCCAGGCGTGGGCCAGGGCGGTGCGCAGCCGGCCGGGGCCGCCCTCGCCTCGCCGCAGGGTGCCGGTGACGGTGACCTCGTGGTCGTCGGCCTCGGCGCACTGCTGGAGGGAGGTGACGAGGACGGGGTGCGGGCTGGGCTCGACGAACAGCCGGTGCCCGTCGGCGAGCAGGGCCCGCACGGCGGGTTCGAAGCGGACAGGTTCGCGCATGTTGCGGCACCAGTAGGCGGCGTCCAGTCCGGCGGTGTCGAGGAGGCCGCCGGTGACGGTGGAGTAGAACGGCACGTCGCCGCTGCGGGGGGCGAGCCCGGCGAGGCCGGCCATCAGGTCCTCGCGGAGCGCGTCGACGTGGGGGGAGTGTCCGGGGCTCGCGGCGCCGGGGATGCGGCGGGCCTGGACGCCGTCGGCCGCGCAGGCGGCCACGAACGCGTCGCAGGCGTCGGGGTCGCCGGTGAGCGCGACGGAGGCGGGGCCGTTGACGGCGGCGATCCACAGCCGGTCGGCGAAGGGCGCGAGCCGGGTGCGGACCTGCTCCTCGGGCAGCAGTACGGAGGCCATGCCGCCGCGCACGGTGAGGGTGCGCAGGGCGCGGCTGCGCAGGACGACGACCCGGACCGCGTCCTCGAGGCTCAGGCCGCCGGCGAGGTGGGCGGCGGCGATCTCGCCCTGCGAGTGGCCGACCACCGCGTCCGGTGTGACGCCGTACGCCTGCCAGGTCCGGGCCAGTGACACCATCACGGTGAACAGGACGGGCTGGATGACGTCGATGCGGTCGGGGTCGATGTCGCCGGGTTCGCCGCGCAGGACGGCGAGGACGTCCCAGTCGACGAGTTCCCGCACGGCGGCGGCGCACCGCCGGGCGTTCTCGGCGAACACCGGCTCGGTGTCGAGGAGTTCGCGTCCCATGCCGAGCCATTGGGAGCCCTGGCCGGGCAGCACGAACGCGGTCCTTCCGGTGACGGCGGTGCCCTCGGCGAGGGCGTCGTGCGGGCGGCCGTCGGCGAGCGCGTCGAGGCCCGCGAGCAGGGTGTCCCGGTCGGCGGCGAGGACGGTCGCCCGCTGGTCGAGGGGTGTGCGGGTGGTGGCGAGGGAGAAGGCGACGTCCGTGACGCCGAGCGAGGGACGGTCGGTGAGGTGGTCGGCCAGCCGCCGCGCCTGGGCGCGCAGGGCGGCGGCTGGCCGACCACCT
>NZ_LIRK01000947.1 GCF_001419765.1 Streptomyces torulosus
GAGGGCAGGCGTCGGTGAGCCGTGGGGGCGGTTGGCCGGGCGCGGTGATACTGGTGTCAGGTCGCAGGGAATCTCCGGAAAAGGGAGCACGTTCGGTGAACTCGGGTGGGGCGGACAGCCGTTGGGAATCGGCGGGATCGGGCGGCTCGGCCGGCCGGCACGCGGTCGTCGTCGGGGGCAGTCTCGCGGGGCTGCTCGCCGCGCACGTCCTCGCCGGGCACGCCCAGAGAGTGACGATCGTGGAACGCGACCGCTTCCCTGCCGATGCCGATGCCGATTCCGATACCGAGCCCACCCTCGGCGCCGGCGCCGCCCGGAGCACCCTCGCGGGTACGGCGCCCCGGCCCGGCGTACCGCAGAGCCGGCACCCGCACGTCCTGCTGGAGGGCGGCCAACTCGCCCTGGAGGCGCTGCTGCCGGGGTTCATGGAGGAGCTGCGGGCGGCGGGCGCGCCGCGTGTGGGGATGCCGGAGGACATCGTGCAGTGGCAGAGCGGCCGCTGGTTCCGGCGGGTGCCCGCGTCGACGCACATCCACACCGGCTCGCGGGCGCAGATCGAGCGGCTGATCCGACGCCGGGTCCTGGCGAACCCCTCCGTCACCCTCGTCGAGGGCACCGAGACCGTGGGGCTGCTCGGCAACGCGTCCCGCGTACGCGGTGTGCTGCTCCGCGAGCGCGGCGACGGCGCTCGGGGCGAACAGCGCGAACTGGCCGCCGACCTGGTCGTCGACGCATCCGGGCGCGGCACCAAGGCCCCGCGCTGGCTGACGGCCGTCGGGGCCGAGGCGCCGCACGAGGAGACCATCGACACCGGCCTCGCCTACGCCTCCCGGGTCTACCGCGACACGACCGGAACGCTCGGTGGCGACGCGAGTGCCGCGACCCTCGGGTTCTACGTCGTCCCCAACCCCGACCAGCCGTACGGCGTCGTCGTGCTGCCCCTGGAGGACGGCACCCATCTCGCCACCTTCTCCGGGCTGCGCGGCGACGAACCGCCCACGGACGAGGAGGAGTTCGAGACGTACGCCAAGCGGCTCCCGCATCCGGTGGTGCACCGCTGGATGCGCGATGCCGAGCCGCTCTCCCCGGTGTCCGGGTTCCGGCGGACCGCCAACGTCCGGCGCCGCTACGACCTGCCGGGCCGCCGCCCCGCCGGGTTCCTGGCGACCGGCGACGCGCTGTGCACGTTCAACCCGATCTACGGGCAGGGCATGGCCGTCGCCGCGCTGAGCGCGGTCGCGCTGCGGGACGCCCTCGCCGATCCGCGCCGTACGCCCACCACGCGCCGCGTGCAGAAGGCGTTGCTCGCCGCGTCCCGGCAGGCGTGGGACATCTCGGCCGGGGCGGACAAGAAGATGCCCGGAGCGGTCGGCAACGCCGCCGTCGTACGGCCCGCCGACCGGGTCGCCGGGTGGTATCTGCGCCGCGTCCAGGAACGCACCCCGGGCGACCCCGTCGTGGGCCGCGCCTTCCGCTCCGCCCTCACCCTCAGGGAGCCCCTGAGCGCCCTCTTCGCCCCGAAGGTGGCCCGAGCGGTCCTCTTCGGCCCGGCCCTCCCGACCCCCGACGAACCACCGCTCACACGCGACGCCGGGGAGGCCTGAGG
>NZ_LIRK01000948.1 GCF_001419765.1 Streptomyces torulosus
CAGCAGCACCAGCCGTACGCCCCCGCCCCGCAGCACCAGCAGCCGCAGCGGTACGCGCCCGCCCCGCAGCCGCAGCAGCCCGCGCCGCGCCCGCAGCGGGAGCCGAGGCCGCCGCGCGAGCCGCGTCAGCGCAGCGCCAACCCCATGAGGATCCCGGGGCTCGGCTGCCTCAAGGGCTGTCTCTTCATGATCGTCCTGCTCTTCGTCGGCGGCTGGCTGATCTGGGAGTTCACCCCGCTCCAGGAATGGATCGGCACGGGCAAGGGCTACTGGGAGCAGCTGAAGGACTGGTTCGACACGGCGACCAAGTGGATCGGCGAGCTGGGCGACTCCGGCTCCGGTTCCGGCCAGTGACGACCGCGGCGGCGACGACCGCGAAGGAGACGACCGCGACGACCGCGAGGGCGACGACTGGCCCGCGCGGTGCCGGGGTTGGGGATTTGTCGACATCTGAGGGGTGATTTCCGCCTCGGCGGTGAAGGTTGGCTCCTGGGGCGCGTAGCTTTGTCGCCAACACGCGGCCTGTAGGAGCAGTCTTGGGACGGAAGATCGGAAGCCGGTACACCGCGAACCAGATTCTGGGGCGGGGCAGCGCCGGCACGGTGTGGCTGGGTGAGGGCCCGGAGGGCCCCGTCGCCATCAAGCTGCTGCGCGAGGACCTCTCGTCCGACCAGGAGCTCGTCAGCCGCTTCGTCCAGGAGCGCACGGCGCTGCTGGGTCTCGACCACCCGAACGTGGTGTCCGTGCGCGACCTCGTTGTCGACGGCAACGACCTCGCCCTCGTCATGGACCTCGTCCGGGGCACCGATCTGCGCACCCGGCTGGACCGGGAGCGCCGCATGGCCCCCGAGGCGGCCGTCGCCATAGTGGCCGACGTGGCCGACGGCCTCGCGGCGGCCCACGCGGCCGGCATCGTGCACCGTGACGTCAAGCCGGAGAACGTGCTGCTGGACATGCAGGGCCCGCTCGGCCCCGGCGGCTCCCACCCGGCCCTGCTGACCGACTTCGGCGTCGCGAAGCTGATCGACTCGCCGCGGCGTACCCGCGCCACGAAGATCATCGGAACGCCGGACTATCTCGCGCCCGAGATCGTCGAGGGCCTGCCGCCCAGGGCGGCCGTGGACATCTACGCCCTCGCGACGGTCCTGTACGAGCTGCTGGCGGGCTTCACCCCGTTCGGCGGGGGCCACCCGGGCGCGGTGCTGCGCCGCCATGTGACCGAGACCGTCGTCCCTCTGCCCGGCATCCCCGAGGAGCTGTGGCAGCTGCTCGTGCAGTGCCTGGCCAAGGCCCCGGCCTCACGGCTGCGGGCGTCGGAGCTGGCTGCGCGGCTGCGGGAGCAGCTGCCGCTGCTGGCCGGGATGCCGCCGCTGGACGTCGACGAGCCGGGCACGGAGACCCAGGACGCGTACGAGGAGGCGCCGGCGGAGGCGGCCGCCCCGCGGGAGCGGGTGCGGCGCGGTGCCGTGCCGCTGGTGCCGGGCGCGAAGCCGGACTCCAACCGGGACACGCACACGTCGATGCGGGTGCCGGCGCCCGACGAGCTGGCCGGGGGTGCGCGGGGCACCGCGCGGGTGCCCCGGGCGGCGGGGGCGCCCCGGCCGGGGTCCGCGCGGAACCGGGCGACCGCCCGCCGCCGCCGGATCACGCTCGGCGCGGCGGCGATCGCGCTGATCGCCGCGGTGGGGGTGGGGACGTGGGCGGTCACCTCCGGGGACGAGGAGGGCGGGGCGCCGTCCGACACGAAGAACTCAGCGCCGGGTTCTCCTTGACGGGGCGCCTGGTAGCTCGGGGGTGCGCGGTTCGTTGGCGGGTGCGGGTGGTGTGTGGTTTCTCGCGCAGTTCCCCGCGCCCCTGAAGGCTTGGGCCTGCGGCCCGGCCTTCATCGGGTGGCGCCGTTGAAAAGCACGGGGCGCAGCCCCGGTCGCT
>NZ_LIRK01000949.1 GCF_001419765.1 Streptomyces torulosus
AACACGATCTTCTCGATCCACATGTACGGCGTCTTCGACACGGCCGCCGAGATCACCGACTATCTGGGCCGCTTCGTCGCCGCGAAACTCCCCATCGTGGTGGGTGAGTTCGGGCACGACCACTCGGACGGCAACCCCGACGAGGACACCATCCTGGCCACCACCCAGCAGCTCGGCCTCGGCTATCTGGGCTGGTCGTGGAGCGGCAACGGCGGTGGCGTCGAGTACCTGGACATGGTCACGAACTTCGACCCGAACCAGCTGACCAGCTGGGGCCGGCGACTCTTCGAGGGCGCGAACGGTATCGCCGCCACCTCGAAGGAGGCCGCGATCTACGCCTCCTCCGGCGGCGGCGACAGCACTCCCCCGACCGCCCCCGGTACCCCGACCGCGTCGTCGGTGACCTCGTCCTCCGCCAGGCTGGCCTGGGCCGCCGCGACCGACGCGACCGGTGTCACCGGCTACGACGTGGTCCGCGTCAACGGCACGACGGAGACACCGGTGACGACCACCACCGGCACGTCCGCCACCCTCACCGGGCTGGCGCCGTCGACGTCGTACGTGTTCGCCGTCTACGCCCGTGACGCGGCCGGGAACCGTTCGCCGCGCTCCGGCACGGTGAGCGTCATGACACCGTCCGGCGGCACCACGGCCTCCTGCTCCGTCGGCTACCGGGTGACGAACGAGTGGCCCGGTGGTTTCCAGGGTGAGATCGTCATCCGCAACACCGGCGGCTCGGCCGTCGACGGCTGGACCCTGCGCTGGTCGTTCCCCGACAGCCAGCGGGTCACCAACCTGTGGGGCGGCACCGTGGCGCAGAGCGGCGCCGACGTCACCGTCACCTCGGCCCCCTACACCGCGAACATCCCGGCGTCGGGCTCCGCCACCCTCGGCTTCACCGCCGGCAGGGGCAGCACGAACCCGAGCCCGACGGCGTTCACACTCAACGGATCGGCCTGCGCGACGGGCTGACGCCGGCACCGCTGCCGGTGCCGTTGCCGGGGGACGGGACGGTGAACTGCCGCCGTCCCCCGGGGGCGGGCCTGCCCCGGCCCGCTAGATCTCGTCGGGGCCGGCCGCGTTGCGGAGGGTGCTGATCATGGACAGGACGGTTTCGGCGGTCGGGGGCTGGACGCGTTCGTTTCCGCCGTGCGTGAGGAGACCCTCCAGGCCGCTGTCGTCGACGTACGGATGAAGACGGGTCGCCAGGAGATGGCGGTCCTCATGGCGCGCGGCCGGATTGCCCTGCGCACGCTCGTAGAACGCGGTCAGCCTGCGCCAGGACTCCGGCTCCGACGTCAGCGTGTGGAAGAAGGCGCGGTGCCGCGTGCGGATGATGAGGAGCACCGCGAGCTGGAGTCGGAACTCACGGCTCAGGGTCTGCGTCCCGTGGGCCTGGAAGACGGCCAGGGCCATGTTGAAGACGTTGATGTACCGCTTGAGCCTGCGCGGATTGACGCCGAGGCCGCGCCGCAGCAGTTCCCAGAAGAAGGGGTCGTCCGCGAGTTCGGACACATAGGGCTTGAACGCTTCCTGGAGCGTGTCGAAGCCGACGTCGGGGAGGAAGAAGGGCAGTTGGACGATCTTGTCCAGGTAGGCCATGCCGGACACGACGTCCGAGGGGGCGCCCTTGAGCGCCTCGTCGAACTTGTTGGTGGCGACCGCCGCCAGTACATCGAGGTCCAGCGCGAGCACGAAGACGCACTGTGACTGCGCGAGGAACAGCTTCAGCGACTCCAGTACGGTCATCGCCGACTCCGGTGTGCACCGGTCCAGGTCGTCGACGAACACGACGAGCCGGCCGTCCTCACCGACGAACTCCCGCACCGCGTCGGCGAAGTCGAACTCGAAGCGGTTGACCTGCCGGTACTGCTCGGAGTCCTCCTGTGCGAGGTCCTGCAGCATCTGGTCGACCTGTTCTCCCTTGATCACACCGCCCGTGCCGAGGGCGGCGGCCGCGCCCAGCCCGGCCCGCACGGAGAGCCAGGTGGCGGCCTTGGCGAGCTTCTTCGCCTTCTCCTTGAGGGTGTCCTCCCCCTTCTCCATCTCGGAGAGGATGGTGTGCAGCAGCGCCGCCCACACCTCGACCTTGCGGTCGTACTTCCAGGGGTTGAACCAGATCGTCCTGGTCTGTGTCGCCTCGAAACGCCGTTGCCACAACTGCAGGAAGCTTGACTTCCCCGCGCCCCAGGAGCCGAAGACGCCGACGGTCAGCGGCAGTGGCGTGGCCTGTTCCACGGCGTTGTGCAGCACGTCGACGTACGGTCCGAACCGGAACGAGTCGTCCTCGGGGCTGCTGACGGGATTGTCGGTCAGGGGACGCAACAGAGATTCTCCTGTGTTTCGAACGGAATGGTGCGGGTGTGGGGAGTGGGAAGG
>NZ_LIRK01000095.1 GCF_001419765.1 Streptomyces torulosus
TCTGCAGAGAAGACTCTGCAAATCTTCACCGCATGGCGGGTCCTCGCTGCCGGGCACGAGGAAGCATTCGACAAGAGCTTCATTTCACGGCTTTGAGCGTGATGCAGCGGTAGATGGTGGCGGGTGCGGCTTTGAAGGTGCGAGCGATCCTCCGGACGGGGATGCCGGATTCGTAGAGCTGCTGTGCCTGTTCGATCTGCTCGGTCGTGACTCGCGGGGGCCGTCCGCCGGTCTTGCCGCGGGCGCGGGCGGCGGCTATGCCGTGGTTGGTGGCGGCGAGTACGAACTCGTGGTGCAGGGTGGCGAAGACGGACATCATGCCGAAGAAGTCGCGTCCTTCGAGGGTGTTGCTGTCGATGTTCTGCTCGACGGCGTGGAGCCGGATGCCGCGGTTGCGTAAGTCGGTGCCCACGATGATGAGGTTCTGGACGGAGTAGAAGAGCCGGTCGAGCCGGGAGACCGTGATGGTGTCGCCGGCGCGGAGCCGTGGCAGCAGCAGGTCCCGCTCGGGCCATGCGGTTTTGTGGCCGTTCGTGCGCTCGATGTAGATGTCCTCTTCCGCGACGTCGGCGCGCATGAGTGTGTTGATCTGCGTGACGGGGCTTTGGCCTGCGGCCGTGCGGACGCATTCACCTGCTCAGGGGGCGGGACGGCCCGGAGGGTGGCAGGGATAGAACGGGAGGCCGCGTTCGGAGGGTTCTTCCTCGATCCAGCGGCTCAGCGGGTCGCGTTTGCCGGCTGCTTCGAAGCTGAAGCCGGTGGCGGCCCGCTCGCGTACTTACCGGATGAACCGCCGCAGGTCCCGGTCCTTGCCCGTGAAGGACAGGAAACGCAGATGCGGCGAGGCGAAGAGCCCGGCGAGGGCCACGAGATTCACCACCACTTCCTTGCCTCCTCGCGAGCGTCAAAGACCTTCAGCGGCACGACGTCGGCGATCAGCTCGCCGGTGTCCTCGTCGGTTTCGGTCCCGTCGTCGGCCGTCTGCGGGACAGCCGGCTCGGGAGGGCCGGGGC
>NZ_LIRK01000950.1 GCF_001419765.1 Streptomyces torulosus
TGTCCCGGCTCCGCGGCCCCGGGCCAGATCGCCCGCGGGGCCGCGGAGCCGGGACAGCAGCGCGATACGGCGAGTCGTCTCCTCGGCCAGCGGGCGGGGTTCGACTCCGGGCCGGGCCAGGAGGGTGGGCTCACGGTCGGTCAGTTCCCAGTCCCCCGGTGGGCTCAGCGCCATCGCGAACGCCCCGTCATAGACGGCCGCCGTGCAGACGACCTCCAGTTCGACGGCACCGATCAGACCCGCGGCCTCGAGATGGCGGCCCAGCCGGTCCGCGTCGGGCTCGGCCGCGCACGCGGCGAGCCAGGCGTCGTCGTCGATCCGTCCGGAGGCGAGCAGTGTGGACGTCGCGGTCGGCGCGCCCGGTGTCTCGATCGCGCCGACCCGGCCGTCGCGGAGATGAATCGTGCCACCAGGGGCACCGGAGACCCGTACCGTGCCGGTGAAGCCCTCCTGGTGCAGTGCCTGGAGCAGGGCCGGCACATTGCGTGCCGAGGGTGTCTTCACGCCAACACCTCTCGGGCCCGGTCACCGAGGCTCCGCAGCGCCAGGGCCATATTGGCCCGGTCCCGGTCGAGGCCGGCCGCGAGCAGCAGCGGGTCGCCGGCCGACCGGGGCACGGAGAGCAGCACCTGATGGCGTCTCCTGCTGGTCATGACCACGCTCTCCAGCTCCCCCACGGTCCCCGCCTCGCCGAGCCGCTCGGAGATGAGGGCGGCGAGGTCGGAGACCTCCGTCCCCGTCCCTGCCTGGGCGGCGTCGCCCGCGGTTCCGTAGGTGAGTCCGGTGACGGCGTCGACCAGGGCGACGCCGGTGACGCCCGGAGAGTCGAGAAGCCGGTCCAGGGAGTCCTGGAGCGCGGTCGCCCTTTCCCCCATTCGCCCTCCACGTTCACGCGCCGCACAGTACTTTGAGCATCAACTTCCGTAACACGCAACAAAGTTGACGTTTGCGACCCAAGGATCGCTCGCGTTCGATCGTAGATGGCCGGACAGTGACCGGTCAGCAGCACTGAGGAATTGGGGCAGCAAGATGAACATCGAGACCGCACTCAAGGAAGCCATGACGGTCGACGGTGCGATCGGCGTGGCGCTGGTCGACTACGAGAGCGGTATGTCGCTCGGCACCCTCGGCGGCGGACAGCACCTCGACCTCGAACTCGCGGCCGCCGGGAACACCGAGGTCGTGCGCTCCAAGATGCGCACGCTGGCCTCGCTCGACATGAACGACGTGATCGAGGACATCCTGATCACGCTGGGCCAGCAGTACCACCTGATCCGCCCGCTGAGCAGCAGCAAGGGCTCGCTCTTCCTCTACCTGGCGCTCGACCGCTCCCGCGGCAATCTGGCCCTGGCCCGCCACGGCCTGAAGCGCATAGAGACCGGCCTGGAGGTCTGATCCCTCCCCGACCCGACACCGCACACGACTGAGCCCGTTCCGAGGGCGGCCGGACGGCCGTGCCCGGAACGGGCTCGGTTCACGCATACAGCTTCACGCGTATCGCGGTGCGCGGGTGCTCAGGTCTCCTGCGGTGTCGCCGGCGAGGCCGTCACATCATGCTCGGGGACCGCCTGCCCGGAGCGGATCAGATCGATCCGCCCCATGACCTTGGCCCGCAGGTCGGTCGGCACGTCGTCCTGCCCGCAACACCGCTTGACCAGCTTCTTGACGGCCTGTTCGAGACCGTACTTCTCCAGGCACGGCGAGCACTCCTCGAAGTGGTGCTCGAACTTGGTGCAGTCGGCGTCGGGCATCTCACGGTCGAGGAACTCGTAGAGATGATCGAGGATCTCGCTGCAATCCGTCTCGTGCGGCTCTCCGCAGCTCATGAGCCCGAGCCTTTCGCTTCGTTCGACTCTCCGGCGCCGGCCGGGACCAACCCGCGGTCACGGGCGTAGTCCTCGAGCATGCCGCGCAGTTGACGGCGGCCCCGGTGCAGCCGGGACATCACCGTACCGATGGGTGTCCCCATGATGTCGGCGATCTCCTTGTACGCAAAGCCCTCGACATCGGCGAGGTAGACGGCGATGCGGAATTCCTCGGGGATCGCCTGCAGCGCTTCCTTCACGTCCGAGTCGGGCAGGTGATCGAGCGCCTGCGACTCGGCCGAGCGCAGACCCGTCGACATGTGCGACTCGGCGCGCGCCAGCTGCCAGTCCTCGATCTCTTCGGCCGCACTGCGCTGGGGCTCGCGCTGCTTCTTGCGGTACGAGTTGATGAAGGTGTTCGTGAGGATGCGGTACAGCCAGGCCTTCAGGTTGGTGCCCTCGCGGAACTGGTGGAAGGACGCGTACGCCTTGGCATACGTCTCCTGCACCAGGTCCTCGGCGTCGGCGGGGTTGCGCGTCATGCGCAGCGCGGCCGAGTACATCTGGTCGAGGAACTCCAGCGCGTCCCGCTCGAAACGAGCGTTGCGGTCCGCGGCGGTCTCCGTGCCCTCGGGCTGCTCCGCCTGGCCCCGTTCGGTCCCTGCGTCGGTCCCAGTGACCGGACCCACCTCCTCCAGTGTCCGTGTGGTACCGAAACCGGTACCACCAGATTCGGAGGATAGACGACGATCCGCACCCGCCGCCGCCCGAATAGGGGCGCTCTTCGCCGCGTGCAGCACCGTCCAGTCCAGGTCAGCGCGGCTGCTGCGGGTCGGGCAGATGGTCGAACCCATGCGGCGGACTTCCTCTCCTACGACGGTCAGCACGGTCTCGCGCTGTCTGATCCGCACAACAGGGGGCCGTCACGCAACATTCCCGCCTTCCCACCGACTCCTTACCGAGTGACCCATTCCACTCGTCCCGGCAGGCGACCTCAGCTCGGCCCGGCGAGCGGCCTCAGCGCGGCCCGGCGGACGACCTCAGCGCGACCCGGCGGGGCCCTCAGCTCGGGCGGCCCAGCGACGCGATCCACTCCACGACACCGTCGGTGATCACCTTCAGCGCCGCCTCCTGATCGAGGGGCGCCCGCTTCGGTACGGCGAACCCGTGGTCGCCGTACGGCACCTCCACGAGCGCGTGGGGGCCCTCCGGGAACTCCTCCGGCCTCCCGAACGTGTCGTTCCCGCCCTGCACGACCAGTGTCGGCACCCCGGCGCCGAGCAGTTCGCCGGCGCGGGACTTCTCCGGCTTGCCCGGCGGATGCAGCGGGAAGCTCAGCGCGAGCACGGCCGCCGCGCCCAGCTCCTGCGCGGTACGGCAGGCCACCCGGGCCCCGGCGCTGCGCCCGCCCGCGATCACGGGCAGCCCCGGCCCCGTCAGCGCGGGCCACAGACCCCGCCAGCCGACGTCCAGGGTCTTCGGCGCGGGTGCGAGCTTCTTGCCGGCCACCCGCCAGGGCTGCTCGACGAGCGCGACGGTCACCCCCTGCGCGGGGAGGACGGCGGCGAGGGCCTGGAGATCGCGCGCCTCGACGCCGCCGCCCGCGCCATGGCTCACGGCGAGCACCCATCGGGCGTCCCGCGCCTCGTGCCAGGCGACCCGGGCCGTGCCCGCCTCGGTGTCGATCTCTTCTCTGATCCCGTTCACGTCAGAAGAGTGTGCCCTCCTCGGGGCCCTCCAGCTCCTTCAGCAGCTCCGGGGCGTTGTTACGGACGTTGCTGACGGCCGTGGAGACGGGGTAGGCACGCATCAGTCCGGCGGGCGGCGGCTCCAGCAGGCCGCGCAGATCCTCGGGATCCGTCCGGGCCGGGTCCAGCCAGCTGTCCCAGCGGTCGGGCGTGAGCATCAACGGCATCCGGGGGTGGATCTCGGCCAGCGTGAACGGGCCGTCCGCGGGCGCCACGGCCAGCGGGGTCGTCTCCGCCTCCGTCGTGATCACCGAGCAGGTGACCCACCAGGCCTGCGGGTGGTCGTCCGGCAGGGTCTTGTCCCGCCAGAACTCGTACAGCCCGGCCATGGCGAACACGGATCCGTCGGCGGGGAGCACGAAGTACGGCTGCTTGCGCGGCCTCTTCTTCTTGCCCTCGACCTCCAGGTCCCTCTCGTGCTTGCCGGTGACCCACTCGTAGTAGCCGTCGGCGGGCAGGATGCAGCGGCGGGACGCGAAGGCGCGACGGTACGAGGGCTTCTCGTGGACGGTCTCCGCGCGGGCGTTGATCATCCGGGCGGCGCCCTCGGGGTTCTTGGACCAGGAGGGGACGAGCCCCCACTTCAGCTTGCGCAGCTGGCGGACCGGCCGCTTGTCGTCGGTGTCCTTGAGGGGGCGGTCGAGAACCGCGTAGACCTCCTTGGTGGGGGCCACGTTGTAATCGGGCTCCAGGGTCTCCTCCGGCTCCCACTTCTCGACCTCGAAGACTCCCGCGAGATCCTCCGGCCTGCGACTCGACGCATACCGCCCGCACATCTCGAACCACCCCTCCGACCCGCGCACACACCGGGTCCTCCACCCGGACACGTCCAAGGGTGGCAGACCACCGGCGGGGTGCGGCGCGCACAGCTGCCCACCATGCGCCCACCGGGGGCCCTGCCGGCGCTCCCGTCGTCCGGGCACGCCCCCCAATGCCGCACTCGTCCGTGTTCGGCCACCAGCGCCAACCTCGTCCGCGTACGACCACCGGCATCCCTGTTGTCCGCGTACGGCCACGGCGTCGTCGCGGTCGGGCCCATCCCCGGACCGCACCCCCGCGTCCACCGCTCCGACCAGCCGGTTTCCCCTCAGGAACGATCCCCGGCACCCCGGCGTCTCACATACCGTCCGCCCCCGAGTGCCACACTTCCAGATCCGACGCGACCCGGAGGAGATACCGCCGACCATGGAAAGCACCGCAGCCACCTCGCTGGCCAGCCTGTGGGACGAGGTCTTCGGCACCCAGCCCGACCCCGACACCTGGGTCGTCATCGCCACCGCGGTGGCCGCGCTCGCCGCGGTCGTCCCGCACGGCGTCTGGCGGCTCTCGCGCAACGCGATCACCATCGCGCACGAGGGCGGCCACGGCCTGGTCGCCCTGCTCACCGGCCGCACCCTGACCGGCATACGCCTGCACTCCGACACCAGCGGCCTCACCGTCAGCCGCGGCAAGCCCACGGGCCTCGGCATGATCCTCACCGCGGCCGCCGGCTACACCGCTCCCCCGCTGCTCGGCCTCGGCGGCGCCGCCCTCCTCGGCTCCGGCCGGATCACGCTGCTCCTGTGGCTCTCCACGATCCTCCTGGTGGCCATGCTGATCATGATCCGCAACGCGTACGGCGCCCTCACGGTCGTGCTCACCGGCGGCACCTTCGTCGTCGTCTCCTGGCTCGCCGGCCCCCAGGTCCAGGCGGCCTTCGCGTACGCGGTGGTGTGGTTCCTCCTCCTGGGCGGTGTGCGCCCCGCCTTCGAACTCCAGGCCAAGCGCCGCCGGGGCGGAGCCGGCGACTCCGACGCGGACCAGCTCTCCCGCCTGACCCATGTGCCGGCGACGGTATGGCTGCTGATGTTCCACGTGGTGTCCGTGTGCGCGCTGCTGGGCGGCGGAAGGTGGCTCCTGAGGCTGTGACCGTCAGCTGTGATCGGCCGTACGACGCGGCACCGCACGATCGGCCACGAACCGCCCCGAACGGACGCGTACGCGACGAGCGACGCACGTCAACCGGCTGAGCCCGGCGGAGCGAACCCCCACTAAAGTGGGCCCATGGCCCTGAACGCACAGCCCGCCCTCTGGCCCGCCCCGCACGCGAGCGGAGCCGTCGACGCGACGGTCCACGTGCCCGGGTCCAAGTCCGTCACCAACCGCGCCCTGGTGCTGGCCGCCCTCGCCAGCGAGCCGGGCTGGCTGCGCCGCCCCCTCCGCTCCCGTGACACCCTCCTGATGGCGGCCGCCCTGCGTGCGATGGGCGTCGGCATCGAGGAGACGGTGTCGTCCAGTTCCTCGGCCACGAGCGGCTCCGCCGTCTCCGGCGAGGCGTGGCGCGTCCTGCCCGCGGGGCTGCGCGGCCCGGCCACCGTCGACGTCGGCAACGCCGGCACGGTCATGCGCTTCCTGCCCCCGGTGGCCGCCCTCGCCGACGGCCCCATCCGCTTCGACGGCGACCCGAGGTCGTACGAGCGCCCCCTGAACGGCGTGATCGACGGCCTGCGCGCGCTCGGTGCCCGGATCGACGACGACGGCCGCGGCGCCCTGCCGCTGACCGTGCACGGCAGCGGCGCCCTCGACGGTGGCCCGGTGGAGATCGACGCCTCGTCCTCCTCGCAGTTCGTGAGCGCCCTCCTGCTGTCCGCGCCGCGCTTCAACCAGGGCGTGGAGGTCCGGCATATCGGCTCGACGCTGCCCTCCATGCCGCACATCCGGATGACCGTCGACATGCTGCGCTCGGTCGGCGCCCAGGTGGACACCCCGGAGTCGGGAGGCGAGCCCAACGTCTGGCGGGTCACGCCGGGCGCGCTGCTCGGCCGTGATCTGACGATCGAGCCGGACCTGTCCAACGCCCAGCCGTTCCTGGCGGCGGCCCTGGTGACCGGCGGCAAGGTCGTCGTCCCCGACTGGCCCACGCGCACCACCCAGCCCGGTGACCAGCTCCGGGAGATCTTCACCGAGATGGGCGGTTCCTGCGAACTCACCGAGTACGGGCTGGTGTTCACCGGCTCCGGCGCGATCCACGGCATCGACGTGGACCTCGGCGAGGTGGGCGAGCTGACCCCCGGTATCGCGGCGGTCGCCGCCCTCGCCGACTCCCCGTCGACCCTGCGCGGCGTCGCCCACCTCCGCCTCCACGAGACGGACCGGCTGGCGGCGCTCACCAAGGAGATCAACGAACTCGGCGGCGACGTCACCGAGACCGCCGACGGCCTCCACATCCGCCCGCGCCCCCTGCACGGCGGTGTCTTCCACACCTACGACGACCACCGCATGGCCACCGCCGGTGCGATCATCGGCCTGGCGGTGAAGGACGTGCGGATCGAGAACGTGGCGACGACGGCCAAGACACTGCCGGACTTCCCCGAACTGTGGGCCGGGATGCTCGGGAACTGACGGGCGGACGACGATCATGCGCCGCTACGGCAAGCACACCGACGAGGACGACATCCGGACCCGTCCCAACCGCAAGGGCAACCGCCCCCGCACGAACATCCGTCCGAAGCACGAGGACGCCGCCGACGGCATGGTCCTCACCGTCGACCGGGGCCGGCTGACCTGCCTCGTCGAGGACCGGATCGTGATGGCGATGAAGGCCCGTGAACTGGGCCGCAAGGCCGCGGTCGTCGGCGACACCGTCGCCCTCGTCGGGGATCTCTCCGGCAAGAAGGACACCCTCGCCCGCATCGTCCGCATCGCCGACCGCTCGTCGGTGCTACGCCGCACCGCCGACGACGACGATCCGTACGAGCGCGTCGTCGTCGCCAACGCGGCGTAGCACCGACGAGCGGTCGGCGATGCGGACGATGCG
>NZ_LIRK01000951.1 GCF_001419765.1 Streptomyces torulosus
CCGTGCGTGGGCGGCCCGCCCGCCGTGGAGCCACCGGCTGCAGACGGAGGTCCCCGCAGCGCTCTGGCGCCGCCTACCCGGTGGTCGGTCTACAGGCGGCGGCCGATCGTCAGGGGGGCCGGGTGGTGTGGGACGTAGGCCGCGCCGTCCAGGTCGAGGGCCTGGGCGGCTGTCTGGAGGGCGCCCGCGGTGGCGGTTGCGCCCCAGTGGCCCTTGTCCAGGCGGGACTCGACCGCGTGGAGGGCGGCCACCGTCTCGGCGGTCGTGAAGTTGCAGTGGCCCTGGCGTTCCACGTACGCCTGGCGGTGGAGCGGGGCGTCCCCGGAGGCGCGGACCCGTGCGGCGAAGCGTGACTGCTGCTCGGTGGGCACGAGGTCGTCGGCGGTGGTGTGGATGTTGAGGAGGGGCACCTCCAGGCCCTGGCCGGCGGAGGACGTGCGTCGGCCGGCGGCCACGGCGGCCGGGTCGGCGGCGATGTCGGCGTGGGCGGTCAGGTTCCGCAGGTCGGCTCGCAGATCGAGGCCGGCCTTCCGGTAGAGCGCCTTGACCAGGGGCGCGTGCTGGGAGGTCGCCAGTACGCGCGCGTAGTCGATGCCCTGGTTGCCGGAGTTGTTGCCGCCGAGGGCCTTCTCGATGTGGTAGCGGGCCGGCACGACCCGGTTGAGGACGCCCTGGAGCAGCCATGAGGCCTGCTGGGCCTGCTGTTCGTCATGGTCGTCGGCGGCGGGGCGGTTCTTGCCGAAGGCCCAGGTCGGCAGGTTCAGGTAGGCCGCGGCGAGGGCGATGCGGGCACGGCCCTCGGGGGTCTTCTGCGCGGCGGCGACGGCGTCGGTCAGCAGGCGGCCGCTGACGGCGCCCTCGGCCTCGGAGGCGAAGCCCACCAGCTTCACCGGGGTGCCGGGCAGCAGCAGGCGGGCGATCGTGTACTCGGCGTCCAGTTGGTAGGCGTGCAGGTCGTTCGCGCCGGCCACGAGCCCGCAAAGACCCAGGGCGCCGTCGATGCCGCCGGCGCCGGAACGGGCGAGGCGGGCGTTGACCAGGCCGCCCATGGACTGGCCGACGGAGAGGGTGCGGACGGGTTCGCCGATCCTCTCGGTGACCGCCCTGATCGTCGCGACCTGGTCGCGCTCCGCGCTCTCCAGGGCCCAGAGGGTCTCGCTGGTGTCGTAGGAGGAGCCGGTGAGGGCGTAGCCCTCTTCGAGGAGGCGCAGGCGTACGGCCTCGCCGGGGGCGTTCTGGGGCGTCGTGACGCCGAAGCCGTGGCTGAAGACGATCAGCGTGCCGTTCCAGTCCTCCGGCACGTCGGCTATCCAGGCGGCGCCGTCGGGAAGGGTGCCGGAGAGGCGCTCGACGGAACCGGCGGCCGCCCGGGGAGCGGCGGTCGAGACGGAGGCGCTGGTCGCGGAGAGGGCGACGACCGCGGCCAGGGCGGTGAGGGTGCGGGTGGAGCGGCGACTGCGTACGGCCATGAGAGGTGGGGCTCCTGTCGACGCGAAGGGGGACGGGGGCTTTGCACGCTCGTACTGGGGGGTAGCTCGAACCCGAAAGGGAATGTAGGGCTGTTTTCTTGTGACGGTCAACGAAGTGCACAACAATCGGCCAGTGCGCCGAAGCCCGCGTTCCTGTCCCCTTATGAGGGATCGTTTCACCCGTACGGAGTAAAAGTGCTCAAGAGGCGAGAAGGTGCTGCTTCCGGGCGCCTACCGTCCACGAATGATGAGCATCAGTCCGGAGACCTCGACCCGCACCGCCGGCGCCCACCGGGCGCACAGCGAGGCGCGCGATCGGGCTGCGGCGCGCGCGGTGGCGCAGCGCCCGCCCGCGCGCTACGAGCCGTACCTGGACGGCCTGTTCACCTACTGCATGTCGGTGCTGTGCGACCACGACGTGGCGATCGCCGCCCTGGGCGACGTCCTCGCCCTCGCCGAGCGCCGCCGCGGCCCGGACACCGAGGAGAGGCGCCGGTCCTGGTTGTACGCGCTGGCCCGCTGGTCCTGTCTGCGCAAGCTCGCCGAGACCCGGCAGACGCGCCCCGGCGCACACGCCCAGGGCCGCCGCGCCCCGCACGGCGCGGAGCCCCAGCACGGCGTACGGGCCGCCGCGCCGCACCTGTCCGAGGAGGAGGAGCGCCGACGGCGGCGTGAACTCGCCCGGCTCGCCTGGCCGGAGGCCGCCGGCACCACCCCAGAGCAGCGCGAGGCGCTCGAACTCGCGGTCCGCCACCAGCTCACCGCCCAGGAGGTCGCCGACGTCCTCGGCCTGGACGCGGCCGCCGCCCGCGAACTGCTCTCCTCCGCCGCCTGCGAGGTGGAGCGCACCCGCGCCGCCCTCGCCGTCGTGGAGACCGGCGCCTGTCCCGGCGTCGCCCTCCTCACCGGCGACCAGCAGCTCGTCCTCAGCGCCACCCTGCGCCGCGAACTCGTCCGGCACGTCGACGACTGCCCCGTCTGCCGCCGCGCCGCCGAGCACGCCGTCCCCGGCCGCTGGCCCGGCACCAGCGTCACCCCCGCCGCGCTGCCCGTCCTCGAAGCCCCGCGCGCGGCCCTGTACGGCGCCATGGGACACCTCACACGCGCGCGTGCCCCGCGTTTCGACCGGCGCGGCTTCCCCATGGACCCCAGGGACCGGGCCGCCCGCCGCGACCGGCTCCGCGCGCGTGCCGTCACCACCACGGTCGTCGCCACCGTCGTCGCCGCCCCCGTCCTCGCCCTCTGGGCCGCCTACCGGGGCGCCCCCCTCATCGGCGAGGGCGTCGACGGCCGGTCGGTCGCCTCCGGCGAGGAACAGGGCGTCGCCGACGGCACTGTCGGCGACGCCCTGTTCC
>NZ_LIRK01000952.1 GCF_001419765.1 Streptomyces torulosus
CAGTGGGCGGTGGGCACGGCGGGGGTCCGAGGAGCGGTGTGGGGGCCGCCTGGTGCGGGCTGTCGCGGGTCGGTGGTGCGGAAGTGGAGGGAATCCGCGAGGGTCGTCGCGAGGGCCTGCGCGCGGGCCGGTGTCCGTTCGCCGACCACGATGAAGCCGGCGCGGTCGCCCGACTGGCGTACCGGGCGGATCGTGTCACCGGGAGCCGTGGTGAGTCCCGCGGCCAGGACGGACCGGTCGGCCTCGACCCTCTCCCATCCGTCCACGTCGGCGAGGCGGCCCGGCGGGGGTGCCAGGAAACGGACCGCCGCCCCCCGGGTGGGCTCCAAGGACGGGGCGGCCCGCTCGGGACGGCCGAGGTGGTCGTCGTAGAGGAGACCGAAGAGTTCCAGGCCGGGGACGGCATGGGTCAGCAGGCGGTGCAGCCAGTCGCCGCCGGGGCGTACGTGGACCTCCCCCAGGACGACGCCCCCTTCCGTGAGCCACAGCTCGACATGGAACACGCCGAAACGCAGGTCCAGCGCGGTCAGCGCCGCCGACACCTCCCGGTCGATCGCCGCACGCGTGGACTCCGGGAGCTCGGCCGGAAGGACATGGCCGATCTCCACGAAGTACGGCGGCGGGAGGGTCTCCTTCGCCGTCACCGCGAGGACCTTCGGGCCGGTGGACAGGATCACCCCCTCCACGCTGTACTCGGGGCCCTCGACGAACTCCTCCACCAGGAACACATCCGGGTCGGGGAGTTCCGCGAGCGCCGGCGGCAGCTCGGTCACGTCCCGCACCATGCGTACGCCGATGCTGGCCATGCCGTCCCGGGGCTTCACCACCCACGGGCCCCGTGACTCCCCCAGGAACGCCGACGCCTCCTCCCGCGACCCGCACAGCCGGACCGCCGGCTGGCGGAACCCGGCGGCGGCCAGCGCGGCACGGCAGGCGTCCTTGTTGCGGATACGCCGTACCGCGTCGACCCCGTTGCCCGGAGCGCCGACGTACGCCGCGCACCGGGCCACCGATTCCTGCACCTCGTCGCGCAGACCGAGCACCAGGTCGAACCGCTCGCCCGCGGCCACGCGATCCCGTACCCAGCGCTCGCACGCCTCCGGGTCGTCCGGTTCAACGGCGGACACGGCGTCGGCCAAGTCGTTCACCTCGGCGGTCCGGGCGAGTGCCGCAGCCCGGTGGACGAGGTGGACCCGGATGCCGCGGCTGCGTGCCTCCTCGACGGCGCGCGTGACGATGTCGATGCTGGAGGGAAGCGGATTGGCGCCGCCGACCAGCAGCAGGGTCGGGGGTGGGT
>NZ_LIRK01000953.1 GCF_001419765.1 Streptomyces torulosus
CCCGCACCCGCCGACGCACCCTCGCTCCCCGAGCCATGACGCGTCCGACCCCACACAGCCAGACACACCACGACCTGACGGGGGACCAAGACAATGAGCACCCGCAAGAAACCGCACGGTACCGCCGACGATCTCCTCCCATGGGTCGTCCCCGGCGTCGCCCTCCTCGCCGGCACCCTCTTCTTCGCCGCCTGGCTCGGCGGTTCCCTGGGCGCCGCCCTCACCGGCAACGGCTGGGACCCACCGCCGTTCACCCTGGAGACGATGTCCACCCTCGTGAAGGAGGGCCCGGCGACCGTCTGGCCGACGACGTCCACCGGCGCGATCACGGCCGGCATCGGCACCGTGTTCGGCGCGGCCGTCGCCCTCCTCGTCACCCCGGTCGTCCTGATCCGCCGCCGCGGAGCGAAGCCCTCCGGTCTGGCCGGCCGCAAGGAACTCGCCGGTCTCCTCCCGAAGGGTGCCGCCGCCCGCGCCCGCCAACTCCGCCCGTCCCTGCCGAAGTCGGGCCGCCTCGCCCGCGGCAGTGTCCTGCTGACCTCGAACAAGGCGGACGTCTACAGCGTGACGCGCGCCGAACGCGAACGCGCGGGCACGGTGTGGACGTTCGACCCGCAGGGCATCGCCCACACCCCGCGCGGCCTGTGGTGGGACATGCTCGCCGACGCCGCGACGATCGAGGGCGCCCGCCGCCTCGCCGGTCACTTCGTGGGTGCCGTCAACGACGACGCCTCCAAGCGGGACTTCTGGATCTCCGCGGCCCAGAACACCCTCACGGCCCTGTTCCACGCGGCCAACCGGGGCGGACGGCAGGTCGGGGAGGTGCTGGCCTGGCTGGCGGACCCGGCCGACCGTACACCCGTCGACCTGCTGCGGGACGCGGGCATGGCGGCCCTCGCCGACCAGCTCCAGGGCACCGTCCAGGGCGCGGTGGAGACCCGCGACGGCATCTACGAGACGGCCCGCCAGTGCGTGGCCTGCCTCCTCGACCCGACGATCGCGGCCTGGGTGAGCCCCGACCCGGAACTCCCGCAGTTCCTGCCCGAACGGCACGTCCTCTCCTCGGACACGCTCTACCTGCTCTCCAAGGACGGC
>NZ_LIRK01000954.1 GCF_001419765.1 Streptomyces torulosus
GCGCGGTCAGCGGCCCGCACCGCCCCCGCCGCACTGCGCGGCCCGCTGACCGCGCGGCTCGACGACCCCGCCCGCGCCTGGCTCGACCGTGCCCTCGCCGAGGCCGCCGACCACCCCGGCACCCACGGCCCCATCTCCGTGTGGGAACTGCGCCTCGCCGAGGCGGGCCGCCGCTGCGGCGCCGAGCACGCCGACGCCGCCCGCGTCCTGATCCTGCACGCGGCCCGCGCCGACACCGCCGCGCTCGACCGGGTCTACCGGCAGGGCACCGCCGACGAACGCCGGGCCGTGCTGCACGCCCTGCCCCATCTGGTGCCCGGCCCCGACGCGCTGCACCTCGTCGAGGACGCCCTGCGCACCAACGACACCCGCCTCGTCGCCGCCGCCCTCGGCCCCTACGGGGCCCGCCACCTCGGCCCGCACGACTGGCGGCACGCCGTCCTCAAGTGCCTGTTCACCGGCGTACCCGTCGACGAGATCACCGACCTGGCCCGCCGCGCCCACGGCGACACCGAACTCGCCCGCATGCTCGGCGCGTTCGCCGACGAACGCACCGCCGCGGGCCGTCCCGTGCCCGGGGACCTGTACCGCGTCCTGGCCCTGACCGCGCCCCCACCGGCCGACGGGACCGGCATCGACGGCAAGGAGACCTGATGCGCATCTTCGACCCCCACATCCACATGACGTCCCGCACCACCGACGACTACGAGGCGATGCACGAGGCGGGCGTCCGCGCGGTCGTGGAACCGGCCTTCTGGCTGGGGCAGCCCCGCACGTCCCCGGCCACCTTCCTCGACTACTTCGACTCCCTGCTCGGCTGGGAGCCCTTCCGGGCCGCCCAGTACGGCATCGCCCACCACTGCGCGATCGCCCTCAACCCCAAGGAGGCCAACGACCCGCACTGCACCCCCGTCCTGGACCACCTTCCCCGCTACCTCCTCAAGGACCGCGTCGTGGCCGTCGGCGAGATCGGCTACGACTCCATGACCCCCGCCGAGGACCTCGCCCTGGAGCACCAGCTCCAGCTCGCCGCCGACCACGGCCTGCCCGCCCTGGTGCACACCCCGCACCGCGACAAGCTCGCCGGACTGCGCCGCACCGTCGACGTGGTGCGGGCCTCCGAGCTGCCGCCGGAGCGGGTGCTGCTGGACCACCTCAACGAGACCACCGTCAAGGAGGCCAAGGACAGCGGCTCCTGGCTCGGCTTCTCCGTCTACCCCGACACCAAGATGGACGAGGAGCGCATGGTCGCCGTCATCAAGGCGTTCGGCACGGAGAAGGTGCTGGTCAACTCCGCCGCCGACTGGGGCAGAAGCGACCCCCTGAAGACCCGCCGGGTAGCCGACGCCCTGCTCGCCGCCGGGTTCGACGAGGACGACGTGGACCTCGTGCTGTGGCGCAACCCGGTCGCCTTCTACGGGCTCAGCGGCCGTCTCGACCTCGACGCCACCACGACCGGCGCCACCCACGAGGGCAACAGCATCCTGCGCGGCGGGGAGTGACCCATGCGCTTCCGCCACCCCGACGGATCCACCGTCCATCTCGCCTACTGCACCAATGTGCACCCGGCCGAGACCCTCGACGGCGTCCTCGCCCAGCTGCGCGACCACTGCGAGCCCGTCCGACGGCGCCTCGGCCGTGACCGCCTCGGCATCGGCCTGTGGCTCGCCAAGGACGCCGCCGACGCCCTGATCACCGACCCCTCCGCCCTGCGCGGGCTGCGCGCCGCACTGGACCGGCGCGGCCTGGAGGTCGTCACCCTCAACGGCTTCCCGTACCAGGGCTTCGGCGCCGAGGAGGTCAAGTACCGCGTCTACAAGCCGGACTGGGCCGACCCCGAGCGCCTCGACCACACCGCCTCCCTGGCCCGGGTCCTCGCCGCGCTGCTCCCCGACGACGTCACCGAGGGCACCGTCTCGACGCTCCCGCTGGCCTGGCGCACCGCCTACGACGACACGCGCGCCGACGCCGCCCACGCCGCCCTGCGCACCCTCGGCGAACGCCTCGACGCCGTCGCCGAACTGACCGGCCGCTCGATCCGCGTCGGACTGGAACCCGAACCCGGCTGCACGGTCGAGACCACCGCCGACGCCATCGGCCCGCTCACCGCGATCGGCCACGACCGCATCGGCGTCTGCGTCGACACCTGCCATCTCGCCACCTCCTTCGAGGACCCGCACACCGCCCTGGACGCGCTCGTCCGGGCCCGCGTCCCCGTCGTGAAGTCGCAGCTCTCGGCCGCCCTGCACGCCGAGCACCCCCACCTCCCCGAGGTCCGCGAGGCGCTCGCCGCCTTCGACGAACCCCGCTTCCTGCACCAGACCCGCACGGCGACCGCCGCCGGTCTGCGCGGCACCGACGACCTCGGCGAAGCACTCACCGGTGACGCACTCCCCGACGCCTCCCCGTGGCGGGCCCACTTCCACGTCCCCCTGCACGC
>NZ_LIRK01000955.1 GCF_001419765.1 Streptomyces torulosus
TCCTCACCACGTACGGCACGATGCGCTCGACGGCACCCCAACTCGCCGAGCAGCGATGGGGGATGGTCGTCGCCGACGAGGCCCAGCACGTCAAGAACCCCTACTCGGCGACGGCGAAGGCCCTGCGCACCATCCCGACGCCCGCCCGGGTCGCCCTCACCGGCACCCCCGTGGAGAACAACCTCTCCGAGCTGTGGGCCCTCCTCGACTGGACCACCCCCGGCCTCCTCGGCCCCCTCAAGTCCTTCCGCGCCCGCCATGCCCGCGCCGTGGAGAACGGCGAGGACGAGGAGGCCGTGACCCGACTAGCCCGGCTGGTCCGCCCCTTCCTGCTCCGCCGCAAGAAGTCCGACCCCGGTATCGTCCCCGAACTCCCGCCCAAGACCGAGACCGACCACCCCGTCCCCCTCACCCGTGAACAGGCCGCGCTCTACGAGGCCGTCGTCCGCGAGTCGCTGCTGGCCATCGAGACGGCGGAGGGCATCGCCCGCCGGGGCCTGGTCCTGAAGCTGCTGGGCGCCCTCAAGCAGATCTGCGACCACCCGGCGCTGTATCTGAAGGAGGAGGCGGCCGGCCACGGCGACCGCCTGTCCGCCCGCTCCGGCAAACTCGCCCTCCTCGACGAACTGGTGGACACCCTGCTCTCCGAGGACGGCTCGGCCCTGGTCTTCACCCAGTACGTCGGCATGGCCCGCCTGATCACCGCGCATCTCGCCGCCCGCGCGATCCCCGTCGAACTGCTCCACGGCGGCACGCCCGTCAAGGACCGAGAGGAGATGGTGGACCGCTTCCAGAGCGGGGCGACCCCCGTCCTCGTCCTGTCCCTCAAAGCGGCCGGCACCGGCCTGAACCTCACCCGCGCCGGCCATGTCATCCACTTCGACCGCTGGTGGAACCCCGCGGTCGAGGAACAGGCCACCGACCGGGCCTACCGCATCGGCCAGACCCAGCCCGTCCAGGTCCACCGCCTCATCACCGAGGGCACCATCGAGGACCGCATCGCCGAGATGCTCGAAGCGAAGCGGGCCCTCTCCGACGCCATCCTCGGCTCCGGCGAGGCGGCCCTCACAGAACTCACCGACCGCGAACTGACCGACCTCGT
>NZ_LIRK01000956.1:0-173 GCF_001419765.1 Streptomyces torulosus
TCCTCGGCGGCCAGCTGGTCCACGCCCACCTGCCAGGCCCGCGCGTCCTCGGGCAGCTCGCCCAGCGGGATGCGCACGTCGATCAGGTCCTCCAGGCGGTTGAGGAGGGCCAGCGTCGCCTTCGGGTTCGGCGGCTGCGACACGTAGTGCGGCACCGCGGCCCACAGCGACAC
>NZ_LIRK01000956.1:219-1077 GCF_001419765.1 Streptomyces torulosus
TCACCGAGCAGGGCGCCCAGGATCACCACCAGCTCCACGCCCAGCTCGTGGGCGAAGCCCAGCAGCTCGTTGCAGAACGAGCGCCACCGCATCGACGGCTCGATACCCCGGACCAGCACGAGATCGCGGGGCTTCTCGCCGCCGACCCGCACCACCGACAACCTTGTCGTCGGCCAAGTGATCTTGCGTACGCCGCCGTCCAGCCACACCGTGGGCCGGTTCACCTGGAAGTCGTAGTAGTCCTCGGCGTCCAGCGCCGCGAACACCTCGCCCTTCCACTCCCGGTCCAGGTGCGCGACCGCGGTGGAGGCGGCGTCGCCGGCGTCGTTCCAGCCTTCGAACGCGGCCACCATGACTGGGTCGATCAGCTCGGGAACCCCCTCCAGCTCGATCACCCAGCGCCTCCTTCCGACGTGCCCTCGCGTACGCCCCAACCTTACGGCGTGCCCAGGGGGCCTTCGCAGCCCCCTTGCACGGGGGAGTGAACGGATCAATGCCCCGTTCGCGCGGCGGAAACACGCGCCGCCCGCCGGGCGCGAGTGATCATCGCCTCACAGCGACGACCGCAGCCACTGCTCGACGCTGGCGATGTGGACCGTCGCCCAGGAGCGGGCAGCCTCGGCGTCGCGGTCGCGGAGGGCGGCGAGGATGGCGCGGTGCTCGTGGAGGGTGCGGCTGACGGCGTCCTCCTGGGTGAGGCCCCGCCAGACGCGGGCCCGGGTGGTGGGGCCCGACAGACCGTCCAGGAGGGAGCAGAGCACGGAGTTCCCGGAGCTCTGCACGATGCCCCTGTGGAACTCCAGGTCGCAGGCGACCAGTTCCTCCACCGACGGATCGTCACCCAGCTTGTCCAACTGG
>NZ_LIRK01000957.1 GCF_001419765.1 Streptomyces torulosus
AAAGCGTCCGGGGCTGCGCCCCGTGCTTTTCAACGGCGCCACGGGGATGAAGGCCGGGCCGCAGGCCCCGAGCCTTCAGGGGCGCGGGGAACCGCGCGAGAAACCACACACCACCCGCACCCGCCAACGAACCGCGCACCCCCGAGCTATGAGGCGCCCGGCCCCTCCCCTTCCGGTGGAGCACTCGGCCGAACGGGTGTTTCCTGGAGCAGGGGGAGCAAGGAGCCCGATCATGCGGATCCCACTCGCTCCACGGACCCTCACCGCGACCGCCCTCGCCGGCGGTGTCGTCACCGTCGCGGCCCTCGGGACGACGGCCCAGGCGGCCGGCCCGACGCACGACGACCACTCCGGCCGACTGGTCAGGGGCACCGTCGTCGCCCGCGGCGACCTCAACCTCCGGGAACAGCCGACCACCCGCTCCCATGTCGTCGGCTTCGTCGCACCCGGCGCGCATGTCCGCGTCGAGTGCGCCGTACGGGGCCAGAGCGTGTTCGGCGACCGCCACTGGTACTGGCTGCCGGAGGAGCGCGGCTGGGCCAGCGCGGTGTTCGTGGACACGGGCCACCGCTCCGTGCCGAACTGCACCGACCCGTGCCCGCGCTGGAAGGACTGCGACCCCTGCCGGAGCGGCCACGGCCACGACAACGGCTCCGGCTCGGGCTCCGGAAACGTGACGTTCACCTGGACCTTCACCGCCTCCGGCACCTGGGAGTGGGACGACTGATCCCCCACCGGCTCTCACCCCAAGCGGTGGCCCTCCGCGTCCTCGTGCGTGTAGTAGCGGTAGAACGTCGTCACGAACACGGCTGCGGCGATGACGAGGGAGAGCACCGTGGACATCAGGACGCTGTCTCCCCCCTGGCTGTAGAGGAAGCCGAAGGCGCAGCCCGTGAAGCCCGCCCACAGCGCGGCGTGCAGTTCCCGGGGCAGCCGGGGCGCGACGGCCTGCACGGCGAGGTGGAGCACCACGAACACGAACGCGCTCACCAGGCCGAACAGCACGTTCCAGCCGGTGATCGGGCCGGCGTCCCGGTTGAGGGCCGCCGCCCAGTAGCCGTAGACGAGGCCGAGGACCACGGCCAGGGTCCAGCGCGCGACGGTGTGGGTGCGCGGGCCGAAGACATCGGGTGTGGCCGGGGTCGTCCGCGGCATCGGTGCGGCCGCGACCCCCTGCAGCGGTGTGCCCGGCCTGGGTGCCGTCTGAGCCATGGGAGCACTCCTTCCTTCCCTCCCCCGCGACTGCCCGCCCCCGCTTACCAGGTCACACCTGGGGCGCCCCGTCGGCAAGTCGGCGTAAGGGAAAAACCTGGTCACGGGCCGGGGGCCGGGATGCGCGGGGCGTGGTGGCGTGCTTCGCTGAGGGGCATGCGGATGCCGATGCCGCGTGCCCGCCGGGAGCCGGGCCCCGGGGAGCGGCAGCTGCTGCGGGTGCGCGGCCGCAGCGTCGCCTGGCTTCCGCCGCTGACAGTGCTGTGCGCCGTCCCCGTGCTCGACTGGGCGACCGGCGGTGACTTCCGGGTCATCTCGTGGCTGGTGCTGGTGCCGGGGATCGCCGCCGCGTTCTGCGGGGTGTGGACGACGGCGCTGTTCGCGGTGCTCGCGATGCTCGTGTACTTCGCGGGCGACAACGCCTGGCCGCACCAGTACCGCACCGGCCTGCCCGACTTCATCCTCCTCGCCGTGGGCGGGGTGATGTCCGTACTGGCCTGCGCGGTGCGGTTGCGCGGGCAGGAGCGGATGCTGCACATGCGGGCCGTCGTCGACACCACCCGCAAGATCCTGCTGCGCCAGCTGCCGCCGCAGGTCGGCGGCCTCGACCACGCCGAGGTGTATCTCGCGGCGGACAGCGAGGCGCGCGTCGGCGGCGACTTCTACGACATCCAGCCGAGCCCGCACGGCACGCGCGTCCTCGTCGGCGACGTCCAGGGCAAGGGCCTCGGGGCGGTGGAGGCTGCGTCCGTACTGCTGGGCACGTTCCGGGAGGCCGCGTACTACGAGGTGGAACCCGGCACGGTGGCCGAACGGCTGGAGACCCGGATGATCCGCCACGTCCGCTACTGCGCCCATGTCGGCCGCGACGACGCGGAACGCTTCGCGACCGCCGTACTCCTCGACTTCCCCGAGCTGCGCAGCGAACGCACCGACTGGGGCCCCGACACGACGGGCCTCGACACCCTCACCGTCGACATCATCAACTTCGGCCACGAACCCCCGCTGCTGGTCTCCCCCGACGGCGTACGCGTCCTCGTGCTGCGCGACGGACTCCCGCTGGGCCTCAGCGAGTTGGAACCCACGAAACCGACCGGTCCACCGACCGCCGGCGGACCGAGCTGTGTGGGCGTCACCGTGCGGCTCGCCCCCGACGAGGCGCTGTTGTTGGTCACCGACGGGGTGACGGAGGCGCGGGACGGGGACGGGGTGTTCTTTCCCCTGCGCGCCTATCTGAGCCGGGCGATCGCCGCCGATCCGCGTGCCGCGACCGACCCGGCCGCCCTCGTGCGCCTCGTCCACGACGGCGTCCTCGGTCACACCGGCGGGCATCTCGACGACGACACGACGATCTTCGCGGTGCGCCGCGGCACCGGCACCGGACGGGCCCCCGGCGCCACCGCGGTCCCCTGACCGGAACCTCCCTCGACGGGGTGTTCCCACCCGGTCCTTTCCCCGTTTGCACGCGCAGCGGTTACGGTGCTGGCTGGCGTACGTGATCGATGGGGAGGGAACCGATGCCCGGAACCGTGCTGCTGCTCGCGGCCTCGCCCGTGGGCAAGGGGTGCCTGGTGGACGCGGCCTCCGTGCTTCCCGTACTCGCGGCCGTCTCGCCCGAGGTGCTGTCCGGCACGGGCACGGCGAACGTCGTCGAACTCGCCGACCCCCTGGAGCCGCAGGCCGTCCTCACCCGGCTGCGGGCGGCGGCCACCGCGCCCGGCCCGCTCACCGTGTACCTCACCGGGCAGCTGCAACTCGACCGCAAGCAGCGGCTCGTGCATCTCGCGCTGGCCCGCACCACCCCGGCGACCGTGCGCTACACCGCGTTCCCCTGGCACTGGATGGTCGAGGAACTCCGGCTGCGCGCACCCGGATCCACGACCCTGTTCCTCGATCTGCACGCCGACGCGGAGGTGTGGCGGCAACTGGCGGGACGGCCGTTGTCGGTCGGCCCGGGGGCGAACGTGTACGGGCGGATCGCGCCGCCGCCGTCCCGGCGCGGTGTGGCCGTACCGCAGTACATGAAGGCCCTCGCGACGATACTGCGCAGCGGACAGCGCCTGCCTCCCGCGGTCCTGCACGAGCAGGTGCTGCTGCGTACGACGGAGTACGGGGACATCCTCCTGGCCCAGGACGCGGGGGCCCCCGCCGTCCTGGGCCA
>NZ_LIRK01000958.1 GCF_001419765.1 Streptomyces torulosus
CCCTCGCCCCGCCCCGTGCCCTCGCCCCGCCCACGGCCGTCGACCCACCGGTGCGCCCCGCGCCGCGCGTACATCATTTGGACCGTCAGCATGCGACAGCACGCGACACTTGGAAAACTTGACGTCGTGCAGAATCGTGGAATTCTCCGCCCCGCCCGCGAGGGGAACCGCATGGACGCTCCGGCATTCGAGGAAATCGATCCGGGGGCCGCCTGCGAATGCCCCGGCTGTGTTCACTGGCGGCGNNCCCGGGTCATCCCGCCGCCAGAACGGTCAGGCGCGCTCTCGTCGTGGCCACGGCGGCCGGCGCCGCCCTCGGTGCCGGGCATGGCGCGCCGGCGGTCGCGGCGGCCCACGCTCCCACCCTCCCCGGAGGCGTTCCCGCAGATGACGGGCCCGATACCCCGCAAGGGGAGAAGGCCCCGCTGCACGGCCCGGCGGGGCGTCCGGCCGACGAGGAGAAGCCGTCCGAGGAGGTGAGGACGCCGCCGATCAGCCGGGCGGAGATCATCCGGCGGGCCAGGACCTGGATCACCGCCGAGGTGCCGTACAGCATGACGGAGTACTGGTCGGACGGTTATCGGCAGGACTGTTCCGGATTCATCTCCATGGCCTGGAATCTGCCCGGGAACGAGTGGACGGGCAGCCTGGACAAGTTCGCCGACCGCATTTCCAAGGAACTGCTGCTACCCGGCGACATGCTTCTCTTCCACAATCCGAGCGACCCGCACAAGGGCTCGCACGTGGTGATCTTCGGCGGCTGGACGGACTCCACGCACAGCTCGTACATCGCCTACGAGTCGACCCGCCCCCACGCCCGCCGCGAGGTCACCCCGTACGGTTACTGGTCCAACCCGACGCGCTATGTGCCGTACCGCTACAAGGGCGTGGTCGACGACGGCACGGTGTTCCCGGACGGGGAGACGGACGGCTCCACCGACGACCCCGACTCCTCCGGGAGCGGCGGTACGAAAGGGTCGGCGAGTCCGTCGAGCGGCAGCCGGTACCCGGGTGCCGCCTACTTCGGGCCAGGCGCCGACAACCGGTACGTCACCCGGCTCGGGCAGATGCTGGTGGAGCGCGGCGGGGCCCGCTTCTACACCGCCGGGCCGGGGCCGCGCTGGTCGGACGCGGACCGCAGGGCCACCCAGGCGTTCCAGCGGGCGCAGGGCTGGACCGGGGCGGACGCGGACGGGCTGCCGGGCCCGTCGACCTGGTCGTACCTGGTGAGCGGGAAGGGCCAGGACATCCCCCCTGCGGACAGCCCGAGCCCGCGCGGCAGGCCGCCGGTCACGTCCCGACCACCGGTCACGGCCAAGCCGCCGCTCACGCCAGGGCCGCCCGGCGACTCCGGGACGCCCGCCTCGCACGGCGTGCCCGGGTATCCGGGACGGGGCGCGTTCCGGCCCGGCGCGTACAACGCGCACGTCACGCTGCTGGGTAAGCGGCTGGTCGAGATGGGGTTCGGTAAGTACTACACCTCTGGTCCGGGGCCGCGCTGGGGCGAGGCGGACCGGCGGAACGTGGAGGCGTTCCAGCGGTCCCAGGGCTGGCGCGGCGGCGCCGCCGACGGCTACCCGGGCCCGGAGACCTGGCGCCGCCTGTTCTCCTGACCCATCCGCTCCGCCCCACCCCGGCCCCGCACCTCGTCCCGGCCACGGGGCCCGCACAACACCCGCAC
>NZ_LIRK01000959.1 GCF_001419765.1 Streptomyces torulosus
GGGCGGGAGCTGCCCGCCGCCGTAGATCGGTGTGCACGCACACCGAGCTACTGGCGGCGGGCAGCTCCCGCCCCTCGTACCGCAGGATCCAGCCCTCGGTGAGCGGGGTGGCGTCGAGCATGCGCCCTCCTAAACCGGTCCAGTCGATGACGCGGCAGCGTCGCGAAAAGTTTCGGCACCCTTGGCGAGATTGGGACTTTACCGGTTCAGTGAACGGCTGCCAGAGTGCCGAACCAGCCAACCACCCGTGCTCGTCCGTCCCGAACGGAGCTGGTGCACATGAACCACCGAAGGACGCTCACCGGAACACTGCTCGCCGCCGCGCTCCTCGCGTCGGGCTGCACAGGCAGCGGAGGCGGCTCGAAGGCAGCCGACGCGAAGGCACCCGACGATCCGTCGAAGGTGTCCGGAACCATCAAGGTCCTCACCCATCGCACCGACATCGTGCAGGACGGCACGATGAAGAAGTACGCGGCGGAGTTCAACAAGATCTACCCGAAGGTGAAGGTCGAGTTCGACGCGATCACGGACTACGAGGCCGAAGTCAAGATCCGTATGAACACGAAGAACTACGGCGACGTCCTCATGATCCCCGGCGTCATCAAGAAGAACGACTACCCCAGGTTCTTCGCCTCCCTCGGCACCCAGGACGAGCTCGCCGAGAAGTACCGCTTCACCGGATTCACCACGGTCGACGGCAAGGTCTACGGCCAGAGCCCCATGGGCGCGACCCCCGGCTTCCTCTACAACAAGCGGATCTGGGCCGAGGCCGGCGTCACCGACTGGCCCACCACGCCCGACGAGTTCCTCACCGCGCTGAAGGCCATCAAGTCCAAGACCGACGCCGTCCCGTACTACACCAACTTCGCCGCCCAGTGGCCCCTAACCCACTGGACGTTCGTCAACGGCTCGGTCAGCTGCGACACCGGCGCCACCACCGCCCTCGCCGAGACCGACCCCTGGGGCGAGAACGGCGAACTCCGCGTCGGCGACACCCTGTTGTACGACATCGTCAAGCAGGGCCTGATCGAGAAGGACCCGACGACCACCAACTGGGAGGAGTCCAAGCCCAAGCTCGCCAAGGGCGAGATCGCCACGGCGTGGCTCGGCAGCTGGGCGGTCATCCAGTTCCGGCAGGCGGCCGAGAAGGCCGGGGCCGACCCCGACGACATCGGCTTCATGCCGTTCCCCGCCCGCGTCGACGGCAAGGCGTGCGCCACCGCCAACCCCGACTACAACCAGGCCGTCAGCATCCACTCGAAGCACAAGGCGGCCGCCCGCGCCTGGGTCGACTGGTTCACCGACAAGTCCGGCTACGCCGAGGACAACCTGTCGATCGCGACGCTGAAGAACGCCCCGCTGCCCGAGTCGCTCAAGCCGTACGAGGAGCAGGGCGTGAAGCTCATCGAGCTCGACGACGCCAAGGGCGGCCGGGTGAAGGAGATCGACAACGCCTCGGAGGTCGGCATCTACGCCCCCGAGTACCGCCAGGACCTCGTCGACCTCGCCCGCGGCGCCAAGGACGGCACCCTCGACGACTTCCTCGACGACCTGGGCGAGCGCTGGACCGAGGCGCAGAAGACCGTGGGTTCCTGATGCCCGCCACGCACACGACCGAGAAGGTGGCGCGGCCCCCGTCGGCCGCGCCACCGCCCCCGGTGCCGAGGCCGGCCCCCCGCTCGGTGCGCCTGTGGCGGAAGCTCACCCCGTGGCTGTTCCTCGCCGCCCCGCTGGCCCTCCTGGTCGCCTTCACCTACGCCCCGGTCGTCAACATGCTGGCGTACAGCTTCACCGACTGGGACGGCGTCAGCCCCGAGCTGAGCTACATCGGCGCCGACAACTACGTGGAGATCTTCACCCGCCCCGAGCTGTTCCAGGTCTTCTTCGTCAGCGGCTACTACCTGGCCGCCTCGGCGGTGCAGATCGCCCTCGCCCTCTACTTCGCGACCGTCCTCAGCTTCAACGTCCGCCTCCGGAACTTCTTCAAGGGCGTGCTGTTCTTCCCGTACCTGATCAACGGCGTCGCGATCGGCTTCGTCTTCCTCTACTTCTTCCAGGACGGCGGCACCCTCGACTCGGTCCTCGCCCTCTTCGGGTACGAGTCCGACCGCGCCTGGCTGGGCACCTCGACCTCCGCGAACATCTCCCTCGCCAGCGTCTCCGTCTGGCGCTACCTGGGCCTGAACTTCGTGCTCTTCCTCGGCGCGATCCAGTCCATCCCGGGCGAGCTGTACGAGGCCGCCGAACTCGACGGGGCGAGCCGCTGGCACCAGTTCCGGTACATCATCGCGCCCGGCATCAAACCGGTGCTGAGCCTGAGCGTGATCCTCTCGATCTCGGGGTCCCTCTCGGTCTTCGAGATCCCGTACATCATGACCGGCGGCGCCACCGGCACCGAGACCTTCGTGATCCAGACGACCGACCTGGCGTTCCGCTTCAACAAGACCGGCCTCGCCTCGGCCGCCGCCGTGGTCCTGCTGCTGATCATCCTCGCGGTGACCTGGGTGCAGCGCCGTCTCGTCCCGGACGACAAGGTGGACCTCACATGACGCTCGCGCACCCGACCACGGTGGTACGCCGCCGGGTCGCCCGGACGCTCACCCATCTCTCCCTGGTCGTGGCGTCCCTGGTCGTCCTGCTGCCGCTCGCCGTGGTGTTCCTGACCTCGCTCAAGTCCGAGCAGGAGATGGCGAAGGGCAGCCGGGCGCTCGGCCTGCCCGACGATCTCCTCAACTTCCGGAACTACGTGACCGCGTTCCGGGACGGCGAGATGCTCGCGGCCTTCGGCAACACGGCCTTCATCCTGCTGGTCGCCGTCACCGGCACGGTGGTCATCGGCTCCATGGCCGCCTACGCCATCGACCGGTTCACCTTCCGCTTCCGCAAGCTGGTCGTCGCGCTCTTCCTCGTCGCCACGCTGGTGCCGGGGGTGACGACCCAGGTGGCGACCTTCCAGATCGTCGACAGCTTCGGCATGTTCGACAGCCTCTGGGCGCCGATCGCCCTCTACATGGGCACCGACATCGTCTCGATCTACATCTTCCTGCAGTTCGTCCGGTCGATCCCGATCTCCCTGGACGAGGCGGCCCGCCTCGACGGCGCCAACGCGTTCACCATCTACCGAAAGATCATCTTCCCGCTCCTGAGGCCGGCGATCGCCACCGTCGTCATCGTGAAGGGGATCACCGTCTACAACGACTTCTACATCCCCTTCCTCTACATGCCCTCGGAAGACCTTGGCGTGATCTCGACATCCCTGTTCCGCTTCAAGGGCCCCTACGCCGCCCACTGGGAAACGATCTCAGCCGGAACGGTCCTGGTCATCCTGCCGACCCTGATCGTCTTCCTGGCCCTGCAGAGGTTCATCTACAACGGCTTCATGCGAGGAGCGACGAAGTGAAGCAGGGGGCGATGAAGTAGAGGAGCGACGAGAGGCGAGGGGCCGAACGAGCAGGGGGCGCCTCGTGGCTCCCGGGAACCCTCAGGGGCGCGGGGAACTGCGCGACCAGCCCCCACACACCCGCATCCGCATACGCACCCACACCGCGTCGCACCCCCGAGGCGGCCCCTCCCGCGGAGCGGCTACGCGCTCTTGCCCACCGCCGACAGCGCCCCCACCAGCACCGGCGTCACCAGCTCCACCTGCCACGCCCGCGCCCCGTACCCCGCGAGCGAGGCGGAGATCGAGTCGGCGTCGGCCGTGGCCGGCGGCTCCCAGCACAGACGCCGCACCGTGTCCGGCGTGATCAGGTTCTCCTGCGGCATGTTCAGCTGCTCCGCGAGCGCGCTGACCCCGGCCCGCGCCGCGGACAGCCGCGCGGCCGCCGCCGGGTCCTTGTCGGCCCACGCCTTCGGCGGCGGCGGCCCCGTCACCGGCTGCCCGTGCGCCGGCAGCGCGGTCTCGGGCAGCGCCTTCGCCCGGTCCACCGCCGCCTGCCACTGCTCCAGCTGCCGCCGCCCCATGCGGTGCCCGAAACCGTTCAGCCCGGCGAGGGCCTGCGCGCCTGTCGGCAGCGCCAGGGCGGCCTCGACGATCGCCGTGTCGCTGAGCACCTTGCCCGGGGAAACGTCCCGCCGCCGCGCGATACGGTCCCGGGCCTCCCACAGCTCCCGCACGACCGCCATCTGCCGCCGGCGCCGTACCTTGTGCATCCCGGACGTACGCCGCCACGGGTCCTTGCGGGGCTCGGCGGGCGGCGCCGTCGCGATCGCGTCGAACTCCTGACGGGCCCATTCGAGCTTGCCCTGCCGGTCCAGCTCCTTCTCCAGCGCGTCCCGCAGGTCGACGAGGAGCTCCACGTCGAGGGCGGCGTAGCGCAGCCAGGGCTCGGGCAGCGGGCGGGTCGACCAGTCGACGGCGGAGTGGCCCTTCTCCAGGACGTAGCCGAGGACGTTCTCCACCATCGCGCCGAGGCCGACGCGGGGGAACCCGGCGAGCCGGCCGGCCAGCTCGGTGTCGAAGAGACGGCTGGGGACCATGTCTATCTCGCGCAGACAGGGAAGGTCCTGGGTGGCCGCGTGGAGCACCCACTCCGCGTCGGAGAGCGCCTCGCCGAGGCCGGACAGGTCCGGGCAGGCGATGGGGTCGATGAGCGCGGTGCCCGCGCCCTCACGGCGCAGCTGCACCAGATAGGCGCGCTGGCCGTAACGGTAGCCGGACGCGCGTTCGGCGTCGACGGCGACGGGGCCGGAGCCGGCGGCGAAGGCGGCGATCACCTCGGCCAGCGTCGCCTCGTCGGCGATCACGGGCGGAATGCCGTCCCGCGGCTCCAGCAAAGGGATCGGCGCCTCCGCGTCAGAAGATCCGCCGTCGTCCGGAGGGGCGCCTCCGGTGGTTCGCAGGGTGCTGTCTGCTGCGGTCTCTTGGGCGTCGGTCACCTGTCAAGGGTATCTGTGTATGGACATGGCCCGCCGACGGAACGTTCCGTCGGCG
>NZ_LIRK01000096.1 GCF_001419765.1 Streptomyces torulosus
ACCCGACGCACCTGCCCCACCCGGCGTTTCCAGCACGTCCGGCGCGTCCGGTACATCCGGGAGGCTGATGCCGGTGTGCCGCTGATGGCGGGCGAGCTGGTCGAGGAGGGCGGTGAGCTGCTCGGTGTGGTGGCGGCCGAGTCGTCCGGTGTCGTCGAGGTGGACCGCGCAGGCGGTGGTGGTGTCGACGAGCTGTTCGAGGACGGCGGCGATCTCGTCGGTGCCCTCGCTGTGCCGGGCGAGCGCGGGGTGTTCGGCTCCGGCGAGGGCGATCGCGGTTCGTGCCCCGGCGAGGGTGCGGTAGGCCTCGCGGCGCAGGGTCCAGCGGGCGGCGCGGTCGTCGGACTCCAGCACATGGGCGAGGTAGAGGTGGGCGGCCGCGGCCGCTTCGTCGAGGCGGGCACGGACACCTCCGCCGCGCTGACCCTTCGGTATCGGCAGATGGCCGACGATCAGGACGATGGCGCAGGCCAGCAGCGTCTCGCCGATCCGGCTCCAGGAGGCCTGCGGTTCGCCGCCGACCATGACGAGGGCGAGGACGAGCACGGTGACGACGGCGGTCTGGGCGGCGAAGTGCCGGGTGGCGACGGGGATGAGCGCGCCGCTGACCGCGACGAGGACGACGAGGCCCTCCGGCCGGGGCAGTACGGCGGCGCAGCCGGCGAAGAGCACGGCGCCCAAAACGGTTCCCGCGGCCCGGCACAGCACACGGGACACGAGCGGCCCGAGGTCGGGCTTGACCAGGAACACGGCGGTCGCGGGCAGCCAGTACCAGTGCTCGTGGCGCAGTGCCTGCGCCACGGCCGCGCTGGCGCCGAAGGAGAGGGCGACGCGGAGCCCGTACTCGCGGCCGCCGGTCCCGAGCGCGAGGCGGAGGAGTGATCCGACGGTACGGCGCCGGGTGGGGAGGGTGCGTGCGTCGCCCCGGTCGAAGGCCTCGGCGGCGTGCAGGAGCGCGTCGTCGAGGGCGCGCAGCGCGGGCGCGGAGCGGGCGGGCGCGGGCAGCGGCCCGGTGGCGGTGTTGCCGCGTACGGCCTCCGCCAGCCGCCGGGGTCCCGCGGAGGCCCGGCCGTCGATGTCGTCGCCGGTCCAGGCGAGCGCGGTCGCGGCCTCGGCGAGCGGCAGGGCGGCCGTGTACTGGGCGTGCAGCCGCCGTTCGGTCGACGAGCTGGCGTACCGCCGCAGCCGGGGTCCGGTGAGCGCGTCCTGGGCGTGGTCGAGAGCGGCGGTGAGGGCGGCGCGGCGGGCGGTCGCGTCCGGGGTGCCGACGGCGTCGAGCAGCGCGGCGATCGCGTCGTACACGGCGGCCACGGCGTCCCGTTCTCCGTCGAACCGGTAGTCGCCGCCGGTCAGCGCGCTGGGGGTGGGCAGGACGAGGCGCAGGGCGAGCAGCCATCCGGCCCCGGCGAGATAGCCGAGCGCCCGTTCCCACCCCGGCTCCGGCAACGGCATGCCGGCCCCGATGGCGGCGGCGACGAGAAGTTGGGTGCCGGCACCGGAGGCGACGGGCCCGACGGCGCTCATGCCGCCGGCGAGCACCCCGAGCAACGTGAGCAGCAGGGTGAGGGCGACGGCACCGGCGTACTGCCCGGCGTCGCCGGGGGCGTGGCGGTCCGCGTAGGCGGAGGCGTACTGCCCGGCGTACGTCCCGATGAGCAGTCCCAGGGCACCGGCGAGGGCGGGCACGCCGAGGCGCTGCACCGAGACCCGGCGGCTGCCGGGCCGGTCGTTGATCCCGGCGAGCATGGCGCCGAGCGCGGCGACCACGCCGAGGGAGGGGTGTCCGGCGAGCAGGGCGAGGGTGAGCAGCGGTCCTCCGGCGAGCGCTCCGCGCACCACCGCGTTCCAGGGCACCGGCCCCCTTTGCGCACGCAGGGCATGAGCGAGCCAGGGCGGCAGGGCGGTGCGGAGTGCGGGGCGGGACACGGGGCTCCTGTCGTCGGGGGAGGCGGAGGTGTGCCTTCGGGCGACGGTGGCCGGGGCGCGGG
>NZ_LIRK01000960.1 GCF_001419765.1 Streptomyces torulosus
GCACACGCGGGTGAGCCAAACCCACCCTCCCCCCCCCGGAAGATCCGTACTCACGGAAGCGACGGTCGTACGTCGATGAGCCCCCGCGCCGGAACCGCCGGCCCCCACACTCTCGCCTTCGTCGAGAGCCCGGTACAGCTCCTGAACGTGCTGGAGTGGGCGCACGCCCACGCCCTCGGCACGCGACAGGCCCCCGGCGCGGGGCCGGCCTCCGAGCCGGGGGCGCCCTCCGGCCTCGCCGCCTCCTACGGCGTGCGACCGTCGCCCGGGGCGTCCGGCACGGGGCTCACCCTGGTCGTCCTGTCGCCCAACGACCCCATGACCCGGGGCCAGTTGCGCCGCATGGCGGAGCTGGCGCGGGACGAGGGCCACGAGGTGCGCTGGGAGGAGGCCCGCGGCGGCACGGCGGCCCCCTTCCGCACCGTCGGCGGGCTCGCCCCGCTGCTGCGCGCCGCGCGCCGCGTCGTCCTGGGCGACCCCTTCTCCCGCTACGTCCAGCTCCTCCTGACGATCACCAAGGCACCGGACGTCGTCGTGGTCGACGACGGCACCGCCACCATGGAGTTCGTCTCCCAGCTGGCCCGCGGCGAACGCCTCGTCCGCTGGCACCGCAAGGGCGGCCGTCCCGGCCCCCGTGACCTGGTCTTCGCCCCGGTCTCCGCGAAGGCCCGCAGACGGCTGACCCCGACCGCCGGCCGGCGCGTCGAGGTCTTCTCCTCCATGCCGATCGACGAGACCCCCGACGGCGTCACCGTCACCGCCAACGACTTCGCCTGGACCCGGGCCCGCTTCGGCCCGCCCCGCATCACCAAGGGCGCGGACCTCGTCGGCACGTCCCTGGTGGAGACCGGCGTGGTGGACGGCGACCGCTACCTCGAAGCCGTCCGTTCCCTCGCCAAGGCCCACGGCGCGACCCGCTACTTCGCCCACCGCCGCGAGAGCGCCGACAAGCTCCACGCCCTCGCGGCCGAGACGGGCCTGGAGATCGTCCGCCCCGACCTCCCCCTCGAACTGATCGCCCGCCGCGGCCCCATCGGCCGCACCATCCTCAGCTTCCCGTCGACCGTGGTCCACACCCTGCCGCTGGCACTGGCGGGCACGGACGTACGCGTCGCCGTCTGCGACATCGACCCCAGCTGGCTGACCGAGACCGCCTCCCCCCGCGCCCAGGGCTTCCTCTCCGGAGTCACGGGCACGGCGAGGGACGTGCACCGCCTGTCGTCGGTGGCGCCGATCTAGGGCCTGTCGCTGATCCGGGCCCGCGGCGAGCCGTCGCCGCACCGCGCGGTCCCGGCGCATCCGGAGCGCGGGCTTCCCCGGTTATCGTGCCGCGTGGACGGGGCGCGGGCGAAGTGCCGCCCCCATGGGGGGAGTGGGGAAGCAGTGACGACACACGGCGAACGCGCCCGGCTGACACCGACGGCGGACGGCCACAAGGTCACCCCCGCCGAACTCTTCTTCGACCTGGTCTTCGTCTACGCGATCACCCAGGTCACCGCCCTGATGGCGGACCACCCCACCGCCCTGCGCCTGCTGGGCGGCATGGTCGTCCTCGCCCTCCTGTGGTGGTGCTGGTGCTGCTTCGCCTGGCTCGGCAACGTCGTACGCGCCGACTCCGGCGGCCTGTTCGCGGTCCTGGTGGCGGTGATGGCCGTCGTCCTGATCGTCTCCATGACGGTCCCCGAGGTGTACCGCGACGCCCCGGGCGGCCTCCCCGCCCCCCTGCTCTTCGTGCTCTGCTACGGCGCGGTCCGTATCCTGCACCTGACGACGTACTGGCTCTCCGACCCGGACGACAAGGCCCTGCGCGCCACCCTGCGCCGTACGGCCCTGCTCTCAGTCCTGCCGCCGTTCGCCCTGTTGCTGCTGGGCGCGGCCTTCGAGGGCGTGCCGCGGATCCTGATCTGGCTGTCCGCCGTCGCGATCGACTACGCGGGCATCTTCGTCACGGGCAAGACGGGCTGGAGAGTGGCCTCCCCGGCGCACTTCTCCGAACGGCACGGCCTGATCGTCATCATCGCGCTCGGCGAGTCGATCGTCGCGATCGGCGTGGGCGTGACCGGGTACGACGTGACGGTCCCCGTGCTCGTCGCCGCGTCCCTCGGCCTCCTGGTCGCGGCCGCGCTGTGGCACCTGTACTTCCACGGGGTGAGCGAGCCCCCGGAACACCGCCTCGCCGAACTGACCGGCGACGCCCGCACGGTCCTGGCCCGCGACGTCTACACGTTCCTCCACCTGCCTCTGGTGGCGGGCGTGGTGATCACCGCCCTCGGCATGAAGAAGACGCTCCAGCAGGTCGCCGACACCGGCCACTACGGCCTGACCGAGCCGTTGCACGGCATGCCGGCGTGGGCCCTCGCGGGCGGGGCGGGCCTCTTCCTCCTCGGCTCGGCCGCGATCCTGCTCCGCACGACGGGCCGCCGCTCCCCGTCCCTCCTCATCGGCGGTACGGCCTGCCTGGCGGTGGGCCCGGCGGTGACCCTGATCCCGGCCCTGGCCGCCCTGGCGGCGCTGGCGGCCACCCTCACGGGCCTGCTCCTGCTCCACGGAAGGACGACGGGGGAGAGGGAGACGAGGCCGTAGGCGTCGAGGTCGTCGGGCCGGCCGGAGGGCCGGGTGCCGTGACCACCCACGGCTTCGCCGTCCACGCGGCGTTCCGGATCTACCTGTGAGCACGTACGTACGTGCCCTGCGCCGGACCGCCCCGGCCCGCCAGGGACCCCGCCATGGGCGACTATCGGACAAACCGGCCCCCACCCCGCCGTCCGCATCCCTCCACCTCC
>NZ_LIRK01000961.1 GCF_001419765.1 Streptomyces torulosus
GGGGGCTTTCTGCGTTTAGGGTCTTTGTATGAGTGACACGGGTGCGGAGAAATACACGGTTCGCTTCATACACGCGGAGGAGTGGCCCGCGGTGAAAGAGCTGCGGCTTGCCTCATTGCAGGACCCCATGGCCCACGTCGCCTTTCTGGAGACGTACGAGCAGGCCAACAGCAGGCCCGATTCCTTCTGGAAGGAGCGGGCCGCCGGCGGTGCCGAAGGGGCACTCGGCGTGCGGCAGATCATCGCCGAGCGGGCCGACGGGACATGGGTCGGGTCCGTCACCGTACTGATCGAGGAAGCCGGGTCCACGGACTGGGCCGGGATGCCGGTGGAACGGCTGCAGGGCCATCTCGTCGGGGTGTACGTGCGGCCTGAGGAGCGGGGCCGTGGGCTGACCGAGCGGCTTTTCGACGCTGCCGTGGAGTGGGCCTGGAACCGAGACGTGGAACGGGTTCGGTTGATCGTCCACGAGGAGAATCCGCGGGCCCAGGCGTTCTACCGCAAGGTGGGGTTCGTGCCGAGTGGACGGACCGTGCCGGTGGCCGGGCACGGCGGGCAGTCCGAGTTGGAGTTCGTGCTCGACCGTGCGCTAGACCGGTAGTTCGGCGTGGGGCCAGCGGGCTCGGGCCTGTTCGCGGGAGCGGAGGAGGGCCAGTGTCGGCAGGCCCCGGTCCGTGCCGGCGGCGAGGAGGTCGGGCAGCTGGGGCAGCGGGGCCACGGCGGCCACGTCGTCGAGGACCAGGGTGAGTGGTGGGTCGAGGCGGCCGGAGGATGACCGTTCGGCCACGCGCCGGCCGCGCTCGACCACGCTTGAGGCGAGGGCCGTCAACAGCGGCATGGCGGAAGGGTTCGCCTTCGGGTCCTCGATGGGGTCGCCGACCACATAAAGCGTTCCCCCCTCGTGCACAAAGGAATCCAGGACCAGCGAGTCCGCTCGGTTCGGGGTGCAGGACTCCCGGACGTTGACCGTGGAGAGCGCCGAGAGCGCACGAGCCGTCAGGGCCTGGGCGATGTCCCGGCGTTCGGGGTGGGACGTGAGGGCCGACTCCAGTTCGCCCGCGGAGCCGGCGGCCGCCTTCGCGTTCGTACGGAGAATGCGTACGGCTTCCTGGACGTTCGTGCCCTGGGCCCAGCGGTGGAGGTGGCGGACGGTGCGTGAATCTATTGCCGCGGCGTGCAGATAGCTGCGGAGGAGGGTCTCCGCCGCGTCCGCCACCGCCTGGTCGATCTTGGCCGTGGGACGGATCGGGGCGAGCAGGGCCATGGCGCGGGCCGCCGCCGTGGGCTTGTCCTCGCAGCCGGAGATGGGGGACCAGTGGAGGCGGGCCGGGGTGTCGCAGCGGTGCGCGGGGTCGTAGAGGAGGACCGGGCCCAGCTTCGCCCGGACGTCCTTCGTGTCCGACCAGAGGACGGGGTCGGAGGTGACGACCAGGGCCGGGCCCTCGGCGTCACGTACCGCCTGGATGGCGGCGGGGCGACGGGTTTCCGCCCCGCCG
>NZ_LIRK01000962.1 GCF_001419765.1 Streptomyces torulosus
AGACAGCCCTTGCCGTGCCGCCGAAGACGTATCTGCTGCGGGCGGACGACGGGTACTACCGCATCCAGTGGGACCACCCGCGGCACGGCAAGGGCTGTCTCACCCTGCTCAGCGACAGCGAGTTCCAGCACATGTTCGAGCCTTGGGACGACTGCAAGGTCGGCGGCTCCTCCCAGCTGTTCCGCATCGAACGGGCCGAGGGCACCGGCAAGGGCCCCAAGGGCGCGTGGCGGTTGCGGCCGGGGCGGGGCGACGCGGACGTCTGCGTCGGTATGCGCGGCGGCCCCGAGGAGAAGGGGGCGGTCGCGGTGGCGGAGGGCTGCGCCGACGCCACCGGCGCCGGTGGCGCGGGAGACGCGCAGCTGTTCCTGATCGGCCGCGACCCGACCGGGCGCGAATGAGTCGCGGGCGACCCGCACGGGTCCGGCCGGCCGCTCGCGTCACCCGGCCGGGGCGTCCGCGCACGACAGGGTGAGGGTGGCCGTGGTCCGCTGGAGGGGTGCAGCTGCTCCCCGAACCCGTGCGGCGTCTCGCCGCCTGGTGTGCCGTCGTGCTGCTCGTCGCCGGGGTCGTGTACGTGGGGATCCGGCTGTGCGTGGAGTTCAGGACGGCCGTCACGCCGGTGCTGCTCGCCCTGCTGGGGGCCGCGTTGCTCGGGCCGTTGCACCGGCGGCTGGTCAGGGCGCGGATGCACCGGTCGCTCGCCGCGGGCCTCACCTGCGTCGCGGTGGTCGCGGTCGTGGGCGGAGCCGTCTACGTCGTGGCCGCCGCGCTCATCGGCACCGGGGACCAGATCATCGCCTCCCTCAGGGACGCGGCCGAGGACGTCACCCGGCACTTCGGTGCGGCCGGCACCTCGCTGGACGATCTCGCCGCCAACGCCAAGGAGTTGCTGGGCAGGTTCGGGAGCACGGCGGCGTCCAACGTCATCAGCGGGGTGAGCGTCGTCGGCGAGGCCATCGCCATGGCCGTCCTCGCGCTGCTGCTCGTCTTCTTCTTCCTGCGGGACGCCGACCGGGTGTCCGGAACCATCCGGGCGTTGTCGCCGTGCGGGCTCGCCGACACGGTGGAGGCCATCGCGCGGCGGGCGTTCGAGGCCGTCGAGGGCTTCATGCGCGGGACGACCCTCGTGGCGCTCATCGACGCCACGTGCATCGGGGTCGGGTTGCTGATCCTCGATGTGCCGGGCGCGGTCGGGCTCGCCGCGCTCGTGTTCGTCGGCGCGTACATCCCGTATCTCGGCGCCGTGGTCTCGGGTGGGGTGGCGGTGCTCGTGGCCCTCGCCGATCGGGGGGCCGTGATCGCGCTGTGGGTCCTCGGGATCGTGCTCGCCGTGCAGCAGCTGGAAGGGCATGTGCTCATGCCGATGATCCAGAGCCGGACGGTGCAGATGCACCCGGCGGTCGTCATGATCGCCATCACCGCGGGCGCCTCGGTCGCCGGCGTTCTCGGCATGCTCCTCGCGGTACCGCTCACCGCGGCGGCCTTCGGAGTCGTCCACGAGCTACGGGACCGGTACGCGAAGGAGGGGGTCGCCTAGCGGCGGCCTGGCCGGGGACCACGTGGCCGGGGGCCTGTCTCTTATTACACATCT
>NZ_LIRK01000963.1 GCF_001419765.1 Streptomyces torulosus
ACCCTCCCTCACCAACCTCCCGTCGACGAACGACCGGTGAGGTCCCAGTAACTGCCCCGCAACGCGCGGGACATGGCGGCGACCCACCTCCCCCCTAATTTCTGTCGCACGACAGAAATGAGCGCCGCACCCGGAGGTCCCGCCATGGCGACAGCGACCACGTACGGAGCACGCGACCACGCCCGCGCCCAGGAGGGCACCCGCGCCGAGACGATGCCGGTGGTCCCGGCCGGCGACTGGCCCGACCCGCCCGCCGACGCCGGCCCCCTGGTGTGGGCCGAGACGGTCGCGGGCGGCAACTACACGCACAAGGTGCTGGCCCGCGGCACGGAGCTGCGCCTGACCGACCCGCACGGCGACGCCTGCGCCCACGTCCTGCTGTACGTCGCCGACCGTCCCTGGGAGCGGCTGAACGTCGCCGACACCGTCAAGGTCCAGTGGAACGCCTACCTCGGCGAGGGCGTCCTGCTCCTGTCCGACCAGGGCCGCGTCCTCGCCTCCCTGGTCGCCGACACCTCCGGCCGGCACGACGCGCTGTGCGGCACCTCCACCCTCGTACGCAACACCGCCCGGTACGGCGACGGCAGCCCCCAGTCCCCCTCTCCCGCCGGACGCGAGCTGTTCAAGCTCGCCGCCGCGAAGAACGGCCTCGGCCCCCGCGACCTGCCGCCCTCCCTCTCGTTCTTCCAGGGCGTCGACGTACGCGACGACGGCACCCTCGACTTCACCGGCTCCGCCGGCCCCGGCACCAGCGTCACCCTGCGCACCGAGCAGGACGTCACCGTCCTCATCGCCAACGTCCCGCACCCGGCCGATCCGCGCCCGGAGTACGTGAGCACCGCGCTGGAGGTGCTCGCCTGGCGGGCCCGAGCGACCGAGCCGGACGATCCGCTGTGGAACGCCACCCCGGAAGGGCGCCGGGCCTTCCTCAACACCGCCGAGTTCCGCACCGCCAGGGGGACCGCATGACGACCGTGGTCGTTGCGGCCCGCGCCGCCTGGTCCGCCGTCGTCCCGGCCGGCGGGACCCTCACCCTCACCGATCTGCACGGCAATCAGGCCGTCGACTTCCTCGTGTACGACGCCCACGACACAGCCGTCCGCTACAGCGCCCCCGACACGATCCACGCGCAGGGCGGCATCTTCCTCACCACCGGCAGTGTGCTGATGTCCAACGAGCACACCCCGCTGATGACCGTGGTCGCCGACGACGTCGGCCGGCACGACACGGTGGGCGGCGCCTGCTCGAAGGAGTCGAACACCCTGCGGTACGGGCACCACACCTGGTCGCAGCACGCCTGCGTGGACAACTTCCTCGCGGAGGGCGCCCGGCACGGCCTCGGTAAACGCGACCTCGTGTCGAACGTCAACTGGTACATGAACGTGCCGGTCGAGAAGGACGGCACCCTCGGCATCGTCGACGGCATCTCCGCGCCGGGGCTGTCCCTGACCCTGCGTGCCGAGCGCGACGTCCTCGTCCTGGTCTCCAACTGCCCCCAGATCAACAACCCCTGCAACGGCTTCACCCCGACGGCCGTCGAGATGACCATCGACCAGCCACCGCTCGAAGCCCCCGCCGCCCCGACCG
>NZ_LIRK01000964.1 GCF_001419765.1 Streptomyces torulosus
GTCCGGCATCCCGCCCTCCCCGGTTCGCCTGGCCGGGTGGCCGGTGCGGTGGTCCGCGCGAGGCGCGTTGCCCGGTGGGACGCGGACGCCTGGAATGGCTCGCCGGTGCCCCGGTGGCCGGGGCGCCCGAAGCCGACCCGAGGGAGAACCCATGCGCTCCGCCCCTGTCCGTCGCGGTGTGACCGCCGCCGCCCTGACCGCCGTCCTCGCTCTTTCCCCGCACGCCGCCACCGCGGTGGCGGACTCCGGGGACGACGACGTCGTACGCGTCAGGCTCACCGGCGTCACGGCCGTCGACACGAAGCCCCGGCACGTCGAGCCCGGCGACAGCTGGGTCACCCATCTGAAGCTGTACACCCCGAAGAAGAAGTTCGCCGGTGACGCCGGTGCGCGGTGCGCCGCCGTCGAGGCCACCGGGCACCGGGTGACCGCGCAGTGCACCCGTGTCCTGCGGCTGAAGAAGGGGGAGATCACCCTCAACGACATGATCACCCGTGAGAACCGTGCGCCGATCACCGCCAAGACGTCCATCGCCGGCGGAACCGGCGTCTACAAGGACGCCGAGGGCGAGGGCTACATCACCCTGGAAGGCGACCGCGTCCACTTCGATCTCCGTGTCGAGGACTGACGTCGCGTCCGTGCGACCGGGCCGTCACCTGCCCCAGATCTTCCGGTACGCCTCCTGGTAGCCGGACGGGTTCCAGGTGGTGGCACCCTCGCTGTTGTCGGCGGTGGTGATGTGCACGGGGGCCACATATCCGCTGGCGGGGCTGCCGGAGAAGGCGCGGTTGAACTCGTCGACGATCTGCCAGCCCTGGAGGGACAGCGGCTCGGGCACGGTGGCCGCCTGGTACTGGCGGCTGTTGACGCGCTGGAAGGCGGACGGGTCGCCGTCCCCCGCACCGATGTTGAAGGGCGGACCGGAGCCCTTCCGCCCGGCGGCGCGGAACGCCGGGGCGGCGTCGGCGAAGTACAGGTCGTTGATCGCCACGGAGTGGGTCCAGCGGTCCTGGAAGCGGGAGAGCAGCGAGGACACCTCTCGGGGCGTGCGGCTGCTCGCGTCCGGGATCGGGATGTTCTCGTAGGACAGCAGCCGTACGCCCCGGCAGGTGGCCAGCTCTTTTCTGATCAGCTCGGACTTGTGCTTGGCGAAGGGGATCGAGGCGTCGGTGAACACCACGACCCCGGCGTTCCCGTCGGAGTCCGCGATGACCCACTGGGCGCTGATCCTGGCCACCGCCTCGACGCGGGTGGTCACGTTGGTGAAGAGCGGGGGCCGGCTGCTGGGGCCGGGGGAGGCGACCGCGTGCCAGCCGACGAGCGGGATGTCCGCCGCGTTCGCCCGGGCGACCTGCTGCGACGTCGAGTTGGGGTCGAAGCCGCCGATGACGATGCCGGACGGCCTGAGGGTGAGGGCCTCGCTCATCGCCGCCTGGATGCCCGCGGGGGTGCCGCCGCCGTCGATCACCCGGACGTTCCAGCCGATCACCCGTGCGGCCTCCCGTACACCGTCGGCGGCCCCGGCGACGCCCGGGTTCGTCATGGTCTGCGCGACGAAGACGAGGGTCCTGCCCGCCACCGCCCTCGGGCCGGTCGTCGGCCCGTTCCAGGGGACGTCGGTCCGCTCCGCCCTGCCGACGGCCTCCTCGGCCCTGGCGCGGACCGCCGGACAACCGTCCGCGGTGGCGGGTGAGTCCCCCGAATCGCTCGACGAGCCGCGTTCGCAGCCGGTCAGGGCGGCGGCCACGGCCAGCAGGAGGGCGGCGGCGGACCGGGCCGTGCGGGCGCCGGGTGTGGGGGTGCGGTGGTGGTGCACGGGGGCTCCTCGCGCAGGGGTGCGGGGCTCGGTGCCGCTGCGGGCGGCGGTCCGGTTCATGGGCTGCCGTCCTCAGGCGTCACGGCCGCGGCGTCGGAGGTCGTGGCGGCCCCGGTGCGCAGCCGGCGCCGCGCGGAGTAGCCCGCCAGGCCGACGGCGAGCAGCAGGGTGCCGCCGTGGAAGAGCGGGACCGTCCAGAACTCGGCGCCCAACTGGGCGATACCGGTGAGGCCGACGGCGAGGACGGCGACCGCGACCAGGGTGCCCAGGGGGTTGGGGCGGCCGGGCCGGATGGCGGTGGCGCCGAGGAGGGCGCCGACGAAGGCGGGCAGCAGATAGTCGAGGCCGACGCTCGGGTTGCCCAGCTGCTGCTGGGCCGCGAGCAGGACGCCCGCGCAGCCGACGATCAGCCCCGAGGTGGCGAAGGCGCACACGGTGTACTTGCGGACCGGGATGCCGACGAGGTCGGCGGCGCGCGGGTTGGAGCCCACGACGTACAGGTACCGGCCGAGCGGCAGCCGCTCCAGCACCACCCAGAGGGCGACCGTGAGGGCGAGGACGTAGAAGGCCGGGACCGGGAGGCCGAGGAACGTGGAGTCGTAGAGGTCGGTGAAGGCGGCCGGCAGTCCTTCCGGGCCGGGGACGATCCGGCCGCCGTCGGTGATCCAGCCGGTGACGGCGTACATCATGCTGCCGGTGCCCAGCGTCGCGATGAAGGAGTCGATCCGGCCGAACTCGACGATGACGCCGTTGAGGACGCCCACGGCCGTTCCCCCGGCGACCACGACGAGGCAGGCGAGCGGCCAGGGCCAGTCCGCGTCGACGATGAGGTACAGCACCATGACGTGCGCCAGCCCGAGGCCGTAGCCGATGGAGAGGTCGAACGCCCCGGTGACGATGGGGACCATCGCGGCCAGGGCGAGGACGGCTGGGATGGACTGCGTGGACAGGATCGAGTCGAGGGTGTCCAGCGTGGGGAAGGTGCGGGGCAGGGCGAGGGAGAAGACCAGGTAGAGCAGGCCGGTGAGGACCAGGAGTCCGTACGCGCCGGCGAGGTGTCCGGCGCGTACGGACTCCTGGTCCTCACCGGCCTGCTCTACCT
>NZ_LIRK01000965.1 GCF_001419765.1 Streptomyces torulosus
GACTATCCGCTGCGGCCGGTGCGCGTCGCCCACCGGCCGCAGCGGATAGTCCTTCCGCTCCCGTGTCCACGGCTCCTCGAACGCGAACCAGTCGACGGGCGCCGGAGCGGTCCCGGTGGCGAGCGCGTCCTCCAGGGCGCCCAGCCACTTCTCCCAGCGCGGCAGGTAGAAGTCGGCCATGAGGCCGTTCCACTCCCGGTTGCCGTACTCGTGCAGATCCCCCGGGTCCGAGGTGGCGCGCCCGCCCCACACCGTGACCAGGACCTTCGCGGTCCGTTCGAACTCCGCCCGCTCCGCGTCGTCCGTGGCGAGCAGCCGGGCGTCGTTGATCCACGGGCCGAGCAGGAACGCCCGGTGCGCGCCCGTCACCTCGTCCGACAGCCGCATCAGCCGCAGCCACAGCGTCGACAGCGCCCGGAAGGTCGCGAGGTCCCCCCGCCGGTACGCCTCCCGCAGTTGCGGCAGGTACTGGCGGCCGCGGTGCGCGAGCGCCTGCCGCGCCACGTCCACCACGTCATGGGTGTACGCCGCGCTGCCCCGCCGCCCCTTCGCGACGCCGAGCAGCCCGGCGAGAGCCGCGTCGAAGCGGCCGGGGTCGTAGGTCAGGGTCCTCGGCGCGTACGCGGCGGCGCGGTCCGCGGCCAGGTCGGGGCGGGCGCAGAAGAGGGAGTCGTGGGGATCGCTGCGCTCGGTGGCCCGGTGCTGGTACGCGGTGTCGTGCAGGGCCCGCCACGCCGCGCGGGCGGAGGCGTCGCGGCCGCCGTAGCGGAGATCGGCGTACGAGGAGAACCAGGCGGCCCGGTCGATCCGCTTCGGTGTCCAGGCCAGTTCGGAGAACAGCTCGAAGGCGGCGGGGTCGCGGTCGGTGGCCTCCGGCAGATACGCCGTGCCGACCAGCGCGCTGCCCGGCTTGTCCCGCCAGGCGAAGAACTTCTCGTTCCAGATGTGGGCGCGTGCCCCGATCGTGGTCCGGCCGCCGAAGTTGGGGATCGTGCCGAAGCAGTACGGGGTTCCGCCCCAGTCGCGTTCCCGGTCGGTGACGTTCTTGTAGCGGTCGGAGACGCCGTCGACGATCAGCATCCTCGATCTGTCGATGGCGTCGAGGAGTTCGGGCAGGGGGTTCTCCTGCCAGCCGAGGATCACCCAGGTGGCGCCGGGACGGGCCCGGTGGAGTGCGCGTTCGACGCCACGGGCGGCGTCCGGGACGGGGACGTCGCCGGCGGTGCCGCCCTCGTGGAGCAGGTCCATCTTGAAGAGGTCCGCTTCCCCGAACACCTCTTTGAGATGGCGGTAGAAGGAGGCGGCGACCCGGGCGAAGGAGTCGGTGCGCGGGTCGAGCCAGTCGGGGCGTTCGAAGCCGTGCCAGACGCCCTGCGGGACGACGTGCGCGTCGCCGCCGTTGCGCTCCACGAACTGTTTCGGCACATGCCCGTAGTAGCCGGGCAGCACGGGTGCCATGCCCAGTTCGCGCAGCCGGTCGGCGATACGGCGGCCCAGCGCGGCCCGGCGGGCGATCAGCGCGGGGGAGAGGGGCCCGCCGTATCCGGAGAGGTTCTGCAGCAGCCACCACGGCTGGTGCG
>NZ_LIRK01000966.1 GCF_001419765.1 Streptomyces torulosus
GTCCAGCGGGTGCCGCCGCCCCGTCGTCGTCGCGGGCGGCGGCACCCGCTGGACCGACGCCGGCCGGCTCGGCACCCTCGCCGAACTGCTGGGCAGCCCCGTGTTCACCACGGCCTCCGGCCGCGGCGCCCTCGACGAACACCACCGCAGGGCCCACGGCCTCGTCGGCCTCTACACCACCCCGCCCGCCCACGAACTCCTCGACGACGCCGACACCCTGCTCGTCCTCGGCAGCCGTATGGAGGAGACCGCCCGCATGGGCTGGCGGTCCTGGCGCCACGCCCACGTCATCCGGGCCGACACCCGCCCGGCCGCCTTCTCCGAGGCCGGCCCGGTGGCACAGCCCCTCCTCGGCGACGTCGGCCTGACGATCGACGCCCTCACCGACCGCCTCGCCGCCGACCCGCCCCGACCCGACCCCGACTGGACGGGCCGTCAGGAACGGGTCCGCGCCGCCCAGTTCCAGCACACCACCGCCGACTTCGCCGACTCCCCGGTCCGTGCCGTGCTGCGCGCCGCGCAGCGGGAGCTCGGCACCCGCATCACCCTGGTCCAGGAGAACGGACTGCACGACATCTGGACCTACCACTTCCCGCTGCTCCGGCTCGGCCCCGACACCACCGTCGTCTGCCCCGGCGAGCAGACGATGATGGGCTTCGGCCTCGGCGCCGCCGTCGGCGCCGCGCTGGCCCGCCCCGACCGGCCCACCCTGCTCGTCACCGGCGACAGCGCCTTCCGGATGAGCGTCGGCGCCCTGGACGTCCTGCGCCGCCTCGACCTCGGCGTGATCACCGTGGTCCTCGACAACCAGGGCTTCGGCTGGCCCCGGCGGCTGCGGGCCGCCGACCCCACCGGCCCGCACGTCTCCACGGCCTGGGAGGCCGCCGCCCCCGCCGAGCACACCGCCGAGGTCTTCGGCGGCTGGGGGACCGCCGTCCACGACGCGACCGCGCTGGACGAGGCCATGGGCCGGGCCGCGGAGCACGCCCTCAAGGGGCGGTTCTCCGTCCTCAGGGTGCCCGTACCCGACACCGACGTGCCCCTGGGAATCCGGGCCGCCGGTTACTGAGCACGAGACGACACGAGGAGAGACGCCATGCCCACGAGCCGGGTACCGCTGCCCCGCTGGCGCGGGTTCAACCTGCACCAGATGTTCTCCACCAGCTCCCGCTGGGGCGAGATGATGCCCATGGACGACCACCGGATCAGCGAGGACGACTTCCGCTGGATCCGCGACTGGGGCTTCGACTACGTCCGGGTGCCGTTCTCGTACCTGTTCTTCATCGCGGACGCCGAGCGCCGCACCTACCCCGAGGAACGGCTCGCGATCCTCGACCGGGTCGTGGAGCTCGGGCGGACCTACGACGTCCACGTCCAGCTGAACCTGTGGCGGGCCCCCGGCCACACCAACTTCGGCTACCCCTACAACGAGCCCGAGCCGGGCTCGCTATGGGTCGACGACCCCTTCGGCTCCCGTGATCTGTTCGTCCACCTGTGGGAGGTCCTCGCCGAACGCTACCGGGGCATCCCCTCGACACGGCTCAGCTTCGACCTGGTCAACGAGCCGCCCGCGGCCTCCCTCGTCCCCGGCCTCACCGACGACCACATCCTCGCCGTGTACGCCGCGGCGATCGACGCGATCCGTGCCAAGGACCCCGAGCGGCTGCTCCTCGTCGAGGGCCTCGACTGGGCGTACACCCCGGTCTCCGCCGACTGGTGCGCCACCCGCGGGGTCGCCCAGAGCCTGCACTCCTTCGCCCCGCTCGCCCTGTCCCACTACCGCTGCGAGCACGCCCCGGAACAGCTGCGCGCCATGGACCCGGTGCCGACCTGGCCGATGGACCTGCCGCCCGTGCCCGCCGAACTGCCCGTGCCGCCGGAGGCCCAGGAGAGCGCCGCGCGGATGATGCGGGACCGCGGCATCAAGGGCGGCCCCTACGGCCGCGACGAGCTGGCGGCGTCCCTGAAGCCGTGGTTCGACGTCGCCGACGCCGGGGTCGGCGTGCACGCCGGGGAGACCGGCGCCCACAACACGGTGCCGCACCAGGTGGTGCTGCCCTGGCTCGACGACATGCTCGGGCTGCTCACCGACCACGGCGTCGGCTGGGCCCTGTGGAATCTGCGCGGCCCGTTCGGCGTGCTCGACTCCGGCCGCGGCGACGTCGCCTACGACGACTGGCACGGCCACCTCCTGGACCGGGAGATGCTCCGCGTCCTCCAGAAGCACTGACCCGAGCACCCGTACGGGAACCGAGAGGAGCCCATCCCGTGCCGACCGACACCCACCCGGCCGCCCTGGACCTGCGGACCGGCGGGCTGGTCACCGCCGTCCGGGCCCACGCCCACGCCGCCGGGGACGACCCCGCCGTCTCGTTCGCCGACTACACGGAGGACTACGCCGGCGTCATCCGGACCGTCACCTACGAGGAACTGGACCGCAAGGCCCGTGCCGTGGCCGCCGCCCTCCAGAAGACCGCCCCGCCGGGCGCACGCGTCGCCCTGGTGTGCCCGCACGAGATCAGCTACATCCTCGGCTTCCTCGGCTGCCTGTACGCCGGGCTCGTCGCGGTGCCGCTGCCCGCCCCCGACGTACGCCGCTCCCGCAGCCGTATCGACGCCGTCCTGCTGGACTCCGACCCGGCGCTGGTGCTGACCACGGCGGGCGCCGCCGACCGGGTCACCGCCGCGCTCGGGCCCGGCGGCGGCGACCGCCGGGTGCTGATCATCGACGAACTCGCCGAGGAGGACGCCGCCGACTGGCGGGAACCCGTGCTCACGGCCGACACCCTGGCGTACCTCCAGTACACCTCCGGCTCCACCGGCACCCCCAGCGGGGTGCGCGTCACCCACGGCAACCTCATCGCCAACTGCCGGCAGATCGCGCGGGCCTCCACCTATCTCGCGCCCGGTCGCGTCGTCGCCAGCTGGGTGCCGTTCTTCCACGACATGGGGCTCGTCATGGGCCTGGCCCTGCCGCTGGTCCAGGGCGTGCACTCGGTGCATCTGAGCCCCTCGGACTTCATCCAGTCGCCGTACCGCTGGCTCAAGCTGATCAGCGACTTCCGCGCGGTGTGGACCGGGGGCCCCAACTTCGCCTACGACCTGTGCGTCGACCGGATCACCGACGCCCAGAAGAAGCACCTCGACCTCAGCTGCCTCGAAGGGCTCGTCAACGGCAGCGAGGTCGTCCGCCCGCACAGCATGGACCGCTTCAACCGGGCCTTCGCCGAGTGCGGTCTGCCGCCCCAGCTGGACAGCCCCGCCTACGGGCTGGCCGAGGCCACCCTCGCCGTCACCGCCCCGCCGCCCACCATGCAGCCGGACCTCGTGTACTCCTTCCACCGGGAGGCCCTCGCCGACGGCAAGGTCGAGACCTGCCCCGACGACGATCCCTCGGCCCGGCAGATGGTGGCCTGCGGGGTCCCCCTCACCGGCATCCACATCCGGATCGTCGACCCGGAGACCTGGCAGGAGACCGAACCGGACCGCGTCGGCGAGATCTGGGTGCAGGGGCCCAACGTGGCCGACGGCTACTGGCGCCGGCCCCAGCGCACCGAGGAGGTCTTCAACGCCCGCTGCGCCGGACGCGACGGCCGGCCCGTGATGGGGGAGTGGCTGCGCACCGGCGACATGGGGTTCTTCCACCGGGAGCGGCTGTTCATCGCCGGCCGGCTGAAGGACCTGATCATCATCGACGGCCGGAACCACGACCCGGCCGACCTGGAGACCACCGTCCAGGCCGCCCTGGACGGCCACGACCTGGGCACCGGCGGCGTCGCGGTCTTCGCCGTCGACGGCGAGGACGGCGAACGCGTCGTCGCCGTCGCGGAGATCCGGCGGCGCGTCGGCGATCTCGACGCCGTCGGCGCCGAGGTGCGGCGCGCGGTCGCCGACGGGCACGGCGTCCCGGTCAGCGACGTCGTGCTGATCCCCTGGGGCGAGATCCCCCGCACCAGCAGCCGCAAGGTCAAGCGGGGCCTGTGCCGCGACCACTATCTGCGCGGCGAACTGCGCGCGCTCGACTGACCCACGGACCCACGGACCCACGGACCCTACCCATCCGGTCGGCCGCCCACCGCGGACGGCCACGCACCGCAACCGCACAACCCGACACCGAGGAGACAACCATGACCAACGCCGCCGTCCTCGACGACCTCGCCCTCGTCATCGCGGACCTGTCGCAGATCGACGTGAGCGACATCGCCCCGGAGAAGAGCTTCCAGGAGGACCTCGACATCGACTCGCTGGAGCTCGTCGAGCTCGGGGTGCGGGTGGAGGAGAAGTTCTCCGTGAAGATCCCCGACGACATCCTCGGCACCCTCAAGACCGTGGGCGCCATGGCGGACTTCGTCGCCGGGCAGCTGTAGCCGCCGTCCGCCGGGACGAAACCGTGGCCGGCGGCCGCGGACGGACACGAGCACGGGAGAGACGGATGACGGAACCGGGCGCACCGGCCGCGGACGCGGCCCCCCGGGAGGACACCGTGGACCACGTGTTCGGTCACGTGGTC
>NZ_LIRK01000967.1 GCF_001419765.1 Streptomyces torulosus
GGGGATGGCGAGGAGGAAGGAGTAGCGGGCCGCGGCCTCACGCTTGTAGCCCATGAGGAGGCCGCCGCTGATCGTGGCGCCGGAGCGGGAGACACCCGGGATGAGGGCCATGGCCTGGCAGAGGCCGAAGATCAGGCCGTCCTTGACGCTCAACTGGTCCAGGGTCTTGCGTTCCTTGATGGCGCGGTGCAGGCGGTCCGCGACGCCCAGGACGATGCCCATCACGATCAGCATGGTCGCGGTGATGCGCAGATCGCGGAACGGGCCCTCGATCTGGTCCTTGAGGGTCACTCCGAGGACACCGATCGGGATGGAACCGACGATCACCAGCCAGCCCATCTGGGCGTCGCGGTCGCCGCGCATCTCCTTGTTGAACAGGGAGCGGGACCACGCCGAGATGATGTTGACGATGTCCTTGCGGAAGTAGATCAGCACCGCGGCCTCGGTGCCGATCTGGGTGATCGCCGTGAAGGCCGCTCCTGGGTCCTCCCAGCCGGAGAACGCCGCCGTCAGGCGCAGGTGCGCGCTGGAGGAGATGGGGAGGAACTCGGTCAGCCCCTGGACGAGTCCGAGGATGAGGGATTCAAACCAAGACATGAAGTTACGTGGTCCAAGCGCTGATCGTGAGGGGCCGACGGGAAAGGTGACACGCCGCCGACCCGGCCGCCGGGCGGCCGTGCGGGGCGGGTGATCACAGGTACGGGGGCAGCCTAGCGCCCCCGGATGACAGGGCTGCCACAGGGGTTTGGCAGGGCCGTGCGGGGGTGGGGCGCGGACCGGCGTACCGAGGGGTGGAACGGCCGAATCCATGGTGTTGACCAGTGACTATGTCCGCACATACGTTGCTGGCTGGAGAAAGCGCTTGCCGTTGCGAGGGTCGCCGTACCGCCGGAGCCCTGGCCACCAGGCGTTGGCCACTGTCCGACGTCCCGTTCGATGGAGTGCTGATCACGTCCATGCCCACACCCAGCAACGGTCCGGGCCCGACTCCGGACCAGCCGCCGGCCCCCCTGAAGGGCCGCCGCGTCCGCGCCGCCGTCATCGGCATCGGCGCCATCGGCGGCGGCTCCCATCTGCCCGCGCTCGCGCGCCTCGCCGAGGAGGGCGAGACCGAGGTCGTCGCGGCGGTCGACATCGATGCCGAGGCGGTACGCGCGTTCTGCGCCGAGCACGGCATCCCGCACGGCTACACCGATCTGGACCGCATGCTGGCCGAGCAGCGCCCCGACCTGGTCTGCGTGTGCACCCCGCCCACCCTGCACCGCGACCAGACCGTCGCCGCGCTGCGGGCCGGCGCCTGGGTGTGGTGCGAGAAGCCGCCGGTGCCGACGCTCGCCGACTTCGACGCCGTGGAGGCCGAGGAAGGCGCGGACACCGGCGGGCCCTTCGCCTCGATCGTCTTCCAGCACCGCTTCGGCTCGGGCGCCACGCACGTACGGAAGCTGATCGCCGAGCAGGCGGTCGGCCGTCCCCTCGTCGCGCACTGCCAGACCACCTGGTACCGGAACACCGCCTACTACGCCGTGCCCTGGCGCGGCCGCTGGGCGACGGAGGGCGGCGGCCCCGCCATGGGTCACGGCATCCACCAGATGGACCTCCTCCTCGACCTGCTCGGCCCCTGGAGCGAGGTCCGCGCCATGGCCGGGCGGCTGGTCCACGACGTGGAGACCGAGGACGTCTCGACCGCCCTCGTCCGCTTCGAGAACGGCGCCCTGGCCACCGTCGTCAACAGCGTCCTCAGCCCCGACGAGGTCAGCCGCATCCGCATCGACTGCGAGCGCGCCACGATCGAACTCACCCACCTGTACGGCCACTCCAACGCCGACTGGTCCATCACCCCCGCCCCCGGCACCCCGGACGTGGACGCGGCTGCCTGGCGGGACTTCGGCGCCGACGTGCCCAGCTCCCACCTGGCCCAGCTGCGCGAACTCGTCGCGAGCATGCGCGCCGGTGAGCGGCCCCGCAGCAGCGGCGCCGACGGCCGGACGAGCCTGGAGCTGATCGCCGCGCTCTACAAGTCGGCGTTCACGGACACGACCGTACGGCGTGGCGAGATCGGACCGGGGGACCCGTACTACACGGCCATGCACGGTGGAGCCCCCGGCTGGGCGCCCGCACCCGCCCAGGAGCCCGCCACGAGTGAGGAGATCCCCGCATGACCTTCCACGACGGGCTGCGCGTCGTCCACGCCCACGGCGACCGGATCACGGTCACCGAGCCGGCCACCGGCGTCGAGCTGTTCAGCTACGTGTACCGGCCGGAGGCGGCCTGGGAGGCCCCCAAGCCGTATCTGCACCCGGTCCGCACCCTCGCGGGCGACATCGTCACCGACTACCGCCCCAACGACCACCGCTGGCACAAGGGTCTCCAGCTGACGGCCTCGCACCTGTCGGGCCAGAACCTGTGGGGCGGCAACTCCTACGTCCACGGCGAGGGGTACCTGCCCATCCCGGAGCGGGTCGGATCGATGGCCCACGCCGGTTTCGACGAGGTCGTCTCCGACGGCGACCGGGTGGTGATCGCCGAGCGGCTGACCTGGCATCCGTACGGCGGGGAGCTGTGGGCCGACGAGGAGCGCCGGATCGAGGTGCACGACGTCGACACCGAGGCGGGGTCGTGGGCGCTCACCTGGACCAGCGCGATCACCAACCGGCGTGACGAGCCGCTGCTGTTCGGCAGCCCGACCACCGCCGGGCGCGAGATGGCCGGCTACACCGGCCTGTTCTGGCGCGGCCCGCGCGCCTTCCGCGAGGGGCGGATCATCGGCCCCGACGCCGAGGGGCCCGAGCTGATGGGCGGGCAGGCGCCGTGGCTGGCGTACTCGGGTGAGCACGACGGCACCGACGGGCACGCCACGCTCGTCTTCGTCCACGCCCCCGAGAACGACCACACCGGCGCCGAGGGCGCCCACCCCGCTCACTGGTTCGTCCGCAACGAGCCGTTCGCGGCCGTCGCCCCCTCCTGGGCGTTCTTCGACGAACTGGCGCTCGCCCCCGGCGACACGCTCACCCGCCGCTACCGGGTCGTCGTGGCGGACGGGGCCTGGGAGCGGGAGGAGATCGCCAAGTACCTGGAGGCGCACCCGTGGTGAACGGTTACGAGGGACTGCCCGGCGGGGTCGCCGTCTCCCACCTGTCCGTCTACGACTGGCCCGAGACGGACGGGGTGTGCGGCGGAACGCCCCATATGCACCTGACCTGTTCGGAGGGGTACGTCGTCACCGGCGGACGCGGCGCCGTGCAGACCCTGACGGCCTCCGGGTTCGAGGTCACGCCCCTGACGCCGGGGACGATCGCCTGGTTCACGCCCGGCACCATCCACCGGCTGGTCAACGAGGACGAGCTGCGCATCACCGTCCTGATGCAGAACAGCGGGCTGCCGGAGGCGGGCGACGCCGTGCTCACGCTGCCGCCGCGCTACCTGGCCGACCCGGAGACGTACGCCGCGGCGACCCGTATCCTGCTCCTCCTCCGGCGCCTCCACCGGGATACGGGTCGCC
>NZ_LIRK01000968.1 GCF_001419765.1 Streptomyces torulosus
CGTCGGCCGCGACGGGGCCGGGTCCGCCCGCCACCGGGCCCGGTCACCGCGTCAACCCGGCCGGGTCCGCCCGTCATCGCCGTCACGACCTGTTCCGCGCTCAGCACGAGCGTGGGGACGACGGCGGCGGCCGCGGCCTGCGCGACGCTCGCCTCCGTCGGCTTCGGCGCGAGCCTCGTCCAGCAGCAGCACCTACTGGCCCTCACACCGCCGGACCTCACGGGCCACGCCCTCGGCCTCCACTCGGCAGGCATGCTCACCCTCCAGGGCGTCAGCGCGGCCCTCGCGGGCGGAGTCGCCCAGCTGACCTCGCCGGGCACGGCGATGGCGGTGCTGGCCGCGGCGTCCGTGGCGGTGACGCTGGCGCTGGCGGTCGACCGCCCCCGCCCGCCCGTGCCGGACGGAGCGGGAGCGGTCCGCCCCTCCTCGATCGGCACGAGGGGCGGGACCTCCCGGACGGGAAGGTTCCGGCGCTGAGCGCGCCTCGGCGTTCATGATGGGCGCGCACCGGGCGCGGCCGGCCGGAACACGGGAACTTCGCCCCGAAAGCCTGTACTGCCACACGTTTCGCCATCGATGGGCGCCCGTAGCCGCTACCGTGCGCGCTGTCGCGCGGCGGCCGTATTGTTCCGCGATTCCCCGAGGGCGTGGCGGGACGGGGAGCGCGCCCCTCATGCTGACGTCCGGATCCCCGATGACGCGCCGGCACCGCGGAGGGGGCTCTCTCGGACGTACATGTGGGGAAGGTTTCGATGTCCAGAAGGCAAGTCTTATCCGTCGCCGTCCTGGTGACGGTCCTCGGCTGGAGCGTCGTGCTGGTCGCCGTCGGCCAGCCGGCCGCGGCCGCCGCCGTCGTCCCCACGCTCGTGCTGAGCGCGGAACAGGTCGTGACGGCGATGACGGGCGGACCCGGCCCGGTGACGCGGGGAACGGGCCCGGTGGCGGGCGGACCCGGCCCCGTCGCGGCCGACGAGGAGCGCCTCGGGTGACCCCGTCCCTGTCGCGGCGGCCCGGAGGGGGACCGCCGGCGGGCAAGCCCGGCCGAAAACTCGGGCCGATAGCCGACGGCGTGGGCGCCGCCCACCGCGCCTGGCTGGAGCCCCTGCGCCACCGGTTCCTGGCCAGCGGACTGACGATCAGCGAGCTGAGCTGCCGGTCCGGCTGGGCCAAGTCGAAGATCTCCGAACTGCTGCGCGGCACGGGCCGCTACCCCCGTTGGGAGATCACCTACGGTCTGCTGGACGTCCTCGACGTACCGAGCTGGCCGATGCGTCGACTCTGGATGGCCGCCGCGCTGGAGGCGGAGAAGAAGCCCGACTGGATAGACGGCTGCATCCAGAACCGCCCGCACCCGCCCGGGCGGGCCACCGTGTCGACCGGGCCCGCCGTTCCCCCGTTGGAGCACCAGGCGTTCACCGAACTCAACCGCTCCGCCTACCTCGCCTACGCCCGGCTGTTCCTCGGCGAGGACGAGGCGCGGGAGGTCGTCGCGGAGACGTTCGACGTGCTGTGGTTCCGCTGGGACGAGGCGCTGGCCAGCTCCGACGTGGTGCCGTTCGCCTGGTCCGTGCTGCGCCGCAGCGTGATGGCCCGAGCCCGCCACGTCGACGGCTGCCCGGAACTGGCCCGCACCGCCTTCGACACGGTCGCCCTGAGCGTGATCTCCACGCCGGAGGCGCGGTTCGCGCAGATCGAGGAGTCGATGACCCTCTTCAAGGCGATCAGCCGCCTGCCCGCCCACCAGTTGGACGTCATGGTGCTCACGTATCTGCGCGGCATGGACCACGCCGCCGTCGCCGACGTCCTGGGCGTGCCCATCGCCTCCGTCCACACGGCCGACCGGTACGCCCGCAAGACGCTCACCGCGGCGCTTCGCCTCCAGCAGCGGCACGGACACGACCCGGAGCCCCAGAACCACCCGGGAGAGATCCCCGAATGATCCCCACGCCGATGACCCCCATGCC
>NZ_LIRK01000969.1 GCF_001419765.1 Streptomyces torulosus
TGTCGTCGGCGCTCGCGGCGGGCCTGGGCCTCGCCGGGCTGGCCCGGCGGGACATGCCCGAGCGCCGCTGGCTGGTGCTGACGGTGCTGACGGTCGCGCTCGTCACGCTCGCCGGTTACGCGGGATCGTTCGGGGCGCCCTTCCACGGGGTGGTCCAGGACCTGCTGAACGGGGCCCTCGTGCCCTTCCGGAACATCTACAAGTTCCAGACCGGGCTGGCGCTCGCCCTGGTCCTCGGCCTGGCACAGCTCGTGGGAGTGGCCGCGCGGGAGCGCGGGGCCCGGCGGGTGCGGGGGCGCGGGTTCGCGCCGCTGATCGCGGCCGTGGTCGTACTGCCGGGGCTGCTGTGGCCGTACCTCAACGGGTCGGTGCTGCAACCCGGTTCGTTCCAGGAGCTGCCGAAGTACTGGCGGGCCACGGCCGACTGGCTGGAGAAGTACTCCCCGGACTCCCGGGCCCTGGTCGTGCCCGCCACCGCGCACGGCATCCACACCTGGGGCTCCACCATCGACCAACCGCTGGACGTGCTCGCCGAGTCCCGCTGGGCGCAGCGCGACTACGTCCCCTTCGGCACGCCCGGCAACCGGCGCGCGATGGACGCCGTCGAGCAGGCGCTGCTGACCGGCGCCGAGGTGCCGGGGCTCGCCGACTATCTGAGCCGGGCCGGCCTGTACTACGTCGTCGTCCGCAACGACCTGGACCCCGGCCAGCTCGGATCCGTGCCCACCACCACCGTGAAGCGGACCCTGGAGCAGTCCGGGTACGAGCGGGTGAAGGGGCTCGGGCCGGTGATGACCGGCGGGGTGATCGCCGAGAACACCCCGTTGCAGGTGGAGGGGTTGTACGCGCGGCAGCGGGCGGTGGAGATCTACCGGCCGGCCGAGGACGTGCCGCGTCCCGGGCAGGCCGGGCTGAAGGGGATCGCGGACACCGCCGTCGTGTCCGGCGGGCCTGAGTCGCTGCTGCCGCTGGCCGCCGACCCGTCGATGCGGGACCGCGCGACCGTGCTGACCGGTGACAACCACCCCGGTCTCGGCACCCCGGCCGTGCAGGTGGTCGGCGACGGGCTGCGGCGCGCGGACACCCGCTTCGGCCTGGTCAACGCCAACACGTCGTACACGTACACGGCGGACGAGCGGAACCCGAGCGGGAGCGTGCAGGACGCGGGCGGGAAACCGCGGCAGATCCTCCCCCTGAAGGGGCTCGCCCATCAGACGGTGGCGGAGCTGCGCGGCGCGAAGTCCGTCACCGCGTCGACGTCCGGCAATTGGCTATTCCACCTCCCCCAGTTCGACCCGGTGAACGCCTTCGACGGCGACCCGGCGACGGCCTGGGCGGAGGGTGCGCCGGGTTCGGCGGACGGGCAGTGGCTGCGGATCGACTTCGAGGACGCGCAGGACATCCCGTCCACGTTCGAGGTCACCCCACTGCCGCAGGACGGGGTGCGGTCGGCGCCCACCCGGATCAAGGTGGAGACCGAGCGGGGCTCACGGTCCACGAACCTCCAGGCCGACGGCTCCACCCAGACGGTCAACGCCCGCCCGGGCGAGACGAACTGGCTGAAGGTCACGATCCTGGACTCGGCGGAACGGCACACCGGGCTGGTCGGCGCGGGCTTCTCCGAGATCGAGATCCCCGGCGTCCAGGTGACCCGGACCCTGCGGCTGCCGACGGACGCCCAGGGCCCCGACAACACCGGCGCCCCCGCCGAGGTGGTCTCGCTGCGCCGCGCCGCCGACCCCACCGGGCTCTCCCCGACGGGCACCGAACCGGGGCTGCACCGCGTCTTCGGCACGACCACGGCGGGCACGTACGAGGTGAAGGCGACCGCCGTGCCCGTGCCGGGCGAGGAGCTGGACAAGCTGCTGTACGAGGTGGCGCCGGAGCAGGAGAACCGCATCACGGTGACCGCCGACTCCACCGCCTCCCTCGGCGCCGGGCTGTCGCCGCGCAATCTGACCGACGGGGACCTGACCTCCGCGTGGATCGCGGGCGACGACCCGACGCTCCATCTGCGCTGGACGGGCAAGCAGCCCATCGGCTCGCTCGTGCTGGCCCCGGCGGGCGGTCTGTCCACCCGGGCGACCAAGGTCGCGATCAGCTCCCCGGACGGCGCGGCCATCGCCGCCGTCGACGAGAACGGCTGGGTCCGCTTCGACCCGATCACCACCGACCGCCTCGACATCACCGTCACCGAGACGGCCCGGCTCACCGTCCACAACCCCGTCGCCGGTGACGATCTGCGCCTCCCGGTCGGCCTGGTCGAGGCGTACATCCCGGCGCTCGCCCCCTACCGCACCCAGCAGCCCGCCCCCACCCTCGACGTCGACCTCCCGTGCGGCGAGGGCCCGGTCGTCGAGGTCGACGGCAAGCGGTACGAGACGAGCGCGAAGGGGACCGTACAGGACCTCACCGAGCGCCGCCCGCTGGACCTGACGCTCTGCCAGAACGACCGCCCCGACGCCGCGTTGGAGCTGGGCGCCGACGAGCGTCACACCGTCGACTCCGACGACTCGGGCGCCCTCGCCGTCACCGAGGTCACGCTGACCCGCGGCACGGTCACCGCGCCCGCCGCCACCGGACGCGACCTGCGGATACGGGACTGGCTGGGCGACCTCCGCGAGGTGACCGTCGGCGACGGCGCCGCCTCGTACCTCACGACGTACGAGAACTACAACGACGGCTGGAAGGCCACCCTGAACGGCCGCGAGCTGACCCCGGTACGGCTCGACGGCTGGCAGCAGGGCTGGCGGATCCCCGGCGGGTCGGGCGGCGCGGTCAAGCTGTCCTACGAGCCGTCCGTGACGTACGAGGCCGGGCTGATCGGCGCCGGGGTGGGCCTCGCGGCCCTCGTCGGGCTGGCGCTGTGGCGGCGCCGGGAGCCCGACCCGGACGGGCCGCAGCCGGCACCGCCGGCCCCCGGCCTGTGGCTCGGCACGGTCGCCCTCACCCTCGTCGGCATCATGATCGCGGGCTTCCTCGCGCTCCTCGTCCCGCTGCTGGCGCTCCTGGCCCGGACGCGGCACGCCCTGCTGGTGCCGATCGCGTTCCTCGCGCTCGCCGGGGCGGGCGTCGCGGCGGCGGCCGGAGCGGGCGAGCCGGTGGCGGCGGACCAGGGCGCGTTCGGGCCGGTGGCGCAACTCCTGGCCCTGCTGGGGCTGTTCGCGGCGCCGAGCCTGACGCATCGACAGAGGCGCCCTCACAGGACCCGAACCACCCGAGCCCAGGACCTCGAACCACCCGAGCCCTGAACCCGACCCACACATGCTCAGGACCCGAACCGCACGAGCCAGTCCGTGTGCTGGGGGGAGACCAGGCGCTCGGCCTCGGCGACGGCGTCG
>NZ_LIRK01000097.1 GCF_001419765.1 Streptomyces torulosus
ATTCTGAAACGATCAGTAAGGAGAGAACCGTGTCCTGGACCGATTGGGAATGCGGGGCCCTGGCGGAGCTCGAACTCCAATCAACGCCGTCGGCGCAGTCCACCCACTTGATCATCTACCGCCCGGTCCGGTAAACCACCATTAGGTGAGGGGCAAGGGCAGCACCGTGATCGGGCGGGCGTCGGCTGAGCGGACGACCGCGCCCTTGCGTTCGACGATCACGATGATCCTGTTGTCGCTCGCCCATGCGCGCCACCATGACGCTCCCTCCACCGTGACAACTCCTGAGTCGAGTGGTGCGCGTCGCGTCGTCAGGGACTTGGCCTCGGACATCCATGCCGCGAATCCCTCGAGCGTCGACCGCTGTGTCTTTGGAATCCGACCGGAGGCCTCGGGCCCGACATTGAGCAGCAGTCTTCCCCCGCGGGCCACGACGTCCGCGTAGAGCCGTGCGAGTTCCCGCGGCGAGAGCGTGAGTGACTCGTCCTCGATTTGGTTGTACCCGAACGAGAAACCGAGACCGCGGTTGTGTTCCCAACCGACGCCGGACTCGTGATGTGTGTCGTGTGCGTACTCGCTCGTCCGGTAGTCCCAGACCTCGGCGCCCCAGCGGTCGTTGACGACGCCGTCGGGCACGACGCTCCGGTAGTGGGCGAGTAGCTGCTGGAGCGATCCGTCCGCCTTCCCGGCGTCCGGCCAATCGATGTCGTTCCAGATCACGGCGGGCTGGTACCGGTCGACGAGGTCGCGGACCTGCGCGGTGGCGTACGCGGCATACGCGGCGTCGTTGGGGCGCATCTCGTTCACCGCCGACAGCGAGTCGATCGGGGGGAAGCTGGTGACAGCCCAGTCCAGCCCACCGGAGTAGTAGACACCGAATCGCATGCCCCTGCCGCGCACCTCGTCGGCCAGTGGCGCGAGCAGGTCGCGTCGAGGCCCACGGGCTACTGTCGTGAGGCCTCCCGCCCCCGGCGCATCCCACAGGGTGACACCGTCGTGATGCTTGGTGACCGGGATGACATAGTCGGCGCCGGCCCGGCGAAACAGGTCCGCCCAATCCGCCAGGTCGTACTGTTCCGCCTTCCACATGTCGAGGAACCCCTCGTAGGGCCGGTCGGCGAAGGCTCAGGAAATCGCGCATGTGGTGGTTCCTTCGAGCTCGTCATTGAGGGACGGAACAGGTGAGATACGGACGACCGTCCCGGTCTGCACCCACAGGCGGATCGGCCCGGGCGGATGGTGGATCGCTTGCGCTTCTTCGGTGCTGTCCGCGGCCGGGTGGACGGTGCTCGGTCCGGACCACGGCGGCACGACCGTGAGTTCACGTTCGTGCCCTCCGGTCAGCTCGAGCCGGTCTGCCTCGCCGGAGCGCCGGGTGAAGGAAACCCGGTGACCCCCGCGGGTTCGCAGTTCGGTGAAGCTGACCGGGAGATCAAGGGGCCAGTTCGGCAGGATGCGGATCACGCCGTCGTGGCTCTGCAGCAGGCACTCGGAGATCACGGCGCCGACCGCGAAGTTCTCGGTCCACACCCCCATGCGCGCCATGAAGTCGAAGGGTGTCGCGTCGTCGTACCGGCCGCCTGAGCGCTGGACCCGGGCTGTGGCTGTGCCGTTGGGGGTCGTGCAGTACTGGACGTGGCGCAGCCACCGCTCGAGATCGAGCTGACCGAGTCGCGCCTCCTGCATGGCGACGAACACGAGGTCGTTGCCTCCCTCGGTGCGCTGGCGGCGGACCGTACGGCGGGCGATCTCGACATGGTCGGCCGGTGACGAAAGCGAGACGGCTTCGCACGGGAAGACGGCCATCGCCGCGGCCGGGACGTTGTAGACGACGTCCGGGTCCTCGCCTGCGACGCTCACCCACACGGTGCCCTCGTCGGTCTCTGTCGTCGGCAGCGGGACGAGCTGGGGCACCGCGGCGCGGGCGCGTTGCACGAGGTCTTCGGGCAGAGCGTCCCGTCCGGCGGTACGCAGCGCCTCGTCCGCGTCCACCAGTGCCTGGAAGGCGAAGGTGAAGAACACGATGTCGACGTGTCCGTCGACGTTGAGGCGCAGCCCGTCGGACAGGCCGTACACCTCCGGGACGACCGTGGGGTAGACGTGCAACCGTCCGTCGTCGCGGGCCAGGCGCTCGGTGCCGGCGTCGAGATAGTCGAGCAGGAACTGGGCGACGTCGACCAGGAAGGGTGCGATGCGGTCCGCCAGCAGGTCGACGTCACCGGTGTAGAGGTAGTGCCACCACAGGGTCTGCACCGTCCAGGCCGGGATGAACGCCTCCCACGCCCACTTCGGGCACAGGTAGGGCGCGAGCGTGGTCTCCAGCGGCCAGCCGATCAGTGAGAAGGCCGCACCGGGCATGCCGTAGTACTGCTCGGCGGTACGCCGGGCCTGTGGCAGCAGCGAGTCCAGCAGGTCCAGGTAGGGGTGGTGGAGGTCCTCGTGGCCGGTGACGAACAGGCCCCAGTACAGCTGTTGCACGTTGTAGTTGAAGTGGTAGTCGCCGTGGAAGCCGGAGCCGATGTCCCGGTAGGTCCACGGGCCGAACAGGCCGGGCGCGACACCGCCGTCCCGCAGCGCGCAGCGTGTCCAGTACAGGTTGCGGTACCACAGCGCCTCGAGTTCGTGGCCACCGACGTCGATCGCCGAGCGGGCCCAGAAGTCGCGCCATGAGGCCGTCGTCGCCGACCTGGCCGTGTCCTGGTCACCCATCTCGACGGCGACCGGGGCGGCCGACAGCGCCGACAGTTCGTCTTGGGTCAGATCGATCCGCAGGTTGAGTTCGCGGGTCGGTGCGACATGCGTGGCGAGGGGGTCGAGAGCGACGCGTCGCCCCTTGAAACCGGCGACGGTTCCGGCCGTGAGTTCGGTGTCGGAGGTGAGTCCGAGCCGGAATGCCGGAGTGTCGGGCAGAGCCTCGCCGGTGACGGGCAGGCCCTGCACGAAGGCGAGGTGATGGGACGACTGCTCGTGGGTGAGGTGTTCGTTCGGCGTGAACGCCGACTTCGGGCGCGTGTAGGCGTTGCCCGCTTCGATGGGGTCGGCGGGCCCGTCCGCGCCGTCGTAACCGAGCGGGTCGGGGAGTACGCGCAGGCCCCGTACCGGCAGCGTCGCGGTACCGTGCGCCGACCAGCGCACCCACGCGGTGTCGGAATCCGCCGCGACGAAGATCTCGACCGTGGACGGAGCGCCGTCGACGGTGAGCCGCACGCTGCAGATCCCGGTGGCGATGTCGACGTGATAGCCGAGGACCTCGCAGCGCCGGGTGTCGAGGCTGAGCAGGACCGAACCGCACGGAAACGGCTTGGGGTACGGCGCCCCGTAGCCCTCCTCGGTGTCGGCGAGGTACCGGGCGAACTCCTCGTCCTCGTCCGGGCGTCCGTGCCGGGCTGCCTCCTCGGCGGCGGTGAGCACGTTGGCGAACGTCCCCAACCGGTCCGGGTCGACGACCTGGGCCCGCTTGTCCCAGACGGCGTTGTGGCCGAGGTGGATCACGATGGCGTCCGGCCGCGGCACGACGACCGCCCCGAACTCCCCGTTGCCCAGCAGGGCGCCCTCGAAGAAGTCGCCGGCGGCCGGCGTGCGGACGATGGGGTGGCGGCGGCTCACATCGAGGCCGTCGACCGCTTGTGACAGTGGCGCGTACAGGGGGTTGGTGGTCATTTGAACACTCCGCCGAGCGCGATGCCCTTGGTGACGTTCTTGTGGAAGACGAGGTACAGCAGGATGATCGGGATGGACGCCAGCGAGAGCCCGGCGAACAGCGCCCCCTGGTCGGTCGTGTACTGGCCCTGGAACGAGAGCAGACCGACCGGCACGGTCTGCGACTCACCGGACTGCAGCAGCACCACGCCGAGTTGTGTCTCGCCCCAGACGAACACGAGCGTGAGCATCGCCACCGCCGTCACCGCTCCCTTGGCAAGCGGGAGGACGATGCGGACGTACGTGCGCCAGGCCCCTGTGCCGTCGAGTGCGGCTGCCTCCAGCAGCTCGACCGGGAAGTCGACGAAGAACGAGTGCATGATCAGCACGGTGGTCGGCAGGGCCAGGGCGCCGTACGCGATGCCGATGACCACCGGCATGTTGAGCACCCCGAACGCGTTGAACGCCTGGTAGTAGGGAACGATCATCAGCACGATCGGCAGAACGGTCGACGACACGAACAGCCGGGTGAACCAGATGCGGCTGCGCTCCGACAGGTGCGTCGCGAAGTACGCCGCCGTCACTCCGGCCCCGAGGTTGAAGACGAGCGCGGTGACAGCCGCGATCAGACTGTTGCCGAAGTAGCTGGTCAGTCCGGCCGTCCCGGCCGAACCCTGCCAGGCCCGCGCGTAGTTGCCGGGCAGGATCTTTCCGGTGATACCGAGGCCGTTCAGGTAGATGTCCCCGTTGGACCTGACGCTGAGCAGCAGGATCAGCACGAACGGCACGACGGCGAGCAGCGTCCAGAGCACGAGGGCGGCCCGTGCGGTGCCTCGACCGAGCAGATTACGCATCACGCCTCCTTCGAGCGGCTGGCCCGTACGCCGACGAGGCCGACCGCGATGAGTACGACTGCCGAGAGCACGGCCAGTGCCGACGCCGGGCCGAACTGCCCGTTCAGCAGCGCTTCCCGGTAGATCCGCACCGGCAGGATCGAGGTCGCCGTGCCCGGACCGCCCTGCGTCATCGCCCACACGGTCGTGAATCCGTTGAACGCCCACATGAACTCGAGCAGGGCCGTCATGACGAACACCGGCCGGATCATCGGGAGAGTCATGCTGAAGAACTGTCGTGCCGTCGAGGCGCCGTCGATGCGCGCGGCCTCATAGATGGAGACGGGGACCTGTTCCATCGCTCCGAGCAGCAGCAGGAACGCGAAGCCGACGCCCGCCCACACGGTCACGAACACCACCGGCCAGACGGCCGTGGAGGCGTCACCCAGCCACGCGTGCGCGTTGCCGAGTCCGAGGTGGCCGAGGACCTGGTTGACGGCGCCCGAGCGCGGCTGGAAACTCGCCGTCCAGAAGATCGACACGGCGGCCGCGGGCGCGACACCGGGCAGGAACCAGATGACCCGGTAGAAGCGCCCGCCCTTCACGCCGTGGCTGACCGCCGCGGCGAGAAGGCTGCTGATGACGATCGTCGCCACCGCCGACGCGGCGGCGTACACGAGAGTGACGCCCAGCGACTGGTAGGTGTCCGAACTCTTGAGAACAGTGCGGTAGTTGTCCAGCCCCACGGAGTGCATGGGACCGAAGCCGACCCAGTCCGTGGTACTGATGCGTACCGTCTGGACGATCGCGCCGAGGACGAAGACGGCGAGCAGGAGAAGTGCGGGCACCAGTGCCAGGCGGGTCACCAACGGTGAGGTGGTGGCCCTCGACCGGCGACCCGACCCCCTCCCGCCCGTGCCGGGACGCCTCGCGGATCGCGATCGCTCCCGGCTGGGCACGACGCCCGTGGACTTCGCGGCGTCGCCGGCGTCGGCCCCCGGGGCCGACGCCGTGATCACGGAATGCGTGCTCATACACCTCTCCTCGAACTGGGATACGGCTCGTTCACGGTCGGCTCAGCTCGCGGACTTGCGGAAGCTCAGCAGCTCGTCCTGCTGCTGCTGTGCCAGCGCGGACGGCGAAAGCCTGCCGGAGTACATCGCCTGGATCTTCGAGTCGATGAAGGTCTGCGCGAGCGCGTTCGGCACGACCGATGTCCAGCCGGCCGCGCTGCCGTTCTTGGCGATGTCGGCCAGGATGCTGCGGGAATTCGCGTCCAACTTCGTGAAGGCCGAGGCGGGCAGGTCCTTCACCCCGGGGAGCAGATTGGCGGTGCCGACCACGCCCTCCGACTGCGCCTTCTCGGACATGACGAACTCGAGGAACTTCTTCGCCCACGCCTTGTGCTGCGCCCTCACCGGGATACCCAGCGCGTCACCGTAGTAGCCGGTGTGCGTCATCTTCGTCCCGGCGTTGACCGGCGGCAGGAGCAGCCAGTCGGGCTTCACCGACGTCTTCGCGGGCACGAAGTCGGCCGCCGTGAAGTTACCGCCCAGGAACATCCCCGCCTTGCCCGCGAGGAACGGCGCCTCCGCGTCCTGGTACTTCTGACCGAGGAACCCATCCTGATAGACACCCGACTTGCGGTACTTCTCCAGCGTCGAGAGCACCTTAGTGAAGGCCGGGTCGGTGTACTTCGCGGTGATCTCGGTCTTGCCGTTGTAGGACGCCAGGTAGTTCTCGAGCTGCGCCGGCGACGCCGAGGTCGGCAGCAGGGCGTCGACCATCCAGCTGGCCTGGTAGCCGGAGGCGCCGCCGAGCTGCAGCGGTGCGTACCCGGCCGACTTCAGCTTCTTGGCCGCATCGATGAGGTCCTTCGAGGTCGCGAACCGGTGATCGGTCGGCACGGTCACGCCGGCTTTGGCGAAGGCTGCCGGGTTGTACCAGACGACGTTGTAGATGGCCTGGGAGAAGGCGACGACGTACGGCTTGCCGCCGACCTTCAGCGACCCGGAGACGCCGCTGCCGTAGCGCTTGGCGAGGTCACCGGAACTCCACACGTCACTGAGATCGGTCAGCCCGCCACGGCTGGTCAGAGCGGTGTAGGGCGACGTGCCGACCGGGACGAAGCCGACGTCGGGCGCGTTGCCCGAGCCCAGCACAGTGAGGTTCGAGCCGGCCTTCTGCTCCTGGCTGATCGTCTGCAGTTTGACCGTCACGTTCGGGTGCGCCTTGTGGAATTCCTTGGCGAAGTAGCCGAACAAGGTCTCCTGCCCGGTCTGCTGCTGAACGGTCAGAGTGACCGGCGCCGAGCCCGTGGTGTCGCTCCCCTCACTCCCCGACGACGAACACGCCACGGCAGAGGAGGTGAGAACGGCGACCGCGGACAGCGCCGTCAGGGCGCGAGGCAGCGGGTTTCGGCGTGCTTCATTGAAACGTCTCATGGTCGGGAAACCCCTCGATAGGGCGCGATTCGGATTCGCGAAGCCGGGTAAAACATCGGATCTACTCAGTCCATGCGACTAAGGCATGAAACGTTACAACCGCGTTCCAGCAACGAGCAATGGCCGAAACAAGGTTGTTTTCTCCACCGTCAGGCCGAAAGCTTCCCCAGCGACACGACTAGACATCCGATGTCTCGCCCCGGGGGCGACCTCGGGTGTGGCAATCGTCTCACCACCGAGGTCCTCCTCGGCTGCCTGTGGAGCGTGGCGTGACGTTACGAGCGTATTGCCGCACATGGCAAGAGTCTCATCCGATGTATGCGCAGGATCGTGACCGATGGCACGAACATCGAGGTAGATCACCAGGATAAAGAGCCCATCTGATCACTTTTGGGGCCATTCCTCGACCACAGACATCGGAGGACTGATTGCGCCAGCGGGCCGGCGGTCGTACTGTCAGGCACCGCCGCAGAAAATCATCCGAAGTATCGAGGGACGGGCCGCCAGAGACCGCGTCGAAGGCAGGCGCGCGATCCCCACCCGGTGACCTTCCCGGCCCCGTCCACCCAACTGGGCGAGGGCGTCCGAAGCGCGGGCCCAGGTCACTGTTTCTCGCCGACGGGGTCAATCGGCGTGGCCGGCACACGGCCGCACAGGAGGCTCCCGACGTGTGCTTCCGCCAGTGGCCTCAGGTACCCCGCTCAGCCGGACCCATCTGGCAGCGGGGTCGGTCTCGGCGGTGCGGTGGCGGCTGCCGGCCCTGGCACTGTCCGTCAGGCTCACCGATCACGAAAGGCTTACGACGTGGTGCGCGATTGAGGTCGGGCCGTGTCGGTCTGGCGGGTTGGCTGGTGGTTGATTACCGCATGGCCGTGCGGTCGGAGACCAGGCCGGCGATGGCTTGGTAGGTCTGGTCGAAGTACTCGCGGCGTCCGATCCAGCGTTGCAGTGGCCGCCACTGCTTGTGCTCAGCGTTGGCGTGCTCGACGCAGATCCGCTCGGAGGACTGCTGCTTGCGGGCTTCCTCCCAGGCCGCCAGGTCCTCGGGCGGGGCATCCTTCTTCGGCTTCGGCGGTGGCGCTTGGACCTGGTCGGGGAACTGCCTGGCCAGTCCCCGGTAGCCGGCGTCGACCTTGCCTCTCACCTGGAACCGTTCGAAAAGGTCGCAGATGCCCTCGGTCTTCAGCGCGGTCTGGTCGTGCTGGCGGCCGGGCCGGAAGGCCCCCGCCCACAGGGTCCGGCCCTTCTCGTCGGTGATTACGGTGGCCTTCTTGGTGTTCTGCCGCATCTTCCCGGAGACGAACGCCCGGCGTCCGGGGCGGTTCGCCCGTGGACGTCGGACCCGGACCTCGGTGGCGTCGATCCGCAGTTCCACGCCGTGGGAGGCGGCGTAGGCAAAGACATCGGCTAGGGTACGAAGGCGCAGGTCGGGGCTTCCGGGGACGGCGAAGCCGCGGGCGGCGAGCAGGGGGCGGATCTCGTGGACGGCGCGGGTGATCGTGGAGCGGTCCACTTCGTAGAACAGGGCGAGGGCGGCGTGCGGAAGCTGGAAGCGCAGGATGACCAGGGTGGCGACGACCCGATCGGGGAAGACGAGTTCCAGGATTCAGGGTCAAGGCCCCGTGAAGGGATCCGCGTCAACTGCGTCAATCCCGGCACCGCCGACACCCCATGGGTGAGCGCGCTGCTGGCGGCATCCGACGACCCGACGGCGGAACGGGCGGCGCTCAACGCCCGACAGCCCATGGGGCGCCTGGTGACCGCCGAAGAGGTGGCCGCGGCCATCGTGTATCTGGCGAGCCCCGCCGCCGCATCGGTCACCGGTACCGCTCTCGCCATCGACGGTGGCATGGCGGGGCTGCGGCTGCGCCCCGCAGAGAAGTGAGGACAGCCACATGCGCAGCACGCGCCTCGGACGCAGTGGCGTCGCCGTCACCGAACTGGCCTTCGGGGCTGCCGCCCTCGGCAACCTCCACACGCCCGTCGACGACGAGAGCGCCGCCGCCACAATGGATGCCGCCTGGGAAGCCGGCATCCGCTACTTCGACACCGCCCCGCACTACGGACTCGGTCTGCCCGAAAGCCGACTGGGCCGGCCCCTCACAGGCCGGCCTCGCGGCTCGTTCACCGTGTCCACCAAGGTGGGGCGCCTACTGGAACCCGTCGACCACCCCACCGGTGACGACTGCGCGCAAGGGTTCGCCGTTCCGGCCACGCATTGCCGGATCTGGGACTTCAGCGCCGACGGATTACTGCGCAGTATCGACGCCAGCCTTCGCCGCCTCGGCCTTGACGCGCTCGATGTCGTGTACCTGCACGACCCCGACGACCACCTCGAGCAGGCTCTCAGCGAGGGATACCCCGCCTTGGAGCGACTGCGCAGCGAGGGCGTGGTGGGCGCCATCGGCGCGGGAATGAACCAGAGCGCCGCGCTGACCCGGTTCGTGACGGAGACCGATGTCGACGCCGTACTGCTGGCCGGCCGCTACACCCTACTCAATCACGAGGCCATCGGCCATCTGCTGCCCGCCGCCGCACGCGGCACAAGCGTGGTCATCGGCGGGGTCTTCAACTCCGGCCTGCTGGCCGCACCGCGCCCGGGTGCGACCTACGACTACGCACCCGCGTCGGCCCCACTCGTCCAACGCGCTGTGGACCTGCAGGCAGCCACCGAGCGCCACGGGGTCGCACTGCGCGCCGCCGCGCTGCAGTTCCCCTTCGGTCATCCGGCGGTGACCAGCGTGCTGGTCGGCGCCCGTTCCGCCGACGAAGTACGTGACGCGGCCGCCCTCTTGTCCCAGCCACTGCCGACAGCCCTGTGGAACGACTTGCTCGCCGCCGGCCACCTGCCCACTGGAGTGCCCACGCCGAAGAGAATCTGACCGCGCCTATCGCCCGATTCATCAGTTGACCACCTGTTGCAACGACACCGTTGTCCCCGTCCCCGGCCAGGCACAACCGTATTGAGCTTCATTGGCCGCCCGGGCCATGTCCCCGGCCAACCACGCAGCGGTGAGGAAGGCGTAGGGTGGCGGCCACGAGGGGGACGGATTGTGCCGGCACGGCCAAAAGTGGCCCTGGAAGGTCAGTCCCAGGCCGTGACGGACGGTCGACGGCCTTGCCCGGGGACCGCACGCGCACGGCGGCGAAGCGAGAGCGCAACCAGGGGCGCGGGGTCTCGGCGGCGCGACCGGGGCCGGCATCCGCAGAGCCCGGTCATCCTCTTCACTCGACCTATCGACTGAACACCTCCTATGTATCGGGCCTGTTAGCCCTGAGGGTCGGACGCGTCTGCCATGCACTCTCGGGCCCATCTCGCAATTTCTGTCGATGCCCTAGACAGACCACCGATTGGTGTCCGTTAATACATCCGATGTTCCTCCCGCCTAGCACATGCTGTTCGTAAGGCCAGTCATGACATCGTGTGCTGTCCTGCGAACTGCCAGGAGAAGGCCTCGTCAGAGCCGATCACCCGCCGAACGGGCGCTCGTCGGCATGGCGGTCACCGGCGGCGGGCTTCGCCCATGCATCCGCAGCCCTGTCTCACGTCAGGCACTACCGACACAGAAGGAACGATCATGCCCATGACGCAAAGACGTCGAAGATTCCTGCCGCGGCTGCGGGCCACACTGATCGCGAGTGCCGCCGCCCTGGCGAGCATGCTGGTCATGCTTTCCGCGCCCGTTCCGGCGTCGGCCGTCGACCAAGTGACCAGGACCGATGACTTCGAACGCGCCAACGGCTCCCTCGGGGCGAACTGGGTCTCCGACCGGGGAACGTGGTCGATCGCATCCGGTGAAGCCCTCTCCGCTGCCACCCCGACGAACGCTGTCGCCACCTACCGTCCGGTTCAGCTCGGCAGCTCGTACAACGTGAGTGCTCACATCAGGATCGTCAGCAGCTCGCCTTCCGGTGCGGAATGGAGCGGTATCGCGGCGAACGTACAGGGAACGACCTCGCTGGACTACTACGTCCTGCGCGTGACGACCGCCGGTGGGGCCCGCACGGGGCAGTGGCAGCTGCTGAAGATGGCGGCCAGCACCACACCGACCGTGCTGGCCCAGGGAAACATGAACGCACCCTACGGCACATCTCTCGAACTGAACCTCGGTCGCGACGGGACCGATTTCACCGTCTCGGTGCGCAACAGCGACTCCGGGGCCACCCTCGTCGACACGTCGTACACGCTGCCCATCACCGACCCGACCCGTGTGGGCGGCTCCGCCGGCCTCTACTCGAACACGGGCAACCTGCGCGCGAAGTCGTTCACGTTCACGACTTCCACCCCGGCCATCTCACCTCCGGGAACGCTCGATTGCACGGTGGACAAGGGCTCCTACGACTTCCCCGGTGCCCAGCGGCAGGTGCTCCAGACGATCCCGGTGGGCACGACGTGGGCCGGCATGCCGGTGACGCAACGGGTGCTGACACACGGTGACGATCAGTACGTGGCCTACTACGCCGCCGATCGCCGGATGACGATCGCGCACCGCAGCCTCTCGGACAACAGCTGGACCACAAAGGTGCTCCCCTCGACGTTGGGCTGGGACAGCCACAACTACATCTCGCTGGGACTGGACCGCGACGGCAACCTCCATGTGTCCGGCAACATGCACAACGTGGCGCTGGTGTACTTCCGCACCACCGTGCCCGGCGACGTGACGTCGCTGATCCGGGTGACCACGATGATCGATGCGTCGACCGAGAACTCGGTGACCTATCCCGAGTTCATCAACCGCCAGGACGGCAGTCTCGTCTTCAGCTATCGCAATGGTGGGTCAGGTGACGGCGTGACCTACTTCAACGCGTATGACGAGGCCTCCTCCGCCTGGTCGCGGCTGGTCGACGAGCCGCTCTTCGACGGCGAGGGATCCGACGACAATCCGAGCGGGACGTGGAACGCCTACTTCGAGAACCCTGCCCTCGGACCAGACGGATGGTTCCACATGATCTGGGTCTGGCGTGACAGTCCCGACGCCGCGACCAACAGTCGGCTGAGCTACGCCAAGAGCAGGAACCTCGTCGATTGGTTCGACAGTGCCGGCCATGCGCTGACGACCCCGTTCCGGTACGGCGAGGCGGATGTGATCGACCCGGTGCCGGACGGCGGCGGTCTGCTCAACGGCAACTCGAAGCTCGGCTTCGACGCCGAGGGCACTCCGATCATCAGCTATCACAAGTACGACGATGACGGGAACTCCCAGATCTACGTTGCGCGCCCCGACGGATCAGGCGCGTGGGACATCCACCAAATCAGCGACTGGAAGGGCCGCTGGAGTTTCGGCGGTGGCGGCAGCCTCGCCTTCACGGTGTCCATGCTCGGCTCCGAGGTGATGGAGGACGGCAACATCCGCGTCGACTTCACTTGCTCGGGTGAACCGCGGAGCATCGTCATCGACGGTGGCCTGTACCCCGTGGCGGAGGCCGCGACCCCGGCGCTGCCCGCCGAGATCACGGATGTGCGCGGCACCTACCCTGGCCTGGAGGTGCGACTGCAGGCCGACCTGGCCGGCCGCAACGACACCGGCACCTACTATCTCCGCTGGGAATCCCTGCCCGCAAACCAGGACAAGCCGCGCACGGACTGGCCTGAGGAGGGAAGTGCGCTGGAGGTGGTGCTCGTGGGCCCGCCGTCCGCGGGGTAGAAGACGGCTGCTCGGCGCAGCGTCGGTTCTGCAGGGGCGGGCTCAGGCGAACCCGTCCCGCTGAGCGGCAGCAACAGCACACACACGTCTGCGGCCTTCGTACCGGTCCCATGTGTTTCCAGACCTGGAACACAGGATCAGGGCGAAGGCCGCCGTGCACTGCGGGGACCAGGCAGACCCAGCGATAGACCGGTTCAGAACGAGGAAGCTGTCGGTGCAGGAGGGCCGCATCGGACTGGAGGCCTCGCCGAACGTGGGCCTTGCCCCTTGATCAACCTCCCCGTGGTGAGCACTTCCAGCACCACCGCGCTCAAACAGGCGTCCACCTTCACGGCCGTCGCCGGACTGGCCGACGCGGGCGGCTACTCGTTCCGCGACAGCTCCGGCAACTACCTTCGCCACTACGACTACCGAGCCCGCTTCGGCGCCAACGACGGTACGTCGACCTTCGCGAAGGACGCCACGTTCATCGCCCGGACGGGCACGACGTCGGGCTCGGTCCGCTTCGAGTCGTACAACTATCGGAGGGCCATGGGCAGCGCGCTTGAGGTCGCTCGGAGCCGCCCATGCGGCCGGCTGCGGCTGCTGCGTACTCGCGAGCCGCCGCAGCTGACCTCGACCACGGCAGGATTCCGGACAGAGTCAAGCCAAGTGGCAGCTCAGTGCCCCTGTCGGTGGGACGGGGTGGGAGCCGGAGAGGCTGGATGTAGAGCGCGCGGAATGAACCCCGAGCCGTTCAGCTGTGACGGGTCACACCGGAACCGTCAGCGTCGCGGTGTACCCCTGCTCGACGGTGCCGGTGACTTTCGCGAGCTGCTGGTTGTAGCCGTCGCTGAAGACCATGTCCGACTCCAGGGAGAGCTCGCTGAGATTCCTCACGCTCTCGCTGTAGCCGTCGGTGGCGTACACCCTGTCGCTCACGTCCTTCGGCAGCGCGAGCTGCGAGGTGTTCGTGATGGACCTGGCCGCGGTGGCGTCGGCCAGGCTGTCGTAGACCTCGAAGTGGACGTGCGGCCAGCGGCCCGGGTAGCAGCCGGGGAAGATGCTTTTGAACGTGACCTGTCCCTTGCCGTCCGCCTCCTGGACGCCGCGCAGGTAGTTCTCGTCCGTCACGCCGTCGTTGTACAGGGAGTACCTGCCCTCCCGGTCGCATTGCCAGATGTAGACGGCGGCGCCCTTCTTGGGGGTGCCGCAGCCGGAGGCGGCGTCCACCACCGTGAGCGTGATCGTCAGGGGCACGCCCTCGGCGGTACCCCCTGCGGAGTCGCCGAAGCTCTGCGTGATGTCGCTGCGGACGACACCGCTCTCCCTCAGGACGTTGACGCCGTTGGAACCGTCGCCGGGGAAGGGGCCTTCGGTCTCCTCGGGGATCGTCTCGCACTGAACGGGCGACGACGCGGACGACGGGGAGAGCGACGGGGACGAGGACGCCGTGGTCTCCTCCTCGGAAGTGCAGCCCACCAGCGGCACCAGGCTCACCCCCGCCAGCAGCCGTACCATCCGGCGACGGGCGAGAAGGGGAAGGTCGTAGGAGAGGCCCCGGTCGTGCTCGTGCACTTCTTCCTCGTGGTTTACGGTCATGACAAGACGGTATGGACCGGTTGCTGTAGGCCACCAGGCATCTGGCCTGTCGGTCCCCTACCGATCGACTGTCATCTGCCTGTCACTGCCCGGACCCGTCTGTCGGTGACCAGGCGGGTGACGGTCTTGTAGTGATGGCCGAGTGCCTTCGCGATGACGGGGGCCGGGGCCTGGAGGACGAGCTGACGGATCGCGGAGGTCCTGCGCACTGCGGAGGGGCGCCGATCTGACGCAGATGGACTTGGAGCTGACCGGGCTGTCCGGGCTGGCGGCCGGAGAAGAGCCACTGCGAGCTGGCTACTGCCGGACGTGGGAAGGTCTTGGCGGCTTCGGTACGCAGTGTCAGTGCCACGGAGACGGACGTGGGGCGCTGTCACGTTGGCTGGGCGGGTGGGATGATCGCCGGGCTGATCATGCTGGAGGGGTGCCCGTGGAGAGCAGGTCGCTGTCGCACAAAGGGCACCGGTACCCGGCCGAGGTCATCTCCCATTGTGTGTGGCTGTACTTCCGCTTCCCGCTCAGCTTCCGTGAGGTCGAGGAGCTCATGCTCGAGCGCGGGACGTCTCCCATGAGATGGTCCGCCGCTGGTGTGTGAAGTTCGGGCAGGCCTACGCAGGCGGGCTGCGCCGCCGGCAGCCGCGGCCCGGGGACAAGTGGCTCTACGTTCTTGAACGGGTTGGTCCTCCCGTTCGTAGGGTGAGGACACCCAGGGGGGCACTGCCAACTTTGACTGGGCGTCAGATGATCAAGAAGGAAAACCCCAGCCAGTTTCTCCCTCCGGCAGGCCGATTCGGCGCTTCATTCGCGGAATCAGAGGTGAAGATTGCCAATCACCTTTGTGATCATCTGACGGTGCGCCAAAGTTGACAGTGCCCGTCGAACGCCTCAGCGAGATCACGCCCGCAGATCCGATGCTCGACGACACCGTCCTTGGCCCACTGTCGTCTGCCGACGCCGCCGAGAGGCTCGCAGCCCAGGTACAGCGCGCGATCGCCAACGGAGCAACCGCTTTGCTGGCGCCTGAGCGACGGCGCGCGTTCCACGGGTGCGGGGTGCTGGCCGATGTGACCGCAGACAACCCGGTCCACCGCGAAGAGCTCTTCGGGCCGGTCGCGGTCCTGTATCGGGCGGCCGACGAGGGCCACGCTGTCGAGATCGCCAACGACACGCCCTTCGGCCTGGGCTCGTACGTCTATACCGACGACCTGAACCAGGCAAATCGCGTCGCCAACGCTCTCGACACCGGGATGGTCTACATCAACGGGGTCGGCCAGGACGCTGTCGAACTGCCTTTCGGTGGCACGAAGCAATCAGGCGTTGGAAGGGAGTTGGGGTCACTCGGCATTCGCGAGTTCGTCAACCACCAACTGATCCGAACCGTCACGTACTAGTACCCCAGTCGCGGTTCTCTATTTTCCCTGGTCAGAGGTCTTGTTCGGAGTGTAGTTGACTGACGCTCCGTCAGGGCGGTGGTGGTTCGTGACTCACCCGATCGGGGTGCGTGCGGCGCTGGTAGTGGCGGTGGCGGGCAATGGCCTGGTGACGTCGGCGCCAGTAGGACCAGTGGAGCCGGTGTGAGGGTCGCTGGAGCCGGGCCGTCGGGGGACGGGCAAGCTCCAGGAGCCGGCGCACTTCTGCCACGGTGAGAGGCTGCTCGGACCGTTTCTTCGGCCCCCTCTTCGAGGACGTGGGCGGTCATCGCCGCCAGGAATGCGTCAGCGAGCATGGCCAGGGTGATGTGCCGGTACCAGCCCACGCAGCGGCGGCGGGTCACCTCCCCTGTACCTCGCCTGCATCTCCCCTATGTGCGCCCCAAATGCCGCATGGCCAGGGCCAGTTGCAGTCTGAGTCGGCCCTGCGGGGTACGGACGGGCCACCCGAGCAGCGCCTCGGCGTGGCCCAACCGGTCCTGGAGCGTGGAGTGGTGGACGTTGACCTCGACGGCGGCTGCCCGCAGGCTCGCCGTCGAGGCGACCGCGTGCAACGTCGTCAGCATCCAGGGCGCGTCCGCGACCGCCGCGTCCAGCGCCCGCACATCGGACGGCGGATCGGCCCCCGGCACGACAAGCTCGGCGAGCAGCCCGATACCGCCGAGCTCGTCGGCGTACACGACCCGGGGTCCGGGATCGTGCGGGGTGCCGTCGGCGGTGAAGCGCAGCGCGGTCCGGGCGGCGGCCCAGGAGCCCGGCAGTTCGAGCACGGGCACGGCGGGGCCGACACCGACCCGGCCCGGTGGGAGGGCGGTGTCGGCGGATCCGGCGTCGAGGTGCGCCGGTCCCGGGTCCGGGGCGGCGGATCCGGCGTGGGTCGGTGCGGTGCCCCGGGCCGGTACCGGTGCCGGCCCGGGGGCGGACGGCCGGGCTTGCGGATGGATCGGCCCGCGCCGGGCGGAGGCGTTCACGATGCGGGGCGGGCCGTCGAACGGCGCCACCACGCGGGCCCGGGTGGCCGGGTCCAGGCCCAGTTGCCGGGCCGCGTGCAGCCGTACCTGCTCGGGTGCGGTGGCGTCGAGGAGGGTTTCCACGAGCGCCGGGTCGTCGGCGCGGGCCGTCGGTGCGCGGCCACGGGTGCGGTCCAGGACGACACGGATGGCAGCCGCCGCCCGTTCGAGGATCACCGCGTCGACGACGCTGGGTGCCCCCGCCCGCTCCAGCCACAGCGCCGGGACACCGTCCGGCGACAGCGTGGCGGACGGCCACGCGGGGTCGGGGGGCTGGTCCGTGTCCCGGCGGTGTCCGTCGGTCTCGACCCGCAGACGTACCCGCCGCCCGGCGTCGGCGAGCCGCGCCGGACACCCGGCCAGCACGGCGGCCCCGCGCACCAGCGACTCAAGACCGGCCCGGTGCTCGGCCAGCCGGTCGAAGTAGGCGATGACCCGGACGGCGGCGCCGGCATCCGGATCCAGTGCGGTCAGCCGTCCCGCCAGCTCTTTCATGGCTCCATGGTGCGCCAGGGGCCACGTTTCGTGGAGTGTGTGCGCTCACAGGTCGCGCGGGGGGTGCGGTACGGGCCGCCTCTCCCGCGCGACCGCCGCGTTCGCGCCCTGAAGGGGCGCGGGGAACTGCGCGGCCAACCCCCTGCGCAACCTGCGGCGAAAGAAACCGCCTCCCCCACCACGCGTGGGCAGGCGGGTGCGCGGTGGCGGCTTCGCGTCAGCCGCACCCCCCGGTACCCGGCCCGTCACTCTGCGAGGAGCCTGCGCAGCCACGCCAGCTGGGCTGCCTGGCAGGCCTGGGAGAGGACCGTCTGGGGGGCGGCGCTTTCGAAGCCGTGGAAGCCGCCCGGCCATACGTGCAGCTCGGCGGCACCGCCGGCCTGCCACAGGCGGGTGGCGTAGGCGACCACTTCGTCGCGGAACGTTTCGGCGGAGCCGACGTCGAGGAAGGCCGGGGGCAGTCCGGACAGGTCGTCCGCGCGGGCCGGGGCGGCGTACGGGGAGACGTCCGGGCCGCCGCGCCGCGCACCCAGCAGCGCGGTCCAGCCGGTGTCGTTGGCCGTGCGGTCCCACGCGCCGAGGCCCTCCATCTGGTACACGGAGGGGGTGTCGTTGCGGTCGTCGAGCATCGGGCACATCAGCATCTGGCCGATGGGCCGCGGGCCCTTGCGGTCCCTGAGGAGCAGGGCCAGCGCGGCCGTCAGGCCCCCGCCCGCGCTGGCGCCCGCGATGACGATCCGCTCGGGGTCGGCGCCGATCTCCTCCGCGTGGCCGGCGGTCCACAGCAGCCCGGCGTACACGTCGTCGATGGGTGCGGGGTACGGGTTCTCCGGTGCCAGGCGGTACTCCACGGACACCACGACCGCGCCCAGCTCGTTGGCCCAGCGCAGCGGGGCGTCCACCCCGACGCGGTTGTTGCCGAGCACCATGCCGCCGCCGTGGACGTGGTAGATCACGGGCAGCAGTCCGTCCGTCGCCGGAGCGACCGGCCGGCAGATCAGCAGCGAGATGTCGGGCGCGTTCTCGGGGCCCGGCACGACCCGGTCCTCGACCTCGAACGCCCCGCCCAAGGTCAGGTCCATGTCCGCCCACATCTCTATACCGGGACCGTTACGGTGGGCCTCGATCTCGTCCATGGTCAGCTGGGTCAGCAGCGTGTCCTTGATCATCTCCAGGACGGCGGCGAGTTCCGGGTCGAACGGGGGCGGCGTAAGCGTCATTGCCTGTGCTCCTCATGCTGCGTGCGGCGGATCGTACGGCGATGATCCGCGCGTCCGCCGGTCTCCGGCACGCCGCCGTACGGCGGGACTTGCCCGCCGTTTGGCGGGCAGCGCGGATGAAGGTACTCGTCTCGGGAGATGAAGAGGCCGTTTCACCCATCAAAATACCTATTCGTTCTGCCGTAGACATGCCATGTTTCGCAGAGGACCGGGGCGCGATACCCCGGAGGTGCCGCCCAGGTTCAGGTACGGCGCATACGGCTACGAAGGCGTCACCCGCGTCGTCACCTCCGCCAGCAGCACATCGGTCACCGCCAGCAGGCAGACCCTCGTGGCGCCAGGGCCATCAACGTGCTGCTGACCAAGCCCGGCCGGTGTGAGACGTCCACCGACCAGAACCCCCAGTCCCCGCAGGCCACTCTCGCGGGCCTCACGGCCGAGCACGCCACCCTGCTCAGCCGCCGCGCCCCGCGGCACCGCGCGATGCACGGCCGCTCCAGCCGCGACCTGAAGGTCTCCGGCACTGGGTTCCTCCCCAGGGAGGAACCCAGTGCCGTAGTTGATGCCCCGTGCACGCACGTCAGTGTCCCTTCACATAACCGTTGCCGTGTTCCAGCAAGTCAAAGACGCGCTCGGTGTCCCTTGCCAGCGGGGGAACGGCTACCGAAGGTGTCAGCGAATCCGGAAGAACCCAGGGACTTGACAGACGATCACCCCGGCACGATCAAGAACCCCACCTGCACGAGAACGCCATCCGCAGCCCACACCAGACCCGCGACCAGCCACTTCAGGATGGATAATCCTCAATGAGGACATGGCCTCGCCACTGAGCCGAGAGGTTGTCGAGCGCATGGGGGGCGGCGCCGTGCCCCGACCGCGGCCGTGCCGGCCGCGTTCGTGTGGCCGACCTTGCGCCATGTCGCGGCTCGTGCCGCCTGTTCGGCGAAGAACCGCGCAGGTTGGCCTCACCACCCCCTGACGCATGGCTTGGCCCACGTCGCGGGACAGGGCGCGGCTCGGGCAGTGCGCCGGCAGCGTGGGCGAGGTTACCCCGCGGCGACCGCAGTACGGTCGCTGATGTCGCCTGCTGTGGTCAGGACCTTTGGGCGATCTCCGTCTCCGCCTCCGGGTGGACCCGGCAGGCCGGGGCGGCCACGCTCACCGCGGCGACCACCTGCTTGTCTCGTCCCGTTCGCGTGGGCCGCCCTTGGCCTGCGCCCCTGAAGAGATCCGATGTATAGCCCAACCTCGGCGCTCCCTCCATCTTCGGAAACCCTTCAGAGGACCATTTCTGCCAGGGATTATCGTCTTGCCTCTAGACGCGGCCACCGCCGTACTCATATAAATCAATCCGATGTCTCCTCGGGTGTGACGCGGAGTGGAGCGCCCAAGCCGTCCGCTCGTAACGCCTGCCTTCCCTCTCCCTGACACATGGAGCCGCACCATGTCCTCAGCTCCCCTCAGCAGACGTTCTCTGATGAAGGCCGCCGCCCTTGCCGGGGGAGTGGCGGCCTTCGGGCTGCCGCAGGTCCTGTGGCCCGCCACCGCTGAGGCGTACACCGTCCCCTCGAAGATGGACTGGTGGTACCAGGCCCGGTTCGGGATGTTCATCCACTTCGGGTCCTACTCTTACCTCGGCCAGGGCGAGTGGGCGTTCGACAGCCAGCGGTGGAGCAAGGCGGACTACCAGAACCAGGTCACCAAGAACTTCAACCCGACCGCGTTCAACGCCGCCACCATCGCCGAGCTGGCCAAGAACGCCGGCATGAAGTACCTCGTGATCACCGCCAAGCACCACGAGGGCTACGCGATGTGGAACTCCGACGTGGCGGGCTTCACCGACACCACCGGCACCAAGCAGTACAACCTGCGCGACTTCAACGGCATCCAGACCGACCCGCTCATGAACCTCAAGACCGAGTGCGAGAGCCGCGGGATCAAGTTCTGCCTGTACTACTCGATCCTCGACTGGAACCACCCTTCCCAGACCGACCGCCACGAGAGCGGTCTCACGACGATGTCGTCGCAGGCCGCCCGCACCGCCTACATCGCCGACATGAAGGCACAGCTGCAGGAACTGCTGGACCGCTACGACCCGGCACTGCTCTGGTTCGACGGCGACTGGTTCGCCGAGCCTTCCAGCCCCACCCTGGAGGACTGGTGGCTGGAATCCGACGGCGTCGACCTCTACAACTGGCTGATCGCCCGCAAGCCCGGCCTCATCGTCAACGAACGGGTCAAGCGGGACCACGGTCTCGGCGACTACACGGTCGCGGAGTTCGGGATACCCGCCAAGCCGATGGGCCGGCCGTGGGAGCGGTGCGCCACCATGAACGGCGCCTGGGGTTACCAAGCGTCGAGGGAGAACTCCTACAGATCCGTCAAGGACGTCGTCCAGGAGCTCGTCACGGTGGTCTCCCGGGACGGCAACCTCCTGTTGAACATCGGCCCCAAGGGCGACGGCTCGGTCACCGCGGGAACCGAGACCGTCCTGAACGGACTGGCCTCATGGATGTCGACGTACAGCGACAGCATTCACGGCACCAGCGGCAGCCCGTTCGCCACCGAACCTGCATGGGGGAGGGTCACCAAGAAGAGCGGCAAGCTCTTCGCCCATGTCTTCACCTGGCCCACGAACGGCCAGCTCCGGATCCCAGTGATCGACAACACGATCAGCCGCGTCTATCTGCTGAACAACCCCTCGGTCTCGCTCCCGTACACCATCACCGACCAGATCAACGTCACCGTGCCGGCCACCGCGCCGAACGCCAACGTCTCCGTGGTGTGCGTCGAGGTCCAGGGCATGCCCGTGAGGGTTTCCGCGACGGTGTTCCAGAACGTCGACTATCAAGGCGCCCGCGCCGTCCTACCGCTGGGCAGCTACACCTCCTCCCAGCTGTCCGCCACCGGCCTGGGGCCCGCCAAGGCCTCCTCCATCCTGGTACCCGACGGCTACCAGGTGACGGGCTACTCCGGCGACAACTTCACCGGCACTGCCTGGACGTTCACCTCGAACACCCCCGACCTCGGGGTGACCGGCAACAATGACATGATCAGATCACTGAAGGTGACGTTCAGGCCCGACAAGTACTTCCGCCTGAACAATGTCACGAACCACTTGGCGCTGGACAGCGGCGGCAATGTCGCCAGCGGCTCGAACCTGAAGCAGTGGGAGTCGATAGACCACGCCAATCTCCAGTGGCAGGCGATCGAACTCGGCAACGGCTACTACAGGCTCGTCAACCGCACCAACGGCATGGTCGCCGACGGCTGGGGCGCTACCAGCAACGGCGACCCGGCCCGGCAGAAGGCCTGGGACGGCAGTAACACCCAACAGTGGCGCATCACCCACCGCGGCCAAGGCCAGTACTCGATCGCCAACCGCAGCACGGGACTGGTCCTCGACGGTGGCGGCATGGTCGCCGCAGGGGCCGTGGCCAAGCAGTGGACGTGGCAGCAGCACACCAACCTGCTGTGGACGTTCGGGGCTTGACCCACAGTCTCCCGCTTGCATGTGGCGTCGCGTCACTTCTTCTCGCGCCCCGGCAAGAACTCCTGCACCTTCGGCTTGAAGCCCTGCCGCACCATCGACCCCCGGTCCGCGTCGCCCTTCAGGATCGACTCGGCGGTGGTCTCCATCTGCTGCCAGGTCGCGTGCGGCGGGACCGGTGGGACCGCCGGGTCCGCCGGGTCCGCCAGGAACTCGATCACCGCGGGGCCGTCCGCCTCCAGGCCCGCGCGCCGGCCGGCCTCGACGTCCTCGGGCTCCACGCGGATGCCGGTCAGGCCCAGGGAGCGGGCGAAGGCGGCGTACTGGACGTCCGGGAGCTCCTGCGAGGGCAGGAAGGACGGCGCGCCCTCCATCGCCCGCATCTCCAGCCCGGCGGTCTTGTGGAAGGTGGCGTCCTGGGCGAATCTCGTGCATCTCCACCAGCACCGACGGCACGAACTTCACCCAGGTCGCCACCGGCACCTGGGCCGGCGACCGCGCCACCAAGGTGGCCAAATGGCCCGCCCGGAACGTGGGCTTCGTACGGATCCGGGCCAACTCGGCCACCGGCGGCTACGCGAACATGGGCGGCGTGAGGATCGGAGGCCGGACGGCCAAGTCGGCACTGCTGTCCACCACGCTGCCCGGCGACGGCACCGTCTACCGGCTGGTCGCCCGGCACAGCGGCAAGGCCGCCGACGTGGAGGGGCGGGACCACCGCGAACAACAGCAACGTGCTGCAGTGGCCCTGGCTCAACAAGGCCAACCAGAAGTGGACCTTCACCAAGACCGGCGACGGCTACTACGAGATCAAGGCGCTGCGGAGCGTCACCTCCTGAGCGCCCCAGCCCCCTCCACCCGCACGTCTCCACGAAGAAGTCGCGCACGTCCCCACGCGGAAGAGCCGCACGTCCCCACCCAGCAAAGAAGGGCCGCACATGCACACCTTTCGAAGACTCTCCGCCAGACTCACGGCCACGGCATCCGCCACCTGTCTGGCCGCTGTCGGACTCGTCCTCGTCCCGGCGGTAGACGCCTCGGCCGCGGGCGCGCCGCAAGGCGGCCACGTCTACGCGCTGACAGCGGCGCACAGCGGCAAGAACGCCGCCGTGCTGTCGGACTCCCTGGCCAACGCAGCGGCGGTCGTGCAGAAGACCGCCTCCGGCGGTCCCGGGCAGCTGTGGGAGGCGGTCGACCACGGCGACGGCACTTTCTCGCTGGTCAACATCAACAGCGGCAAGTGCATGGACATCCAGAACGGCTCCACGAACGCGGGAACCGCGATCATCCAGTGGCCCTGCACCGGCGCCGGCAACCAGCGCTGGACCTTCAGCGGTTCGGCGATCGTCTCCGCCCACAGCGGCCTGTGCCTGGACGTCAACGGCGGCTCCACCGCGGAGGACCGCGCGCTCATCCAGTACACCTGCAAGACCACGGCCAACCAGAAGTGGAGCCTGACCGAGCGCCCGCGCTCGGCGACCTGGGGCCCGGCCATGGTCAGCGGCGGCCAGACCTTCACCCAGCAGACCATCCGGATGGTCGTCCACAACAACACCTCCGGCGCGGGGCTGCGCATCCGGCTGTCCAACCTGCGCAGCACCACTGCGCTCTCGGTCGGTGCCGTCACGGTGGCCGTCCAGTCCAGCGGCGCCACCGCGGTCGCGGGCACCACGCGAACCGTCACCTTCGGCCGGTCGGCCACGCCCACCATCCCAGCCGGGCAGGAAATGACCAGCGACGTCATCCCGATGCAGGTCGTCGCGGAGCAGAACCTGCTGGTGAGCGTCTACCTCCCGGGCACCATCGGCGCCTCGACCTACCACAACGACGCCCACCAGACCTCCTACCTGTCCGCCGCGGGCACCGGCAACCACGCGGCCGAGGAGGCCGCGACGAACTTCACCACCACCACGGCCCGCTGGTTCTACGTCGCCGGACTCGACGTCGTGTCACCCACGGCCAAGGGAACCGTCGTGGCCATCGGCGACTCCATCACCGACGGCTCCAGCGCCACCAACAACGCCAACCACCGCTGGCCCGACTACCTCGCCCGGCGGCTGCAGGCCCAGTCCGGCGGCCAGCGCCTCGGCGTGGTCAACGCGGGCATCGGCGGCAACCGCGTGGTCACCGACAGCCCGAGCGCGCAGCAGGGCATCGCGGCCATGACCCGGTTCTCCCACGACGTCCTGACCCAGCCGGGCGTGAAGAACGCCATCGTGCTGGAGGGCATCAACGACATCAACAACACCACCACCCCCACCCCCGCCGACCAGATCATCGCCGGCTACCAGATCATGATCGACCAGGCACACCAGGCCGGTGTCCGGATCATCGGCGGGACGATCCTGCCGCACTCCTCGCAGACCACCGACAAGGCCGCCATCCGCGCCCAGGTCAACCAGTGGATCCGCACCAGCGGCGCCTTCGACGCGGTCATCGACTTCGACGCGGCGCTCCGGGACCCGGCCAACCCGGCGCGACTGCTCCCCGCCTACGACAGCGGCGACCATCTGCACCCCAACAGCGCCGGCATGCAGGCCATCGCCAACGCCGTGGACCTCGCGCTGCTCACCTCCTGAGCGGTGCCCACCTCCCGGACGGCGTAGTTCCGTTCGGCGCCCCCTCTCCGCATACGAGGCGCCGGACGGGGCGCCGGACGGAACGGCCCGTCATCCGTGCGCCTGCGGGCAGCTGCTGCCGACGATGACGGCCAAGACATACCGGCTCCTCAAGACCATCATGTCAACGCAAGACCGCCGTGGACGACGAGCCGACCACACGCACATCCTTGCCGCATCAAGGTGCCGGTAGGAAGAGGCGGCTGAGCGGCGCATCGCCCCGGTCACCCAAGTCGCGCGCCGGCCAACGCCGTCGGGATGCAGTGGCGTCTCATGACCTACCAGGTCGACCAGGCCAAGACAATGTACCCGCCCTCTCCAAAGCTGGGTCGACACCGACTTCACGAACACCGTCATCGAGCACGGCGCCAACCTCGGAAAAGATGTCGAAGTCGTCAATAGAAACCCGGAAATCCGCGGCTTTCACGTCATCAAAAGGCGCTGGGCAGTAGAACGAAGCCCCGGTTGGCTCATGCTGCACCGACGCCTGTCCCGCGATTACGAGCCCCTTCCCGCCAGCTCCGAAACCGTGATCCACCCTGGGGCGTGGCCGGCCGTGCGATGACGGGCAGGTCGTAGGTCCGCACGCGCTACCGGTCGTCCACTCCCTCACGCCCACGGCGCGGATGACGACGGTCAGTTGCTCGGCCACCTGCCGGTGCGCGACCTCGTACTGGTGCGGGCGGCGGGATCGGCGCGCCAGCCGTGCCAGGCCCGGCGGGACCGGTCGACGACGGCGTCCAGTGCGTCCGGCTGCTGGTCGGGGGCCTCTTGGAAGACCTCTCCGGTGGCCGGATCGACGACGGCGAGACGCGGGGCCCGGCGTCCGGGGAAGCGGTCGGGCTCGGAGGTCGGCATATCGGCGGTCAGCTCACGGCGGTGACGCCGGCCGCGTGCTCCCGGGCCTGCCGGTCCATCTCCGCCCGGAAGGCGGCCACCATGTGCGGCCGGATCCGTCCTGTGTTGCGGTCGCCGCCCTCGCAGACCGCTCCGCGCACCCCGACGATGTCCGTGCCGATGCGGGTCAGCGGGCCGAGGTCGGCCTGCTTGACACTGCCCGCGAGCGCGGCGAGCAGGCCAGCGGCGTGGGCCAGCCGGACGAACTCGGCGCAGGCGTCCGGCGGCACGTGGTCGAACAGCCGCGTCCCGTCCTTGATCGCCGTGTCGAGCATGGCGGCGTCGGCGCCGGAGCGGGCGGCGATGTCGGGCACGGTCCGAGGGCCCACTGCCGTTCCATGTCCGCGGGGTGCGGGTTCCTCGCTGACATCGCGGTCGGCGTCGTCCGCGCTGTGCGCCTCATGGCTCACACCTCGGTCCTCTCGGTGTTCCGGGAATCGGTCAGCGGATCGCGGGTGGTGAACGTGTGCCGGCCCGAGCCGACGACGTAGGTGGCGCGGTCGCCCATAGGCATGCGGACCTCCGCCGTGGTGTTCGGCGGGAGTGCCACGTGGAGGCGGAACCTGCCGTTCTTACGGACCCACTGCACGGACACCACGCCGTACGGCGTGCGGTAGCTGCCCTCGGCATGGGTGAGGTCACCGACCGGGCGGGGGTCGATCACCAGCTCGCGGTAGCCGGCTCTGCCGCGTGCCTGGCGGATGCCCACCAGGCCGCTGTGGAACCACTCCTCGATCTGCACCAGGATCATGTGGTTCTTGGAGTTGCCCATGTCCCACTGTTCGGGAACGGTCGTCAGGCCGCCGGGGTTGGCGAGGGTGGGCGCCATGAAGTAGCCGTAGCTCGGACGGGTGTCCTCCTGGAGGACGTCCCACAGGACGTCGTCGCGACCGCCGTCGTGCAGGGCCCTGACGATCGGGGCGAGACCGATGGTGCCGCCGCTGAAGTGTGGACCTCCACCGAACGGCCGGTGGGCGTGGACCAGTTCGACCAGCGCGTCGAGAACCTTCCCTCGTTCGCCCTCCGGTACCAGGCCCTCGTCCAGAGCGAGCGCCTGCGCGGCCTGTGTCGCCCCGGCACCGCCCTGGTCGCCCTCGGCGGTGTAGCGGCCGAGGGCCTGGTTGTAGAAGGCGTCGTTGAACGCGTCCTTGATGCCTACCGCGAGGCTGCGGTACTCGGCCGCGTCGGCCTCACGCCCGAGCAGTGCCGCCATCCTCGCCATGCGATCGGCGATCTGGTGGTAGCCCCAGGTTCCGGTGATGCGGCCCGAGGTGTTCTCACTGGCGATCCAGTCGGCCAGGGCCGCGTCCACGATGCGGGCGTTCGTGCCGGTGCCTGCCTTCCTGGTCCTGATGTAGCCCAGGAAGGCCTGCATCTGCGGGTAGTAGCGAGCCATCGTCCGGGTGTCGCCGTACGTCTCGTACAGCAGCCAGGGCACCAGGATGATGCCGTTGCCCCAGTTGATCTCGTCGCCGAACCGGCCGGTGTAACCCCAGTCGTACACCGGGGCCTTGAGCGCCACGTTGCCGATGTCGGCACCGGCCCTGGACTGGCCCTCCGCCAGATGGCGCTGCATGGTGCGCAGGTAGGCCGCGTATCCGAAGGTGCGGTGGATGGATCCGAAGGGCTGCACGTAGTCGGCGGGGTAGGCGAGCTTTTCGCGGCCTGGGCAGTCCGTGAAGGTGGACATGGTGTTGCTCATGATCGAGTAGCGGGCCATGCGGTGAATGCGGTTGATCCGGTCGTCGGAGGTCCGCACGGAGCCGGCCTCCGGGACGTCCGCGTGGATCTGCAGGGCGGTCACCGTGTCCCGGGTCGGGACGTAGCCCTCGGGCAGGCCGGTCATCTGCAGCCACTGCATCCCGAAGTAGTGGAACTGCGGGTGCCAGCGCTCGCCCCGCTCACCGCCGTGCGTCGTGTAGGCAGCGAACACGTCGGTGCCGCGTGCCGCGCCGCCGCCCATGATCGATGCCTGGTTGACGCTGCCGTCGGCGTTCAGTGACTCGGCGGGATACAGCTTGACGGTGGTGCCGGCCGGGAGCGGGGCGTCGAGCGTGAGCAGCGGCCAGCCGGCGATGTTCTGCCCGAAGTCGAAGACCCACACGCCGGGCTGCGGCTGCTTGACGCTCACCGGACGCAGTCTGTCGACGACCTTGAGCGGCTCTGCCACGCGCCACACCAGCTCGGTGGTCAGATTGGGCGGCGGGGCGATTCCGGCGGCGGTCCAGCCCATGGCCGTGCCGTCGCGCCGTTTCACCGACGCGCCGAGGTCCGCGCCGGGGACGGTCCAGGCGGGCTGCTCGCGCCGGGCGTCGTAGTCGGAGCCGGAGTACCAGTTGGCCGTGGTGGTCGGGCCGAGAGCCGCCTTCCACGAGCGGTCGCTGACCACGGTCTCGACCTTGCCGTCGTCCTTCGTGATTTCCAGGCGGGCGATCAGGCGTGGTGTGACGGCGGCGCCGGCACTGGCATCGGTGCTCGCGAGCGGGTTGCCGGAGCCGGTGACGACGGCGCCGTTCTCGTGTCCCGAGGCGAGCCCGGGCTCGAAGGTGATGCCGGTGCCGTCGGCCCCCGCGGTACCGATCGCGGTGATCGTGTGTGACTCCAGGCGCTCGCCACCGTCACCCGTGTCGATGTTGACGGTGCCACCGACGTGGTAATTGGCCACGTTGTTGACCTTGATGGTGGTGGCGCCCCGGGCAGCGGGCGCGACGAGGCCACCGCTGCCTTTGAACTGGCTCTGCCACCAGCTGTACGGTGCCGTGCGGCCGGTCGTGGGATTCGCGACGGACCGCGTCACCAGCGCCGTGCCGTGGCCCAGTTCGACGCCCAGAGTGTTGTCGCCGTGGCGGACGAGACCGGTGACGTCGAACACCCGGTACTCGGTGGAGAGCTGGTAGTTCGAGTTGCCCGGCGCGAGTACCTCGTCGGTGACGGGTCTGTCGTTGAGTCGGGCGACGTGCAGTCCGACGCCGGACAGGTACAGCCTCGCCCTGACGATCTTCCCTCGGCGTCTGTCCACGCGGAAAGCGCGGGCGAACACGGGCAGTGGCTGGTCGACGGTGCGGCCCGGGTACTCGATCCACCGGGCCTTGCCCCAGTCGGAGCGCTTGAGGAGCCCCATCTCCCATGAGGCGGGCCGGCTCCACGGTGTCGCCTCGCCCTCGGTGCTCCACGCCCGCACCTGCCAGACGACCCGGTCGCGCGAGGCCGGGGCAGGACCGTGCCAGGCGACGTCGGTCTGGGCCGAGGAGCGGACCTTGCCGCTGTCCCACAGAAGACGGCCCCTGTCGAGATCCGGCTCGGTGCGCGCCGCGCGGATCCGGTAGGCGGCCTGCGTCCATCCCTCGGCGGTTCCCTCCACCCGCCAGCTCAGTCGCGGGGCGGGGTCGTCGACGCCGAGCGGGTTGTCCTCGCGGCCATCGACCGCGAGAGCAGTGACCATCGCCCCATGTCTGCTGCCGTTCCCGTCCGCGTAGGCCTGCGGTGTGAGAGGACCGAGGACGGTGGGCAGCGCCAGCCCTGCCGCGGAGACGGTCACGGTGCCGACGACCTGTCTACGACTGAACGCTCCGCCCGCTGTGCCGGACATGCCGAACCTCCGTTGATTCGAAAGGAGTTGCTTCGAGAAGACCTGGAGAACCTGGACGTGCGCCCACGTGCCCGATGGCCCCGCTCAGCTCCCGGCCTTGTAGTCGGCGTCCATCTCGTCGAGGAGTTTCTTAGGCGTGGACTGACCGCTGAAGATCTCCTGGAGGCCGCTGAGCATGGTCTGCTGGACCTTCCCGTTGGGCCAGAGCTGGTCCAAGAACGGCACGGTGCGGTCCGAGCCGATGAACTCGGAGAGTTCGGCGAGCGAGGGGTCAGCCTTGAATCCCGTGTCGGGGAGGGAGGGCAGGCCGCCCTGCTTCTCGACGAAGAGGTTCATGCCCTCGGGGGACATCACGAAGTTCACGAACTTCAGGGCGAGTTCCTCGTTCTTGGCCTTGGCGTTGACGCCGTAGCCGGCGCCCGCTGCCGCCGGAATGATCGTCTCGGACGGAGAGTCGTTGGCGGGCAACGCCTTGAGGATGAAGGTGGCCTTCGGGTTCTTCGCCTCAAGCAGGGCGATCACCCAGTTGCCCTGCACGATGCCCAAGGTCTGGCCGGTGGCCGCGAGTTGCTGGCTGGCTTCGTAGTTGGTGCCCAGGGGGTTCTTCTGGAAGCAGCCGGTCTTCTCCATCGTCAGGTACTTGTCCAGGGCGGTGGTCCACAGTGACTTCGCGAAGGTTGCCTGGCCGGCCTGCATCTTCTGGTCGAAGTCGCGGTCCTGTCCGTAGACGGTCGTGGCAACGAGCGCGTAAAGGACGAGCTGGGTGACCCAGTTGTCCTGGTTGCCCAGGGCGAAGGCCGGGGTGCCCTTGGCCTTCGCGGCCTTGCAGAAGGCCAGCAGGTCGGTCCATGTCTCCGGCGGAGTGAGTCCGGCCTTCTTCATGGCCTGCTCGTTGTAGACGGCGCCTATGCCGTTCTGACCGAAGATCGCGTTGTAGGTCTTCCCCTCGTACTGGGCGACGCTCTTGATCGCGTCTGGCATCTTGGCGGCCCAGGGCTGGTCCGAGAGGTCGCGCAGATAGCCGGGCTTGGCCAGGACATAGGTGGCGCCCGGGTTTCCGTTGCCGGGCCAGACCGACATCACGTCGGGCGCGGTGCCCGAGGACAGTTGGGTGCGGATCTGTTGCTGGTACTGGTCGGCGCCGCTGGTGGTGTAGCGGACCTTGACACCGGGGTTGGCCTTCTCGAACGCCTTGACGACGTCCTCGATCGAGCCCTGGTCCACCGAGGCGAGCGTCAGCGTCTTCGAGCCGCCCGAACCGCCTTCGGAGCCCGCCTTGGTGCCGCCGCTGCACGCGGCCAGCACGGCCACGGACGTCAACGTCGCGATCAGGACCGGGAGTTTGCGTGTCTTCATGATGTCCCCCTCGGGGAAGCGCCACGTGATCATCCGCGCAGTCCTCCCGCGAAGCCGTTGATGATGCTGCGCTGCAACAGGAAGTAGACAAGCAGGACGGGCAGGATGCTGATCACCAAAGCAGCGAAGATGAGGTTCCAGTCGGTGACGTACTGGCCGACGAAGCCGGCGATGGCGACCGGCATGGTCTGCTGGGCGCTGCCGCTGAGGTACAGCAGCGGAGTGAAGAAGTCGTTCCACACGGCGACCGCGTTGAGCACGAGAGCGGTCACGGTCACGGGTTTGAGCATGGGCAGGACCACATACCGGAAGCCCTGCAGCGGAGTGCAGCCGTCGATCAGTGCCGCGTCCTCGAAGTCGCGGGGCAGAGCGCGCAGGAAGCCGACGTAGAGGAAGACGGTGAACGGGACTTGGAGACCGGAGTAGAAGAGGACCAGCGCCCAAGGGGTGCCGAGCAGGCCCATGTCTCGCATGGTCTGGTACAGCGGCAGCGAGGCGAGCTGGAAGGGGAGGACCAGGCCGAGGAGGAAGGTCAGATACGTGCCCCGCGACCAGCGAGCTGTGACGCGGGCCAGCGGGTACGCCGCGAGCGACGACACGGCCAGCACGATGACGACACTGCAGGCGGTCACCAGCACGCTGTTGCCCAAGGCCCCGCCCAGCGAGCCCTGTTGCCAGGCCTGAGTGAAGTTGTCGAAGGTGGGAGAGGTCGTCGGGCTGATCGGCGACGAGGTGTCCGAGGCAGGTCGCAGGGCCAGGTTGACCAGGACGTACACCGGGAAGCCCACGACCAGGGCGACCGCGATCATCGTCAGTTCCAGCGCGAGGGTGCGCGGGCGGTAGCGGCTCACGATGCGGCCCTCTCGTTGCGGGACAGCACGGCGTACTGCCCGGTCGAGACGACCGCCACGATGATCGTGAGCACGACCGCGAGTGCGATGCTGTAGCCGAACTCCCCCAGCGTGAAGGCGTCCTTGTAGATGAGGGTCGAGATGGTGTCGGTGGCGTGTCCCGGCCCGCCGCCGGTCAACGCGTAGACCTGGTCGAAGAGTTTGATGCCGCCGATGATCGACAGCATCAGGTTGATGGTGAGGGCCGGAGCGAGCAGCGGCCGGGTGACCGACCAGAAGCGCCGGACCGGGCCCGCCCCGTCGATGGCCGCCGCTTCGTGGACCTCCCTCGGCACCGACTGCAGCCCGGCCAGGAAGATCACCATGGAGTAGCCCGCGAACTGCCAGACGGTCACCCCGACCACCGCCCACAACGCAAGCCCCGGACTCCCCAGCCAGTCCTGCCGCCAGTCGCCCAACCCCATCGCCCCGAACAGGCTGTTGACCGCACCGTCCGGACCGAGCAGATTGCGCCAGAGGTACGCGGTCACGATCGGCGTGATCACGGCCGGGGCGAACAGGAACACCCTCAGCACATTCCGGGACTTGATGGCCGTGTCGACGCCGAGCGCCAGCAGCAGACCGAGGGCGTTCTGAACGACTGTGATGGACACGGCGATCAGCAAGGTGTGCCAGATCGCCTGCTTCGCGTCCGCGTCGTGGAACATCTCCGAGAAGTGGTCCAGGCCGACGAAGGAGAAGTCGGGATCCAGGCCGTCCCAGTCGGTGAAGGCGTAGTGGACACCGCGGACACTCGGCACCAGGACGACGAACGCGAACAGCAGCAGCGCGGGGAGCGCGAACCACCAGGGCGGCGCGGTTCGCGCCCGCCGGACCCGGGCTGCCACCGGTTGTGGATCCGGGGGCCGGTCGTGGTCCGGGAGTTGCTCGTGCGGGGCGAGGGTCACCGACGGACCTCCTGTCTTGAAACGATTCAAGCAGATCGCCGGGCGAGGGATCGGGCCGATACGACACGGGAGCACGCGACGACTTCCGCGCATGGGGGTGGTGCGGCCCGACGCCGGGCCTGGTCGACTCGGAGTCCCGCATGAGCAACGTTTCCCAAAAGGGTGTGCCAGAACCCTAGAGAGCGGCCCGTGTGACGTCAAGATGCCGCACACGCTGCCCGATTGTTACGACGGTTCGGAACTGCGACCGTTTCAGCGCCTGCTGGACTGCGTTGTCCGTCCGTACACTCGGCGACAACGTTTCCCGATGGGAGGGAGCAGGATGGAGCCGCCGGCACGGCCTCGTCGCGTCACCATCGTCGATGTCGCGAAGCACGCCGGGGTGTCGACCACCGCCGCGTCGAAAGTGCTGCGCAATGCTTATGGAGCGAGCCCGGAGATGCGCGCGAAGGTACGCCGGGCGATCGACGAGCTGGGCTATCGGCCGCACGCGGGCGCCAGGGGCCTGCGCGGGCAGACCTACACCATCGGCGTCATGCTGCCCGACATCCGCAACCCCTTCTTCCCCGAGATCCTCGACGGCGTCACCGCCTCACTGGCGGACACCGAATACCAGGTGTTCCTGGGACCGGGCTGCAACGGGGAGAAGGAGGAGGCCCGCGTCACCGAGGCGATGATCGACCGCGGCATGGACGGCATCATCCTGGTCGCGCCCGTGTCCCCGCCCGCGCATCTGGAGCACATCGCGGCCTCGGCACCGACCGTCGTTGTCGGCCGACACGGCAAGTCCCCGCTGTACGACACCGTGGTCGACGACGACGCCGAGGGCGCGGCCCTGGTCGTGGGCCACCTCACCGGCCTCGGACATCGTCGGATCGCCCACATCGAACATCGCGAGACCGACCCGACGCGCCTTGCGGAGATGCCCAACGCCCGGCGCGCCGACGGTTATCGACTGGCCATGCGGGCGCACGGGCTGGAGGAATGCATCAACGTGATCTCCACCAGCTACACCCAGGAAGGCGGCTACCTGGGCGCGAAGGAGCTGCTGGCCCGCACCGCCACCGTCCGGCCCACGGCCGTATTCGCCGGAGCGGACATAGTCGCCATGGGGGTGCTCGACGCGGTCAGCGAAGCCGGACTGTCCGTGCCCGGCGACCTCTCGGTGGCCGGATACGACAACACCACGTTCGCCGCGTTCGCTCCCATCTCGCTGACCAGCGTCGACCAGTCGGGCCGCGAGATGGGCAGAAACGCCGTGCGCCTCCTACTGGAACGGATCGCCGACCGCAGCCGGAATTCGACCCAGGTCACCCTCTCCCCCACCCTCGTGCCTCGACGGTCGACGGCGCGACCGACGGTGTAAGGATTCGACGCCGAGCTGCGCGGTGGGCGTTCAATAGTTCGGTTGAATTTTGGATTCCACTGTTGGGAAACGTTGCCCATCCGTGTTTGCGGAGCCAGGATGGAGGGTGCCCAACGGTCATGGCCGAGCCATGCACCGGGCTTCACCCCCCATCAGGAAGGTCTCCCCAACGTGTCAAGCTTCAGCAGGCGACATGTCCTGGCCACCGGCGCAGGCGCCGCCCTCGGCGTCGGTGCGTTCGGCGCCGCCGCCAGTCCGGCCGCAGCCTCCCCCGCGGGTTCCCGCAGTAAGGGCGGACGGGAGGAGACGCGGACGCTCGACGAGCTCTACCGGGCCGCTCTGGCGGACGGCGGCAAGCTCGTCGTCTACGCCGGCGGCGACACCCCCACCCAGCAGGACGGCACCAAGGCGGCCTTCAAGGCCCGCTTCCCGGACATCGACCTGACACTGATCGTCGACTACAGCAAGTATCAGGACGTCCGCGTCGACAACCAGTTCGCCACCGACACCCTCGTCCCGGACGTCGTCCAGCTCCAGACCCTCCAGGACTTCACCCGCTGGAAGGGACAGGGCCGCCTGCTGCACTACAAGCCCGCCGGATTCTCGAAGGTCTACGACAGGTTCAAGGACCCGCAGGGCGCATGGGTGGCCACCACCGCGCTCGCCTTCAGCTTCATGTACAACACGGCGGCGGTCGGTTCGCAGACACCGCTCACCCCGCGTGACCTGGTCGACCCAAAGTGGAAGGGCAAGATCGCCTCCGCCTTCCCGCACGACGACGACGCGGTGCTGTACCTCTTCACGCTGTACGTGCAGAAGTACGGCTGGGACTGGGTGGCGAAGTTCGCCGCCCAGGACGTGCGGTTCGCGCGCGGCAGCAACACCCCGGCCGAGGCCGTCTTCGGCGGGCAGAAGGTCATCGGTGTCGGCACCGCGGGGTCCGCGGTCAGCACTTCTCCCGTGACGTTCGCCATCGGCGCCGGACATCCGTTCATGGCCTGGGGCCAGCGCGTGGCCGTCCTCAAGCAGGCGAAGAACTCCACGGCCGCCAAGCTGTTCCTCAACTGGCAGCTGTCGAAGGAGATGCAGAATGCTTCCTTCAACGGCTGGTCCGTCCGCACCGACATCACTCCCCCGGCGGGTCTGAAGCCGATGTGGGAGTACCCCGACGCCCATGTGGACGGCTTCCCCCGCTTCATGGAGGACCGCGCCGCGGTCGAGCGCTGGAAGCAGACCTTCGCCCTGTACTTCGGCGAGGTCAAGGGCGACCCGACGCCCGGCGTGCTCGGACTGCACCCGGGGGCGTAGCGGGAGTACGAGGCGGCGCCGGGTGTGGGCGACGGTGATCAGCCCGGCCCAGCCACGCCGGCGGTGTCGGCGTGGCTGGGCTTCCGGCGGGGCCGGCCGGGTGTCCGCCTCATCAAGCCGGAGGTGTGCTCCAGGCCGAAGCGACGGAGGAACGCACGGTGTCCAGCGGCACGGCCCGGGAGGTGCGGCCCGTTTCCGGGGCGCGGCGAAGGAGCACGGCCGACCCGGCACGGACTGCCCCTTGCCGTCGGTGTTTTGTCCGTAAGTCCGGCAGAACAGCCGGTCCCGCCCTGCCGGGACATCGGGGCGGGGCCGGCTGCTCACGTCCGCGGTCGGCGCGCGGTGCACCCGCGCCGACTCCGCCCACGGACGGGTTCGGGTGAGGGTTCGACAGGCTGAATAGTAGGAAATGTCGGCCTTGCGTGAAGAGGTGAGGGTATCTCGGTGGCCAGTCGGGAAGAAGCGATGGCAGCGCTGTGGGAGTTCATGCGGATGGCCCTCGCGGAAGGCGGCGGAGTTGCAACCGTCACAGGCCCGCCCGGAGTGGGGAAGACGTACCTGGTCGAACGGTTCGCACGAGAGGCGCGTGCCGCTGGAGCGGTGGTCCGGGAAGTCGCCGGGGTGTCGGCCGAACAGGATGTATCGCTGGGGCTGGTCAAGAGGTTGTTCGGTGACGACGAGCTCGTGCGGGCGCTGTCACGTTGGTTGGCCGGGTGGGATGATCTTCTGGTTGATCGTGTTGGAAGGGGCTGTTTCGTGGGGGCCGTGGCTCCGTCGTACAAGGGTCACCGGTACCCGGTCGAGGTCATCTCCCACTGTGTGTGGCTGTACCACCGTTTCCCGCTCAGCTTCCGCGAGGTCGAGGAGCTGATGCTCGAGCGCGGGATCGTCGTCTCCTACGAGACGGTGCGCCGCTGGTGCGGCAAGTTCGGGCAGACCTACGCCGATTCGCTGCGCCGCCGCAGGCCCCGGTCTGGTGACAAGTGGCACTTGGACGAGGTCTTCATCAAGATCAATGGGGAACAGAAGTATCTGTGGCGGGCTGTCGACCAGGACGGCAACGTCCTGGACATCCTGGTGCAGGACCGCCGGGACAAGGCCGCGGCCAGGCGCTTCTTGCGCCGCCTGATGAAGAAGACCCGCATGGTGCCGCGGGTGATCGTCACCGACAATCTCCGCTCCTACGGCGCGGCCCACCGCGAGATCATGCCCTCCGTCGAGCACCGCTCCCACAAGGGGCTGAACAACCGGGCCGAGAACAGCCACCAGCCCACCAGGCAGCGCGAACGGGCGATGAAGGGCTTCCGCGGCACCGGCACAGCCCAGCGGTTCCTGTCCGCGTTCAGCGGCATCTCACCCCACTTCCGGCCCCGACGCCACCTGATGACCGCCCCCGACTACCGAGCCGAAATGACCA
>NZ_LIRK01000970.1 GCF_001419765.1 Streptomyces torulosus
CATCGGCGGCGGCAATACGGCACCGGTGTATGGAGGTTGAGGCGCTAGGGGGCCGTTGGGTGGAGCCGGAGGTAGGGCACCTGGGCCGGGCTGCACGAGCGAGCCCTGGGACGGTGTGGCCTCAGGCAGCTGAGCCGGAAGCGGCGGAGCGGAGGGAGGAGGCGTGGAGGGAGGCGGAGGCGTCACGTCCACGCCGGACAGCGAAGAGGCGGACCAGCTTGGTGAGTTGGAAGGAGCATCAGCGCCTGGCCGAGACGCATGCGCACTCGGCGACAGGAGCCCTGGGCCCGGCAACGAGCCTTCCGCTCCCGGCGGCGGGCTGCCCGCAGCAGGCGCACCCGGGCTGACCCGAGAAGAGTCCGTCCCGCGCGCAGACCTCGACGAGGACGTGGCGCCCGTGCTCGTCCCGCTCACGTCCAGCCCTGACGCTCGCTGCAGCGGGCCTTCCGAGCCGAACCCCACTGGAAGCGGGCCGAGTTGGTCGAACACTTCCACCAGCTCGTCGTCGGGGCCCGGCTCGGGGAGCAGCTCGGTGGCGGCGGCGAGGGCCTTGCGGGCACCCGTGGCCGTACGGAAGCGGGCATGGGGATCGGGCTGGAGCAGCGTGGCGATGACCTGCCACAGAGGCTCCGGGATGTCCCTCGGGGCCTTGGGCGTGCCGTGGGCGGCGAAGTGTTCGATGAGCGCCTTGGAGTCGGGTTTGGCGCCCTCCAGGAGGTACAGGGCGACGAGGCCCACCGCGAAGAGGTCGGCGGGGAAGTCGGGGTCCGCGCCCAGCATCTGTTCGGGGGCGAAGTAACCCGGCGTACCCACCACGTAGTTGGTCTCGGTCAGCCGGGGCTCGCCCAGGCGCATGGCGATGCCGAAGTCGGACAGGCGGAGGCGGGGCCGTGCGGTGCCGGTGGCCTCCAGCAGCACATTGGCGGGCTTGATGTCGCGGTGGATGACGCCTTCCGCGTGCACGGCGGCGAGGCCGGACAGCAACTGGTCGAGCAGGAGGCAGACGTAGGCAGGAGGAAGAGGGCCGTAGTCGTTGACGAGATTGACCAGGGAGCCCCCGGCGACCAGGTCCATCGTGAACAGGACCTTGTCGTCATCGGCGGCCCAGCTGGCGGGCGCGAGCACGTGGGGGTGGTCGATCCGCACGGCCTGTTCGCGGACGAAGCGGAGCAGGGCGTGCGCGTCGCGCTGCTGAAGGACCTTGGCGGCCACGTACCGGCGGCGTCGGTGGTCCCAGGTGCGCCAGACAGCGCCGACTCCCCCGCGTCCGATCGGGTCGACCAGTTCGTACCGGCCGGCGAAGACCTCACCCATGGTNNGGCTTCCGAGCCGTCCTCCGCGGAGTCGGCTTCTGCCTACCGGTTTCCCACGGAGCTCGTTTCCGTACCTCTGTCCCCCAGCCGCATTGTGTGGCCCGTCCCCTCAGCCCCCTCCGCAGCCTCTGCCTCGGCCCGGCCCTCTGCCTCTCCGGACCTCTGCCTCGGCCCGCCCTTCCGGCGGCCCGGTCCGTTCCCTCTCGGCTCTCGTCGAGCCTACGTCCGCGTCTTCGTGACCTCGGTGCTGGTGGGCCTGTTCAGCCCTGTGCCCCCAGCCCGCGTCACTGGCCCCCCTCGCCTCGGCCGCGGCCCGGTCGCCGACCCCGTCTCGGTGACCGGGCCTCGATCTCAGTTCTGGTGGGACTGGTAGTGGGCCACCGCGTCCGAGGTGCGGCCCGCGCCGTACACCCGGAGGAACTCTGCCAGTTCGGGGTGGGTCGGGGCGAGGGTGTCCGCCGCCTCGATGATGTCGCCCGCGGCCGCCACCGAGCGCAGCAGCGACTGGATCTCGCGGACGACCCGCTTGACCGTGGGCGCCCCGGAACTCGTCGTCGACTGCGTGGTGTTGCTGAGCACAGATCCCCCCTGCGACTTCTTGATCTCGTCCATGCGCTCGGTCGCCTCGGCGGCGCTCACGCTGCCGTCCGCGACCTGCCCCGCCAGGTCCTGCAGCAGCTGCACCCGCTGAACCACGGCCGGGTTTCCGATCTTGGCCCGCTGACCGCTCATCAGCTGCGACAGCATCGGAGCGGAAAGGCCCAGTACCCCCGCGAGACGAGCCTGGTTGAGGCCCAGGTCCTCGATGAGCCTACGGAAGAGCGCCCCCAGTGGCTCTCCGTACCAGTTCCGCTGCAGCTCCCGGGCTCTTGCGGTCGCTTCCTGCTGTGCGGCGTCCATTGCGTCTCCCCATCGCTTCCCCAAAAACTGCGGTTCGCTGTAGCGAACCACGACGAGCATCTTACGGAGAGTGGTCGTTCACGGGGACCCCCAATCTTTTTGCGAGATACCGGGGGTGACCCGGTACTCTGGTCTGCGGCGCCACCCGGTGGTCGGTACTTCCGGGCGGACGCTTCCCTTCCGGGGCCTTAGCTCAGTTGGTAGAGCGCTNNTTCGACTCCCCTAGGCTCCACAGCGGATGGACCGGGCCGGACGTCAGAAGACGTCCGGCCCGGTCTCTTTTCTGTGGTCCCGCGTCCGCCCGTCCCATGGCGCTCCAAGGGAGCCGCGTCGCGATCGCGATCTGTGCACAGGATGAGCGGCCTGTCTCTGGAGCCGTGAGACGGGTCAAGGCGCCTGCTGGCGTGCGCAAATGCGAAAACCATGGTCTACGTCACAGAAATGCAGGGTCGGAGGCGGCTATCACTCTTTGCAATCGGACGAGCACATTCCGGTTTTGGTTTTCGATGGTCCGTGCCCAGGTGTGTTTCACGTGAAAC
>NZ_LIRK01000971.1 GCF_001419765.1 Streptomyces torulosus
GCTCGGCCCCTGCCGACCGGGTGCGGGTCGACGGGTGGTTGCTCACGCGGGTCCCCGCATCCTGGAGGGGCTGCGCCCCCCCTGGGCGGTCAGGCGTCGACGGTGGGAACCGGCGCCTCGTTCGCCGAGTCGAGGGCGCGGGCGCGGGCGGCCAGGAGGCGCGCGCAGCTCTCGTCGCCGCCCAGCACCGCCTCGGCCGCGACCCGCCCCACCGGGTACTCGGTGCCGTCGACGAAGCCGAGGAGATCGCGGGAGTCGAAGTACGCGAAGGCCTGGACCTCGTCCTCCAGCACGGCCGCCCCACGCAGTCGCCGCATGATCTCGGCGGCGAGCGCGAAGCACAGGTCCACGCGCGCCGCCCGGATGTGGAACAGCCGGTCCCAGGCCTCCGCGCCCACCCCGGTCACACAGCTCAGCGCGCCGTCGGGACTGAGAAGCCCACGGCAACGGCTGGCCGGGAAGCCGTGGCCGCGCCCCTAGTTCGGTAGACCCACACTCCCGCAGCCCGGTAGCCCCGCAGTCCCGTGGTCCCGTTGCGGAGGTCGGCGCGACGGGCGCGCTGCCGCGCGCACGCGGGTAGTCTCCGGGGCATGCGGATCTCCGTCTCCTCGGACATGGACGAACCCGTGGCCCGCCTCCTCGTCGAGGAGTTGCGCGGTCGCGGCCACGACGTGCTGCCGCACGGGGCGCTGCGCCCGGGGGACGACCCCCAGTGGGCGGCGTGCTCGGAGGCTGCCGCGCGGGAGGTGGCCTCCGGTGCGGCGGACCAGGCCGTCGTGTGCTGCTGGACCGGCACCGGCGCGTCGATCGCCGCGAACAAGGTGCCGGGCGTGCGGGCCGCCCTGTGTACCGACGCCTACACGGCGGACGGCGCGCGGCGATGGAACGACGCCAATGTGCTGGCGATCGGTCTTCGGCTGACCTCCGCCCCGCTGCTGAAGGAGATCCTCGACGCCTGGTTCGCCGCCGAGGCCAGCCAGGACACCGAGGACCGGGAGAACGTCGCCAGGGTCGAGCGGCTCGACCTCAGGGTTGGATGAACACCGGCCTCGCCCAGGCGGGCGGCTCCGGCAGCGGTTCGGGTGCGCCGCCCGTGGGCGTCCGCGCGGTGCGGGTCGGTGGATGCCCGGTCGGCGTGCCGTGCCGCGTACCGGCGACCCTGAGCGCGGCCACGAAGGACAGGCACGAGTCGTAGCGGTCGTCGGGGCTCTTGGCCAGCGCCCTCGCCAGCACGTCGTCGACGGACGCCGGCAGATCGGGGCGCTGCTCGGTCAGCGGCGGCGGCTGGTCGTACTGGTGGGCCCAGAGCAGCGCCATGTCGTCGTCGCGCTGGAAGGGCGGGCGCCCGGCGAGGGTCTCGTGGACGACGCAGGCGAGGCTGTAGACGTCGCAGCGGCCGTCGACGGGCTTGCCGGAGATCTGCTCGGGTGCCACGTAGTCGAGCGTCCCCACGAACTGGCCGACGGTGGTGAACCCGGTCAGCGACAGCGACTTCTTCGTCAGACCGAAGTCGGTGAGGTAGACGTGCTCGGGATGGTCGCTGTCCGTGCCCTGTGCGACCAGGATGTTGCCGGGCTTGACGTCCCGGTGCACCAGACCGTGGTCGTGCGCGGCGTCCAGCGCGGAGGCCACCTGGCCGGTGATCCGGGTGGCGGTCGTCAGCGGCAACGGGCCCTCCCGGTCCAGGAGGTGGCGCAGGTCCCGGCCGGCCACGTACCGCATGGCGATGTAGAGGACGCCCTCGGTCTCCCCCGCCTCGAAGACCGGCACGATGTGCGGGTGGTCGATCGCGGCGGCGACGCGTGACTCATGGGTGAAGCGGCGGCGGAAGGTGTCGTTGCGGGCCAGCTCGGGGGCGAGGAGTTTCAGCGCGACGGTCCGGTCCAGTCGCAGGTCCCTGGCCTGGTAGACGACGGCCATGCCGCCGCGGCCGATCTCGCGTTCGATGCGGTAGCCGGCGATCTGCCGCCCGACCAGGTCGGACGGCCGACCCGCGTACGGTCGCGTCTCACTCATCGGGCGTCACCGGTCGCACGAGACGGGTGGGTTCGTGATCGCTCGGCCCCTGCCGACCGGGGCGGGGTTCCTCCGTATGCTCCCGCGCCCCGGGCGCGGTGCCCATCGGCTCCTGCTCCACCGGCGCGGTGTCCGCCCGCCCGTGCTCCACCGGCGCGGTGTCCGCCCGCCCGTG
>NZ_LIRK01000972.1:0-125 GCF_001419765.1 Streptomyces torulosus
GGCCGGCGGCGGTGCCCGTACGGCCGACCCGATGGAGGTCGCCCGCCGGGGTCACCTCCGCGTCCTGCGCTCACCCGACAACTGACACCCCGTTCGGTGGCGTTGCCGCCGGCCCCGCGGTGCCC
>NZ_LIRK01000972.1:147-1668 GCF_001419765.1 Streptomyces torulosus
CGAACCGCCGCGTCGGCCGCCGTCTCCTGGCAGGGGCCACGACCTCGGAGGTCACACAGTCGGCCGTAACACCGGCCGGGTAGTTTGGGACGATCCGGTGAGGACTTCAGGAGGGGTTGGCCGTGGCTGCAGATCTGTCGACGATCGTGAAGGCGTACGACGTACGCGGTGTGGTCCCGGACCAGTGGGACGAGCCCCTGGCCGAACTCCTCGGCGCCGCCTTCGCCCAGGTCACCGACGCGGACGCCCTCGTGATCGGCCACGACATGCGGCCCTCCTCACCCGGCCTCGCCCGCGCCTTCGCNNCGCCCAGTACAACGGCATCAAGATGTGCCGCGCGGGCGCCGCCCCCGTCGGCCAGGACACCGGCCTCGCCGAGATCCGCGCCCTCGCCGAGACCTGGAGCGAGTCCGGAGCGCCCGCACCGGCCGCGACACCGGGAACGATCACCCGGCGCGACACGCTGGAGGACTACGCGGCGTACCTGCGCGGCCTGGTCGACCTCACCGCGATCCGCCCCCTGAAGGTCGTCGTCGACGCGGGCAACGGCATGGGCGGTCACACGGTCCCCACGGTCTTCGCCGGCCTGCCCCTCGACCTCGTCCCGATGTACTTCGAACTGGACGGCACGTTCCCCAACCACGAGGCCAACCCACTCGACCCGGCGAACATCGTCGACCTCCAGCAGCGCGTCCGCGAGGAGGGCGCCGACCTAGGCATCGCCTTCGACGGCGACGCCGACCGCTGCTTCGTGGTCGACGAGCGGGGCAACCCCGTCTCGCCGTCCGCGATCACCGCCCTGGTCGCCTCCCGCGAACTCGCCAAGCACGGCGGCAAGGGCACGGTCATCCACAACCTGATCACCTCCTGGTCCGTCCCCGAGGTCGTCCGGGAGTGCGGCGGCACCCCCGTGCGCACCCGCGTGGGCCACTCCTTCATCAAGGCCGAGATGGCCCGCAGCGGCGCGATCTTCGGCGGCGAGCACTCCGCCCACTACTACTTCGCCGACTTCTGGAACGCCGACACGGGCATGCTGGCCGCCCTCCACGTCCTCNNCGTCGCCCAGTACGACCGCTACGTGGGCTCCGGCGAGATCAACTCCACCGTCGCCGACCAGACCGCCCGCCTCGCCGCCGTCAGGGCCGCCTACGCGGGCCAGGACGGCCTGACCCTGGACGAGCTCGACGGCCTCACCGTGTCCTCCGCGGACTGGTGGTTCAACGTCCGCCCCTCCAACACGGAGCCCCTCCTCCGCCTGAACGCCGAGGCCCGCGACGAGACGACGATGGCCAAGCTCCGCGACGAGGTCCTGGCGATCATCCGAGAGTGACCGCGTCTCCCTCGCGGACGATGGGCCGCGCCCGTCGCCGTGGAGGGCGCCCTGACCCCCGCCCGGCGCGGTGAGGGCCTCCCGCACGGCCGATCCGGGCCTCCCGCGGTCCTGCCCGGCAGGCGGAACCCCGCCCCCGGGCCGGGCTCCCCACTCGGGAAGGCCCCGCCCCGCACGGCCCGGGGGCGGGG
>NZ_LIRK01000973.1 GCF_001419765.1 Streptomyces torulosus
CCGGTAGCCGGGCCCTGGCCTGCGCGATGGGCCCCCGGCCTGGGCAAAGGGCGCCCGGCCTGGGCAAAGGGCGCCTGGCCCGCGCAAAGGGCGCCCGGCCCGCGCGATGGGCCCCGGCCCGCGGCCGGACGCCCATCGCGCTGGACCGGCGTCCTAGATCACCAGCGACAGCAGCAGCACGAGTGCCCCCGCCACCACCGAGATGATCGTCTCCATGACCGACCAGCTCTTGATGGTCTGGCCCACGGTCATGCCGAAGTACTCCTTGACCATCCAGAAGCCGGCGTCGTTGACATGGCTGAAGAACAGGGAGCCGGCGCCGATGGCGAGGACGAGCAGCGCCGTGTGGGTCGTCGACATGTCGGCGGCCAGCGGTGCCACGAGCCCGGCCGCGGAGATGGTCGCGACGGTCGCCGAGCCCGTCGCGAGCCGGATGCACACCGCGATGAGCCAGGCCAGGACGAGCGCGGGGATGGACCAGTCCTCGGAGATCTCCAGGATCATCTGCCCGACCCCGGAGTCGATCAGGGTCTGCTTGAAGCCGCCGCCGGCCCCGACGATCAGCAGGATGCCCGCGATCGGCGCGAGGGACGTCTCCACGGTCGACGACAGCCGCTCCTTGGTGAACCCGGCCGCCCGCCCCAGCGTGAACATGCCCACGATCACCGACGCGAGCAGCGCGATCAGCGGCGAGCCGACGACGTCGAAGACCCGCTGCACCATCTGCTCGGGATCGTCGACCACGATGTCCACCAGGGCCTTGGCGAGCATGAGCACGACGGGCAGCAGCATGGTCGCGATGGTCGCCCCGAACCCGGGTCGCTTCTCCAGCTCCTCCGACGCACGCGCGGGGATCATGCGCTCGGGCACCGGGACGTCCACCCACCGCGCCGCGTACTTCGAGAACAGCGGCCCGGCGACGATCACGGTCGGTACGGCGACGAGCAGACCCAGCGCCAGCGTGACCCCCAGGTCGGCCTTGACCGCGTCGATCGCGACCAGCGGCCCGGGGTGCGGCGGGATCAGGCCGTGCATGACGGACAGGCCCGCGAGGGCGGGGACACCGATCCGCATCAGCGAATAGCCGCCGCGCTTGGCGACCATCAGGACCACCGGGATGAGCAGCACGATCCCGACCTCGAAGAACAGCGGCAGCCCGATCACCGAGGCGATCAGCACCATCGCCCACGGCATCGCCCGCCCGCCGGCCTTCGCGAGGATCGTGTCGACGATCTGGTCGGCGCCGCCGGAGTCGGCGAGCAGCTTGCCGAGGATCGCGCCCAGCGCGATGAGCACACCCACCCCGGCCACGGTCGTCCCGAGCCCGGTGGTGAAGCTGACGATCGCCTTGTCCAGCGGTGCCCCGGCGAAGGCGCCGAGCGCCAGCGAACCGATGGTCAGGGCCAGGAAGGCGTGCACCTTGAACCTGGTGATGAGCAGCACGATGACGGCGATGCCCGCCAGTACGGCTATGCCCAGCTGCGCGTGGCCCGCCGAGGTGATCGGCTCGACGGGGTCTGCTGCCAGTATCTCGACGCTGAGTCTGGTCACGGTGATTCCTTGAAGGGAGGGGGAGGGAAGAGGAGGCGGAAGTGGAGGGAGAGAGGG
>NZ_LIRK01000974.1 GCF_001419765.1 Streptomyces torulosus
CGCTCCCGCTCGGCGTCCGGCGGCGGACTCTGCCCCGCCCGCGGGGGTGTGAGCCCCTGCCGGACGCCGAGCGGGAGCGGGTCGCCGAGGCGATGTTCGGCGCGGGCCGTACCGAGCTGTCGCTGCGGCTGCCCACCGGGTACGTCGTCCGCGCCCACACCGACGGCTGTCTCGCCGCCGCCCAGCGACGGCTCTACGGCGACCAGCGCCGCTGGTTCCGTACGTCGACGATCGTCAACAACCTCAAGCCCGAGGCCGCCCACAGCGACCGCACGCTCGCCGAGGTCCGCGCCGACCGCAGCGCCGAACTCGCCGACTGGCGGCGGCTGCGTACCCGCGCCCTCACCGAGGCCGAAGCCCTGCTCCAGCGCCGGAACGACCACGCGTCGTCCTGATCCGGCGCACCACCGAGAAGAACCCACCCCCCACCGAAAGGACCCGTACCACCGTGACTCGCTCGACCGTGACCCGCTCGACCATGAAGCGCTGTACCGCTCTGCTCTCCGCCGTACTGCTGTCCGCCGGAGTCGTCCTCACCGCCTCGGGCTCCGCGCAGGCGGCGGCCTGCGGCAGCGGCAACTTCTGCGTGTGGACCGACGCCAACTTCTCCGGCATGAAGATCGAGTGGCCGGGCGACGACCACTGGTGGGAGAGCAACATCGCCGACGAGGACTCCTCCTGGGCCAACCACGGCATCTCCGGCGCCGGCATCAAGGACCACGTCAAGGTCTACTCCAGCGGCAACCTCGGCGGCCACATGACCATCTGCCTCACGCCCGGCCAGGAGGTCGGCTACAACGGCGCCGCCAACGACGACGGCGACTCCCACACGTGGGCCGCCGGCTGCTGACGCCGCCGACCGGACGATCACCGCGCGCCGACGACCGGCCGCGGACCACATGAACGAGGGCGCCCGACCACCGCCGGGCGCCCTCCCCGCAGGTCTCACCCCGCACACCGCCGGGCGCGTCCCCACGGACCGCGCTCACCCCGACAACCGAAGTGCGCCCTCCCCGCAGACCGCGCTCACCCCGGCAATGTCAGCCCCCATGCCCCTTCCCGCACCGTCCACGTCCGTGTCCGTACCGGTCCGGCCACCACCAGGGAGTCCGCCCGGTAGCGGAAGTCCGCGCCGGACACCGTCACCCGCTGCCCCACCGCCCGCAGCGGCGCGGCCTCGGCGCCCACGGACACCGGCCTGACCTCGACGTCCGCGCCGCCGTCCGTGCCGGGGGCGATCGACACCCCCTGCACCGGCTGGTCGAGGTCGACGAGTGTCACCCCGTCCACCTCCACCCGCAGCCGGGAGGGCCCGACCGCGGCCGGGGAGGCGACCCGTATCCGGGCGGGCCGCGCGATCCGCGCGATGCGGGGCGGGCGCGCGGACAACGTCCGCACCAGGGAGTGCGGCCAGTTCCGCAACCACGACTGATGCCCGGAGGAGCCACCCCCCGCCCCCACACCGGCCCGCGCGCCGAAGCCGAAGCCGGACCCGGCCCCGGTTCCCGACGTGTCGCCCTCGCCCTCCGTCTCCGCGTCCGCGTCGGCATCCGCGTCGAGGGCGGTCGCCCCCGCGGGCGCCGGGATCCGCAGGGTGCCGAGCACCACCCCGTCGCTGTCGTCGACGAGCAGATCCAGCCGTCGTTCGACCCCGTCGAGGGCGGCCCGCGCGGCGGCCACGGCACCGGTCGGCACGCCGAGCGACCGGGCCAGGCCCAGCGACGGCCCCACCGGAACCATGGCCAACGCGCACGCCGTCAGCTCCCGCTGCCGGTGCAGAACGGCCACCGCGCGCAGCAGCGCACGGTCGTCCCCGACCACCACCGGCCGCCGGGAACCCCGCCGCGCCAGTACCCGAGCGAATTCCTCGGGCCCTTCCGGAAGGCACACTTTCGTACTCGCCGCACCCGCGCTGAGCACGTCTTTCGCGATCCTTACCGCCTCACCGTCCGTGTGACGGGCGAGGGGGTCGATGACCACGAGGAGCTGGTCGCCAGTTGCCACCTCGGTCCTGCCTCGCTTCCTCGGGTAGCATCTTTGTGCAAGAGCCCCTTGCGCTATTGCGCCAGGGGCTTCGTCTATTCCGGGGCATCCGGGTCCACAGTCTGCGACCGACGGCGGTCGCGGTGCACGCGGTGAGCATTCAAGCCACCGCGTACGCCCCCGACCATGGACATGCCCCGCCCGGAAGGGGTGTACGCGCGTGCCCGCACTTGTGCTGCTCGGTGCTCAGTGGGGTGACGAGGGTAAAGGGAAGGCCACCGACCTGCTCGGCGGATCCGTCGACTACGTGGTCCGCTATCAGGGCGGCAACAACGCCGGCCACACGGTCGTCGTCGGCGACCAGAAGTATGCCCTCCACCTTCTCCCCTCCGGCATCCTCACTCCGGAGTGCACTCCGGTCATCGGCAACGGCGTCGTCGTCGACCCGTCGGTCCTGCTCTCCGAGCTGAGCGGTCTGAACGAGCGCGGCGTCGACACGTCCAAGCTCCTGATCAGCGGCAACGCTCACATCATCACGCCGTACAACGTGACGGTCGACAAGGTCACCGAGCGCTTCCTCGGCAAGCGCAAGATCGGCACGACGGGGCGGGGCATCGGCCCCACCTACGCGGACAAGATCAACCGTGTGGGCATCCGGGTGCAGGACCTGTACGACGAGTCGATCCTGACGCAGAAGGTCGAGGCGGCCCTCGACGTCAAGAACCAGATCCTGACCAAGCTCTACAACCGGCGCGCCATCGCCGTCGAGCAGGTCGTCGAGGAGCTGCTGGGCTACGCCGACAAGCTCGCCCCGTACGTCGCCGACACGGTCCTGGTCCTCAACCAGGCCCTCGACGACGACAAGGTGGTCCTCTTCGAGGGCGGCCAGGGCACGCTCCTGGACATCGACCACGGCACGTACCCCTTCGTGACCTCCTCGAACCCGACGGCCGGCGGTGCCTGCACGGGTGCGGGCGTCGGCCCCACGAAGATCAGCCGCGTCATCGGCATCCTCAAGGCGTACACGACCCGTGTCGGCGCCGGCCCGTTCCCGACGGAGCTGTTCGACGAGGACGGCGAGGCCCTGCGCCGCATCGGCGGCGAGCGTGGTGTGACCACCGGCCGTGACCGGCGCTGCGGCTGGTTCGACGCGGTCATCGCCCGGTACGCGACCCGTGTGAACGGTCTGACGGACTTCTTCCTCACCAAGCTCGACGTCCTCACCGGCTGGGAAGAGATCCCGGTCTGCGTGGCCTACGAGATCGACGGCAAGCGCGTAGAGGAGCTGCCCTACTCGCAGACCGACTTCCACCACGCCAAGCCGGTCTACGAGACCCTGCCGGGCTGGTCCGAGGACATCACCAAGGCGAAGTCCTTCTCCGACCTGCCGAAGAACGCGCAGAACTACGTCAAGGCCCTGGAGGAGATGTCCGGCGCGCCCATCTCCGCCATCGGTGTGGGCCCCGGCCGCGACGAGACGATCGAGATCAACTCGTTCATCTAGCGCACGCACCGGATCCCTCACGGACCCACGCCTTGACCGACGGGGCGGCCGACTCGACACGAGTCCGGCCGCCCCGTCACCTATGTCCGCTCCACGCCGCAGCGTCGGGCGAGGGCGGCGAGGCGGTCGAGTTCGCGTTGGGCCGCGGCGGGGTGGGCGAGGTCGAGGGCCAGGGTGGCGCGGCCCATGAGGTAGAAGATGTCCTGGCGGGTGGCCGCGTCGATGCCGGGGGCCGAGCGGAGGCGGCGGCCGGTGACTCTCAGGTGGAGCGCGATGAGGTCGAGCCGGTCGCGCAGGGC
>NZ_LIRK01000975.1 GCF_001419765.1 Streptomyces torulosus
GTCGGGGATGTCGATGCCGTCGATCTTGGCCTGGCGGGTGCGGACCATGAAGTCGTGGTTGGCGGGGTCGTAGGAGATGTTGCCGGTGCCGTCCTGCTTCTCGATGCCGCCGATGCGGTGTTCCAGGCCGGGTGTGCCGGGGATGGCCCAGGGGCGGGCGAGGGTGTGCGGGTCGCGTTTGTAGGGCCAGAAGACGTCGGTGCCGTCGTCGAGGGTGTGGTTGGGGCCCTGGGCGAACTGCACGGTCAGGTCGGGCAGCTCGTCGGGTTCGGGGATGCGCCAGGGTTCGGAGCCGTTGGCGAGGTAGCCGTCGGAGAGCAGGAACACCGGGGTGCGGTAGGCGAGCGCGATGCGGGCGGCCTCGATCGCGGCGTCGAAGCAGTCCGCGGGGGTGCGGGGGGCGACGACGGGGACGGGGGCTTCGCCGTTGCGGCCGTACATGGCCTGGAGCAGGTCGGCCTGTTCGGTCTTGGTGGGCAGGCCGGTGGAGGGGCCGCCGCGCTGGATGTCGATGATCAGCAGCGGCAGTTCCAGTGACACCGCGAGCCCGATCGTCTCCGATTTGAGGGCCACGCCGGGGCCGGAGGTGGTGGTGACGGCGAGGGAGCCGCCGAACGCGGCGCCCAGGGCGGCACCGATGCCGGCGATCTCGTCCTCGGCCTGGAAGGTGCGTACACCGAAGTTCTTGTGCCGGCTCAGCTCGTGCAGGATGTCCGAGGCCGGGGTGATCGGATACGAGCCGAGGTAGAGGGGGAGGTCGGCCTGGCGGGAGGCGGCGATCAGCCCGTAGGACAGGGCCAGGTTCCCGGAGATGTTCCGGTAGAGGCCGGGCGGGAACGCGGTGGCCGCCGGAGCGACCTCGTAGGAGACGGCGAAGTCCTCGGTGGTCTCGCCGAAGTTCCAGCCGGCGCGGAAGGCGGCGATGTTCGCGGCGGCGATGTCGGGTTTCTTTGCGAACTTCGTCTTGAGGAACTTCTCGGTGCCCTCGGTGGGCCGGTGGTACATCCACGACAAGAGTCCGAGCGCGAACATGTTCTTGCTGCGTTCGGCCTCTTTGCGGGTGAGGTTGAAGTCCTTCAGCGCCTCGACCGTCAGGGTGGTCAGCGGGACTGGGTGGACGTGGTAGCCGTCGAGGGAGCCGTCCTCCAGGGGGCTGGTGGTGTAGCCGACCTTCTGCATGGCGCGTTTGGTGAACTCGTCGGTGTTGACGATGATCTCGGCGCCGCGGGGGATGTCGGTGATGTTGGCTTTGAGGGCGGCGGGGTTCATGGCGACCAGGACGTTGGGTGCGTCGCCGGGGGTGAGGATGTCGTGGTCGGCGAAGTGGAGCTGGAAGCTGGAGACGCCGGGCAGGGTGCCGGCGGGGGCGCGGATCTCGGCGGGGAAGTTCGGCAGGGTTGACAGGTCGTTGCCGAACGAGGCGGTCTCGGAGGTGAAACGGTCACCGGTGAGCTGCATACCGTCACCGGAATCACCCGCGAACCGAATGACCACCCGGTCCAGACGGTGCACCTCCTTGGTGCGGATCCCGGCCGATGTCGGCTCGGCCTCTTCGATGTCCACGGTGTCTACCGTCACGCGACTCGTCTCCTCTGGCTTTCCGCTGTCCGGCGCCGCTGCGTGGGCCGGACCCCGTCGGCGCTTCCCGTAACTCGGGGACGCCGGGAACGCGCCGACGGGACCTGGCAGGCCGGGACGTTAGGCAGCCCGCCTTGCGCCGGACCAAAGCGCTCCCACGGGCGCCGTGCACCGCTTCCGGCCGCCCATGGCCGGTTCAGCGCAGGTTCAGTGGTTCTCCAGAGCGGCTCGGGACCCTTTCCCACGTCCGCTGGACAGCCGGACCCGGCGCTTCCCCCCAGCGGGGCATCAGGTGCGCCACCACACGACCCGGCCCGCGCGACCACGCATCGGCACAGCCCACTTCCCGTTACTTCGTCACCCTTTTCCCAGGAGCACACCATGGACGCGTCATCCCCGGCTTCCCGCCGCACGCTGCTCAGACTCGCCACCGCGGTTTCCCTGGGCGGGGCGGTCGCCGCCACCCCGCTGCCGGCGTTCGCGAAATCCGCCCGCTGCCCGCTGCCGCGCAGCCTCAGCGTCACCGCCCCCGGCGTGTACCCGGAGGGCGTCGCCTGGGACCCCACGAGGAAGGCCTTCC
>NZ_LIRK01000976.1 GCF_001419765.1 Streptomyces torulosus
ACAGGCCGGCGCACCGGGCGCCCGCCCCGCCGCACCCGCGCCGGGCGCCCGCCCCACGGCCCCCGACGTCGACCGTGAGGCCGTGCGGGAGCGGGACCGGCGGCACGTCTGGCACACATGGACGCCCCTGGCCGCCGACCGCTCCGCTCTGACCGTCTCGCACGGAGCGGGCCACCAGGTGTGGGACATCGACGGCCGCGCCTACGTCGACGCCTCCGCGCTCAACTCCACCTGCGGCTACGCCCACCCCGACGTCCTGCGGGCCATCGTCGACCAGGCGTCCCGGCTGCACCACTTCGACCTCTCGGTCGCCGGCCATCGCCCCGCCGGCCTGCTCGCCGAACGCCTCGCCGGACACCTCCCGGCCGACATGACCAAGACGCTCTTCGTCAACAGTGGCTCCGAGGGCTTCGACGCCGCCCTCATGATGGCCGTGTCCTACTGGGCCCACCTGGGCCGTCCCCGCTCCCGGGTGGTCACCTTCGCCCGCTCCTACCACGGTGCCACGCTCCTCAGCCGCAGCCTGTCCACGCTGCCCCGCAACCGTCATCTGCTCGCCGAGCCGCTCCCCGTGACCAGGGTCGAACTGCCCCTCGAAGCACGGGAACTGCGCCGCGCGGACGCCCGGCCCGCCCTGCTCGCCGCCTTCGAGCGGGCCATCGGGCACGACCCCGACGACCTCCCGGCCGCCGTCGTCGTCGAACCGTTCCTCAACGTCGGCGGCGCCGTCATGCTGCCGCCCGGTTTCCTGCGGGAGCTGCGCGCCCTGTGCGACGCCACCGGCACCCTGCTGATCCTCGACGAGGTCTTCACCGCGTACGGCCGCTGCGGCGCCATGTTCGCCACGCTCCGCGAGGGCGTCACCCCGGACATCCTCGTCAGCAGCAAGGGCCTCAGCGGCGGCTATGTGCCGATCGCGGCGGTCACCGTACGGCAGCGCGTCCACGACACCTTCGACCGGGACCCCGTCATCGGCGGGCTCCGCTACGGACACACCACCTCCGGCCACGCGGTGGCCTGCGCGGCGGCGCTGGCCACCCTCGACGTCCTGGAGCGGCAGCGGCTGCCCGAGCGGGCGGAGCGGCTCGGCGCCGACCTGCTCCGCCGGCTGGCACCACTGGCCGACGCGCCGGGCGTGGTCGACGTCCGCGGACTCGGCCTGATCCTGGTCGTCGAGACCGCCGCGCCCGAGCTGGCGACCGACGTCCTCGCCCGGGCCCGCGAGAACGGGCTGCTGCTGCGTCAGGTCGGCGCGGCCGTCATGGCCGTACCGCCCCTGGTCATCGACGACGAGGGCGCCACGGCCGTCGTCGACGGACTGTACGAGGCGGTGTCGGCCGCCGCCGGCTGACACCGCCCCTCATCACCCGGCGACGGCGTCAGGAGACGCCGTCGCTGTATGCCGTGGTGTCGCCGGTCAGCACCGTGCTCGGCCGTCCGTCGACACCCACCGGGACGGAGCCGGTCACGGTGCACCGCTCCGCACGCCGGTCCATGTCGCCGTAGTCGAACACGGCGTAGTGCTGCGTGGCCCGGTTGTCCCAGATCGCCAGGTCGCCCTCGCTCCACCGCCAGCGGACCGTGTGCTCCGGCGTGGTGACGTACTCCTGAAGGACACGCAGTACGTCCCGCGAGGCCTGCGGGGAGAGCCCGACCGCCCGGCGCGCGAAGCCGCCCAGCAGCAGGGCGCGTTCGCCGGTCTCCGGGTGGACGTGGACCGCCGGGTGCTCGGTCTCGAAGAGGGTGGAGATGTACTCGCGGCGCGCCGCCACCGTGGCGTCCGTGTAGTCGGAGTCGTTGCTGTGCACGACCCGCAGCCGGTCGGCCAGCGCCCTCAGCGGCTCGGGCAGCGACTCGTACGCGGTCACGGTGTCGGCCCACATGGTGTCGCCGCCGAAGGGCGGGGCGATCTTGTTGTGCAGGAAGGCCAGCGCGGGCGGCCGGTCGACGAACGTGAGGTCCGTGTGCCAGTGGTTGGCGCGGGTGCCCTGCCGGGAGTCGATCTCCCTGACCTCGGGCCGGTCCTCCGGAGCCCGGTAGATGGGGTGACCGAGCGTCAGGTCGCCGAAGGCGCGGGCGAAGGCCGCCTGGCTCGCGTAGTCGAGCCGCTGGTTCCTCAGGAAGACGACCTTGTGACGGAGCAGGGCCCGGCGCAGTTCCGCGACGGTGGCCGCGTCCAGGGGGGCGGCCGCGTCCACGCCGCCTATCTCGGCACCGATGTGTCCGGCCAGCGGAGTGACGGTCAGACGGGCCGGTTGCACGGGGGTCATGGTCACGATGTGTGCCTTTCTGTCGGGCGGGGCGGTCGGGTCGGGGCTGGAC
>NZ_LIRK01000977.1 GCF_001419765.1 Streptomyces torulosus
GGTTCGTAGTGGTCGGGGGCCGTGCGGAGGGTCAGGGCAGTGGTGGTGAGGAGCACGCTGGCGAAAACGACGGCGGCGTGGATCCAGCGCCGGGCCCGCAGATCGGCCCGGGTGCGCAGGACGATCGGCCGCGTGGGCCGGGGCCGGACGTCCGCCGCCAGCTCGGTCAGCAGCCGGTGCAGGTCCTCGGGCGTCGCCGGTTCCGGGAGGCACGCTGTGACGACCGCGCGCGCGTACTGCACACGCCCCGCCGTCGCCGGGGTGCTCGCCTCCGTCTCGGCGGCCGTTTCCGGCAGATCCAGGCCCACACCGTCGTAGAGGACAAGGGCGCGGCGGTAGGGGGGCCGCAGTTTCTGGAGTTCGGCGAGCAGGGCGCGACCGGTCGGATCCGTCGGCGCCGACGCGGGTGCCGGTCCCGGCTCCGGGCCGCGGAAGGGAACGGGGAGGCGGTGACGCAACTGGTGCCAGGGCGAGAGGGCGCAGTCGTGGGCCACCGCCCGCACCCACCCGGCCGGGTCCCGGTCCACGGCCACCTCCGGCCAACGCTGCCAAGCCTGCTCAAAGGCCCGCTCGACCGCGTCGCGCGCCTGCCGAAGGGTCCCGGTGAGCAGATACGTCTGCTGTACGAGGGTGGGGGCGCAGTACGAGTAGAGGGCGTCGAAGGCCTGTGCGGGCGTCAGCGGCGGGGGTGCGAGCGCCGGATCGGCGGCGGCCTCGGCGTCCGTGAGGAGCGGCTGCTGATACCACTCGACCTCATCGGCGGAGCCGGCGTCACACGCGGCCTCACTCGCGGCACCGGCGTCACACGTGGCTTCGGCTTCGGCCTCGGTGTCGGGGGTGGGGGTGCAGGCATCGGCGACGGGCCTGGCCCCGGCGTCGGTGGGCGCCTGTGCCTCGGTCATCGGTGGCACTCACGTGGTGCGGAACCCTGCCGGAGACCCTGCCGGGCCGCCCTCCCGGGCCTCCGCCGCAGGGGGAGAACCGTTCCGCGTACGAGAAAGCACATAAGCACATAGTGGGCGACACGTGCGCGAATCCCCTGTTACCCGGGTAAAGCGCGTGTCGTTGGGAGCATGGCGGACGTGACGCACGTGACCGACCCGAACGACCCGTCCACCGCATCGGACCACCCCTCCTCACACGACCGGTCGGCGCCGCCCCCGCCCTCTCCGGCCGGCCTGCCGCCGCTGTCCGCGCTGTCGCCGTCGCTCGGCCGGCCCCGCCGCCGGTCGTCCGAACTGGTCACCGGGATGCTGGGCGGAATCCTGGCGGCGGGGCTCGGTCTCGGGGCGTTCGCGGCGCTGGTGATGGTGCTGTGGATCAGCTCGCCGTACCCGGACAGCGGGCCCGGCGGGGCCCTGCACGTGGCGGCGGCCCTGTGGCTGCTGTCCCACGGCGTGGAACTGATCCGGACGGACACGCTCTCGGGCGGCCCCGCCCCCGTCGGTCTCGTCCCGCTCCTGCTGCTCGCCCTGCCGCTGGTCCTGCTGCACCGCTCGGCCCGCGACCACGCGGGGGACGGCCTCGGCGCCGGCGCGCGTGCGACCTGGGCCGGGCTCGTCACGGGTTACACGGCCGTCGGCGGGGCGGCCACGCTGTACGCGTCGGGTGGTGTGCTGCGGCCCTCGTGGTGGTGGGCCGTGGTGTGCGTACCGGCGCTGGCGGCGCTCGCGGCGGGCACAGGGGTGTGGGCGGCACACGGGCGCCCCCGGCTGCCCCTGCCCGCGCCCCTCGGCGGCGCGCTGGAGACAGAAGGCCGACGACAGGTGCTGACCGCCGCGGGGAGGGCCGCCG
>NZ_LIRK01000978.1 GCF_001419765.1 Streptomyces torulosus
CCCGAGGATGCGGCCCGCCAGGTCGCCGACATCGAGCAGGTCAGCCGCCAGGCCCTCGTCGACGTCCGCGAGGCCGTCACCGGCTACCGCCGCCCCCGCCTCGCCACCGAACTCGCCGGTGCCCGCGACGCGCTCACGGCGGCCGGCATCACCGCCGAACTGCCCGCCGACGTCCCCGACCTCGCCGACGTCCCCGACGACACCGAGTCCGCCCTCGCCTGGGCGCTGCGCGAGGCCGTCACCAATGTCGTCCGCCACAGCGGCGCCCACCGCTGCTCGGTGGACCTCGTCCGCCGCCAGACCCTCGACGGCCCCGCCCTCGAACTCACCGTCGACGACGACGGGACGGGCGCCGGGGGCATCCAGGCCGACGGGTCCGGCGGGTCCGGCGGCAGCCCGGGCACCGGGCTCACGGGCCTCACCGAACGACTGGAGAAGGTGGGCGGAACGCTGGAGGCGGGCGCCGCCGGGCACGGCTTCCGCCTGGTGGCCAGGGCCCCGCGGCGGCCGTGACCCCGGACGTAGGATCCGGCGCATGAGCCGCACGATCAAGGTCCTCCTTGCCGAGGACCAGTCGATGGTCCGCGAGGCCCTGGCCGCCCTCCTGGGCCTGGAGGAGGACATCGAGGTGGTGGCCCAGGTCGCCCGCGGCGACGAGGTCCTGGCCGCCGCCCGCGCCCATGACGTCGACGTGGCCCTCCTCGACATCGAGATGCCGGGCGCCACGGGCATCGAGGCGGCGGCCCGGCTCCACCGCGAGCTGCCCGGCGTGAAGCTCGTCGTCCTCACCACGTTCGGCCGCCCCGGCTACCTCCGCAGCGCCATGGAGGCCGGCGCCGACGCGTTCCTCGTCAAGGACGCCCCTGCCGCGCGGCTGGCCGACGCCGTACGCCGCGTCCTGACCGGCGAACGGGTCATCGACCCCACCCTCGCGGCAGCGGCCCTCGCCGAGGGCGCCAACCCCCTGACCGACCGCGAACGCGAGGTGCTGCGCGCGGCGGCCGACGGCGCCACGAACGCGGAGCTGGCCGAGACCCTCCACCTCTCCCAGGGCACGGTCCGCAACTACCTCTCCACAGCGATCCAAAAACTCTCGGTCCGCAACAGACGAGAGGCAGTGCGCATCGCACGGGAGAAGGGGTGGTTGTAGCCGGGGTGAGGCGACTCGACAGGGCCTGGTAGCCACCGGCCGGGGGCAGCCACCCCGGGGGGCGCGGGGAACTGCGCGACCGACCAC
>NZ_LIRK01000979.1 GCF_001419765.1 Streptomyces torulosus
ACGACATGAGCCGGCCCGACGAGGCCGGCCAAGATGTGGACGGCGGCCGTGAGCGGCGCGTCGGGCCGGCTCATGTCGTGCACGGACCGTTCGCCGGGGACGGTGACGTGGCAGCCATGGCGGCGCCCCACCGTGACGCGGGGGCCGGGGACGTGCATGTCTGGCGGACGGCTGAGCCGCAGGCCCCTGGCGGTCCACCCACGGGTGCGCTCGGTGGTCACTCCGCGGTCGACAACGGCGGGCCGCGTCACGCCGAGCCCCACGCCGTCACTTCTCTTCACCGGGCGCCGCTGAGTCTCGCGCCCGGCGCCATCGCTGCCGATGTCGCGGACGGGACCCGGGAGCGGCACCGGGACATCCCCGAGTTCCCCGGGTAGGGCAGGCCGTCCTCCCCCGCCGGACTCGTCGAGCGGGGGCGTGACAGCTCCGCCCTCCGTCCGGAACGTCCCTCCCTTTCGCGGAGGCCCGGACGAAACCCCTCGGAACCGGTACCGCGGCCCCGTCACAGCGACGGAGGCGACGACGCCGGGTGCTCGGCCGCCGGTCCCCACTCACGGGACCGCAACGAAAGCGGCGGCACCGGTCGCGATTCCCACCCGGTTCCCACGACTCGGAATCCCGAAGGAACTGACGTACGCATGAACAAGAACATCCGCCGCTCCATCGTCATAGCCGCCGGTGTCACCGGCGCGTGGGCGCTCGGCTCCACCGCCGCCGGCGCGGACGAACTGCACGCGTCGGCGGTCACCGTGCCCGACGTGAGCGTGGACACGGCCGACACGGACGCCGCCGACAGCGACACCGGCGGCACGGCCGCCGACGCCCTGGGCACGGTCACCGGCACGGTGAACAGCGCCCTCTCCGGGGTCACCGGTGCCGTCTCGGACGTCACCTCGTCCGACGAGGCCAGCAGCGTGACCGGGACGGTCGCCGACACGCCGGCCGGGGTGAAGTCCCAGGCAGGCGACAAGGCGGGGGCCGTCACCGGCCACATCTCCGCGCACGCGGAGAGGACCGCCGCCAGTACGCCCGTCGGGGCCGCCGACCAGGCGCGCCGCTACGTCGACGGCGAGGTCCCGCACACCGCGGGCAAGGCTTCGGCCCGCGTCGCAGCAACCACCGCGACCGCGGAGTCCGGCGTCGGCACCGCTCGGGCGACCGCCGCCGACCTCCACCACCCCGGCGACGAGATCGACTACCTCTTCGGCCCGCTGGCCGCCTTCGCCCCCGAACTGGAGCAGGCGCTCGCCGCCGCTCAGACCCGGCTCCAGGGCAGCACCGGCAACGTCGCCCGTGGCACGGCACGGCAGAAGGCGGTTGCCGTGACCACCGGCGCGGACCGCACGGTGGCCGCCGCCCGCACCACGGCCCACGGCACCGCCGACGGTGCCCGGACCCGCCTCACGACGCCGATCGGCCATGCCCAGTCGCAGGCCACCGCCACCACGAACGCCGCCCAGTCCGCAGTCGCCTCTGTCCCGGCTCACATCACGGGCAGGGTCGGGGGCATCCGCACGACGGCCGTCGGCACGGTCGGCACCGCCCGGATCACGGCGACCAGGGCGGCTGGCACCGCACACACCACCGCGACCGGCGCGGCCGGTACCGCCCACACCACGGCGACCGGCGTGGTGGCGGATCTCCGTGGCACCGCCACCGGAACCGTCGAGGGCCTCCCCGCAGCCGTCACCCACACGGTCACCCCGGTCGTCGACGAGACGGCCACCGCCGTCACGCCCCCGGTCGTCGGCACCGCCGTCGCCGGTGTGACCCCGGTGGCGGGCCGCGCCGTAGGCGACGTCACGGCGCTGACCGGCACGACCACCACCCACGCCACCGCCGTGGCGCACGGCACGATCGCCGGTACCACGAACGTGGCGCACGGCACGATCGCCCACGCCACCGCCGTGGCGCA
>NZ_LIRK01000098.1 GCF_001419765.1 Streptomyces torulosus
CCCTTGGAGCGACCGGCGGCGCCGGGAGGGCGGGCTGCGGCGTCGGTTGTGGGGCTGGCCGGGGGGTTGCCGGCACGGCGCCGGGCTGCGGTGTCGTCCGTGGGGACGACGGGGGCGCTGAGAGCGCGGGCTGCGCCGTCAGCCGGGGAGCCGCCGGTGCGGCCGGGTGAGGAGCCTCCAGTGCCCCCGGTGTGGCTAGGCGCGGCCCTTCCGGGGTCGGCGGCGGAGGCGTCGGGACCCCCGCGAGGGTCGGTTCCGGCGTCGGTCCGGCGTCGGCCAGGGCCTGTTGGATACGTACCGCCGTCTCCTCGACTGTCGCGGCGCCCAGCAGGTCCCGCAGGGGCAGCTCCCTCCCGAAGTCGTGTTGCAGGCCGGCCCGGATGCGGACGGCCATCAGGGAGTCGAGGCCGAGGTCGGCGAAGGCGGTGGCCGGTGTGACACGGGCCGGCGGGTGCCCCGTCACGACGGCGATGTGATGGCACAACCGAGCGACGACCGAGACGCCCTCCGCGCCCCGCACCTCCACCGCACCGCCCACCTCCTCCGCGCCCCGCGTCTCCCCACCGACACGCATCGCCATCGCGCCGCCCATCTCGTCTGCGCCCCGCGCTTCCTCCCCGACACCTGTCGCCGTCGCGCCGCGCACTTCCTCCGTGCCCCGCACCTCCACCGCACCTCCGGCAACCGTCGGCGCGGCGGCCGCTCTCGGCCCCCCGCTCGACGCGGCCGTGCCGCTCCCGCGTCGCCCGTCCGTCCACCAGTGGCGTCCATGGCGCCAGCGTGGCCTCGGGAGGTCGGCGACCCGGCCCGGTGGCAGCGGCAGGCGCAGGCCCGCCGTGTGCAGCGTGGCCAGTCGGGTGAGGAACCCGGCGGAGCCGTCGGCGTCGCGGTGGAGGGAGCCCACGGCCAGAGCGCCCGGCGCGGTGTCGGTGAGGGCTCCGGTGAGGACCGGGTGCGGGGAGATCTCGACGAACGCCGTGTGGCCGTCGGCGGTGGCGGACGCGACGGCGCGGTCGAGCCGGACCGGGCGCCGCAGGTTCGCCGCCCAGTGCGCGGCGTCGAAGTGGCAGTCGCCGCGCGGGTCGTCCAGGACGGTGGAGTGGACGGGGATGCGGGGCCGCCCGCCCCGGATGTCGGCCAGGGCGTCCGTCAACTCGGGCAGCAGCGACTCCACTTGGGGCGAGTGCCCGGCGCCGGTCACCCGCATGGCACGTACGGCGCGCCCGTCCCGTTCCAAGGACCGGACGAGCCGGGCCACCGCCGCCTCCTCGCCGGTGACGACCTTCTGGGCGGGCGAGGAGTGCACGGCGACATGGACGCCGGGGAAGTTTCGTTCCAGCGCGTCGAGTTCGTCGTCGGCGAGGTCCGTGACCGCCATGGCGCCGCCGCGCAGCCCGCTGAGCAGCCGAGCCCGTACGGCGACCACGCGGGCCGCGTCCGCCACGTCCAGCGCTCCCGCGCACACCGCGGCGGCCACCTCGCCCAGGGAGTGGCCGATGACGGCGACCGGTTCGACGCCGTACGCGCGCCACAGCTCGGCCAGTGCCAGTTGGAGGCCGAGGAGGACGGGCTGGGCGACCTCCAGGCGATCGAGCGGGCCGCCCGAGGAGAGGTGGTCGTGGAGGGACAGGCCGCACTCCGGGGCGAGTTGTCCGTCGAGTTTCTCCACGGCGGTCGCGAAGGCGGGCTCCTCGGCCAGCAGCCGGCGCCCCATCCCGGCCCACTGACTGCCGTACCCGGAGAACACCCACACCGGTCCCCGCCCTACGAGGTCACGGTCGCCCGTCACGACCTGGGCGCGGGGCCGCCCCTGCCCCAACGCCCGCAGTCCGTCCGCCAGTTCGTTCCGGTCGCGGGCGACGATCGCGGCGCGGACGGGCCCCCGGCCGACGCGTCCGGCGAGGGTGCGGGCCACGTCCGCCAGGTGCGTGGCGTCGCCCTCGGGCCTCCCGAGCCAGTCGGCGAGCCGGGCCGCCGTGTCCCGGATTCGCGCGGGGTCGGCGTCGGAGAGGACGTGGACGCGGGCCGTCGGCGCGTCGGCCGGGGGCGGCAGCAGGGCGCCGGGCCGCCACTCCTCCAGCACGGCATGGGCGTTGGTGCCGCCGAACCCGAACCCCGACACCCCCGCGGTGGCCGTACCGCCGTACCGGGGCCACGGCTCGGGCTCGGTCACGACCCGCAGCCGTTCGTCGTCGAGGGAGCTGCCCTCGGCGAGACAGTGCAGCGACGGCGGGACGAGGTCGTGGTGCAGGGCGAGCACGGTCTTCACCAGGCCGGCGATCCCGGCGGCCGACTCCAGATGCCCGAGGTTGCCCTTGACGGAGCCGAGGAGCAGCGGCTGGTCGGCGTCGCGGCCCGCGCCGAGCACCGCGGCGAGCGCGCCCGCCTCGATCGGGTCGCCGAGCGGGGTGCCGGTGCCGTGCGCCTCGACATGGTCGACGCGCGCCGGGGCGAGCCCGGCGCGCGCGTACGCGGTGGCCAACAGGTCCCGCTGGGCGGCCGGGTTGGGCGCCAGCAGGCCGTTGGAGCGGCCGTCGGAGTTGACCGCGGTGGCGCGGATGACGGCGAGGACGCGGTCGCCGTCCCGTTCGGCGTCGGAGAGCCGCTTCAGCAGCACGGCCGCACAGCCCTCGCCCCGCCCGATGCCGTCGGCCGCCGCCGAGAACGGCTTGCAGCGCCCGTCCGGCGCGAGGGCGCCCGCCCGCCGGAAGGCGACGGTGACCGCGGGGGACAGCAGCAGGTTCACCCCGGCGGCGATCGCCGCGTCGCTCTCGCCGGTGCGCAGGCTGACACACGCGTGGTGCACGGCGACCAGCGACGACGAACAGGCCGTGTCGACGGCCATGCTGGGCCCCCGGGTGTCGAGGACGTACGCCAGCCGTCCCGCCGCGACGCTCAGCGCCCCGCCCGCCGGCGCCCAGGGGTCGACGGCCGCCGGGTCGGCGCCGGTGAGCTGCCCGTACTCGGGTGCGGAGATCCCGACGAAGACCCCGGTGGCGGTGCCCGCGAGGGACGCGGCCGGGACGGCGGCGTGGTCGAGGGTCTCCTGGACGACCTCCAGGAGGATCCGCTGCTGCGGGTCCATGACCGCCGCCTCGCGCGGGGTGATCCGGAAGAAGTCCGCGTCGAACCCGGCGATGTCGTCGAGGAACCCGCCGTACGGCTGGGCGTCGGCGGGCGGGAACGCGGTGAAGTCACGCCAGCGGTCCTCCGGGACCCGGCGGACCGCGTCGACGCCCTCGGTCAGCAGCCGCCAGTAGTCGCCGGGCCCGCGCACACCGCCCGGCAGCCGGCAGCCCACCCCGACGACCGCGATCGGCTCGCCCGGCGGGGCCGTCACGGGGGCCCGTACGACCGGCGGTCGCGCCTCCGTCTCCGTACCGCACAGCCGGGCCACCAGGGCGTCGCCGGTCGACGCCTCCCAGATCAGGGTGACCGGCAGGTCCCGGCCCGTCGCCCGCGACAGGTCCCCGGCGAGGACGACGGCGTCCCGCGAGGACATGCCGAGGTCGGCGAGCGGCCGGTCCATCGGTACGTCCGCCACCGCCGCACCGGTCCAGGCGGCCACCCGCTCGGCGACCAGCCGCCGCAACTCGCCCTCGTCGACGTCCCGGACGGCCCTCACGGGGAGACCTCCGCCCAGGCACCCGCCAGATACCGCTCGCGCGTGAGGGCCCGCGCCACCTTGCCGCTGGACGTCCGGGGCACGGTGCCCGGCGGCACCAGGACGACGTCGGCGAGGCGCAGCCCGTGGCGGGCGGAGACGGCGGCGCGCACCGCGCGGGTCACGGCCGGGACGTCGAGGTCGGCGAGGGTCGTGGTCCGGACGTGCTCCGCGACGACCACGACCTGCTCGCCCGCGCCGCCGGGGACGCCGAGGGCGGCGAGCCGGTCGCGGCGCAGCGCCGGGTGCGCGTCCTGGGCCGTGGCCTCCACGTCCTGCGGGTAGTGGTTGCGGCCGTCGACGACGATGAGGTCCTTCAGCCGCCCGGTGACGACCAACTGCCCGTCCAGGACCGTCCCCAGATCACCGGTGCGCAGCCATGCGCCGGGACCGTCGCCGGGGTCGGCGAACACGGCGCCGAAGACCCGCCGCGTCTGCCGCTCCTGATTCCGGTAGCCGCGCCCCACGTTGGGGCCCCGTACCCAGATCTCGCCGACCTCCCCCTCCGCCAGCGCGGCACGGGACACCGGGTCGGCGATCCGGACCCGCTGGCCCGCCGGGGTGCCGCAGCCGGCCAGCAGCACCGCCCGCGGATCGTCGGGCCGGGCGGGCAGCGCCTTGCCGGTGGCGAGGGCGTCACGGTCGAGCGCGATCCCGCGCACCGGCTCGCCCGGCCGGGCCGCGCTGACGAAGACGGTCGCCTCGGCCAGCCCGTACGACGGGCAGTGCGTCCCGGCCGGGAGCCCCTGCGCGGCGAACGCGGCATGGAAACGGTCGGCCGTACCGGGCCGCACCGGCTCGCTGCCGTTGATCAGCGCGGCCACCCCGTCCAACCGCAGCCCCGCCTTCTGGGCCTCGGTGACGGCCGACGCGCAGTAGTCGTAGGCGAAGTTGGGCGCCGCGCTCAGCGCCCGCGGATGCGCGGCGAGCAGCCGCAGCCAGCGCACGGGCTCGTGCAGGAACGCCACCGGGTCCATGAGCACCGACAGCACCCCCCGCACCACCGGCGCCGCGACGCTCAGCACGAGCCCCATGTCGTGGTAGAGCGGCAGCCAGCCCACACAGGTCACCGGCTGGGCGTCGGCCCCGTAGGCGGTGAGCGCCTGGCGGGCGTTGGCGACGACATTGGCGTGGGTGATCTCCACACCGGCCGGGGTGCGGGTCGAGCCGGAGGTGTACTGGAGGTACGCGACCGCCGTGGCGTCCGGCGGCTCCGGCCGCCACCTCTCGGCGGCGGCGTCGGGCACCTCGTCGGCGGCGACGATCCGCGGGCCCCGGTCTCCGCAGAACTCCCCTACCTCGTCCCGGAGACGGCCCGTCGTCACGACGACGGCCGGGTCCGCGTCGGCCAGCACGGCGGCCAGCCGGTCGCCGTGGCCGGGCAGACCGGGCGGGTACAGCGGTACGGCGACCAGCCCGGCGGTGAGTGCCGCGAGGAACGCGGTGACGTAGTCCGTCCCCTGCGGGCACAGCACCGCGACCCGCTCCCCGGGCGCGGCCTCCTCGGCGAGCCGGGCGGCCACCGCCCGCACCCGCAGGTCCAGCCGCCGCCAGGTCAGCGTGCGGTGCACGCCCCGCGAGTGCGGGGCCGGATGGTCGACGAACGTGAACGCCCGACGGTCGGGAGTGGTCGTGGCCCAGTGCCCCACGTACTCCGGCAGACTCCGGAACGGGGGTGCGAACGGGGGACGGCGGCTGTCCATCGGGCATGGCTCCTCACGTCGCGGGACGGTGCTTGCGGGGGCGGACGGGCCGGTCAGAGCGGGATGTTGCCGTGGCGCCGCTCGGGCATCGCGGCGCGCTTGCCGCCGAGGGCACGCAGCGCGCGGCAGATGTGGGAGCGGGTGTCGCGAGGGGCGATGACCGCGTCGACGTACCCCCGCTCGGCGGCGAGGTACGGCGTGCCGTGCGTCGTCTCGTACGCGGCGACGAGGCGGGCGCGCAGTGCGTCGGGGTCGGCCGACGCGGCGAGTTCACGGCGGTGCAGGACGCCCACCGCGCCCTCGGCGCCCATGACGGCGATGCGCGCGGTGGGCCAGGCCAGGTTGATGTCGGCGCCGAGGTGCTTGGAGCCCATCACCGCGTAGCCGCCGCCGTACGCCTTGCGCACCACCACCGTGACCTTCGGGACGGTCGCCTCGGCGTACGCGTACAGCAGTTTGGCGCCCCGGCGGATGATGCCCGCCTGCTCCTGGCGGACGCCGGAGAGGTACCCGGGGACGTCGGCGAAGGTCAGCAGCGGAATGCCGAACGCGTCGCAGAACCGTACGAACCGTGCCGCCTTCTCGGAGGCGTCGATGTCGAGGACCCCGGCGGCGTGCAGCGGCTGGTTCGCCACGACCCCGACGGGGGCGCCCTCGACGAGCGCGAGGGCGCAGATGATGTTCGGCGCGAACAGCTCCTGCACCTCCAGCAGTTCACCGTCGTCGACGACCGCGCGGAGCACGTCCCGCATGTCGTAGGCCTGCCCGAGCCGGTCCGGTACCACCGTGTCCAGGACCGCCCCGTCGGGAGCGGCCCCCGGCGCGTACCGCGGGGGCCGCTCCAGGTTGTTGGCGGGCAGGTACGACAGCAGGTCCCGTACGGTGTCGAGGGCGTCCACCTCGCCGGCGGCGAGGAAGTGGGCGTTGCCGTTGACGGTGTTGCTGGCGCGGGCGCCCCCCAGTTCCTCGGCGCTGGTGCGTTCACCGGTGACGGTCTCGATGACGTCGGGTCCGGTGACGAACATGTGCGAGGCGCCGTCCACCATCACGGTGAAGTCGGTGATCGCGGGGGAGTAGGCGGCCCCGCCCGCACACGGCCCGAGGACGACCGAGATCTGCGGGATCACCCCTGACGCCCGTACGTTGCGGCGGACCAGCTCGGCGTAGAGGGCGAGCGAGGTGACGCCCTCCTGGATGCGGGCGCCGCCACCGTCGTTGAGGCCGATGACCGGGCAGCCCGTCTTCAGGGCGAGGTCCATCAGGGCGAGGGTCTTCTCCCCGAACGCCTCGCCCATGCTGCCGCCGAAGACGGTCGAGTCCTGGGCGAACACACAGACCGGGCGGCCGTCGATCGTGCCGTGCCCGGTGACCACCCCGTCGCCGTGGGGGCGGTGGGCGCCGTCGCCGGTGGGCCGGGCCCGGACGAACAGGCCGGTCTCGGTGAACGAGCCCGCGTCCAGCAGCAGATCGATCCGCTCCCGGGCGCCGTACTCGCCGCGTCTCCTGGGCCCGCCCGGAGCCGTCGCCACCGCCCGGCGCTCCGCCAGCTCGCGCACACGGTCGGCGGTGCGGTCCGGGGCACGCCCGACGGCGGGGGCGCCGACCGGGCCGGCGGCGGGGGCGCCGACCGGGCCGGCGGCGGGTTCGGGCAGGCGGGTCGGCGTCCGTTCCGCGGGCCGCCTCGTCCGGGATGTCGTCACCTCTAGCGTCACAGCCACCTCCGAAGTGGCTTCCGAATATGGCAGCGCGACGGCAGAGGTCCGGTGTGATCGCCGTTTCGTTTGCGGGAGTTGAGTCCCCCGGGCCCGGCGTTGCTCCCCGGGTGACAACGACCGGTCCTCGACAGGGCAGAAGTTCGGCCGGTCGCCACCCTGGCGTCAGCGACATCCACAGCCGGACACTCACCGATACCGGCGTCACCGCCACCCCGAATGCCGACCAGCCGGGGCGCGCACAGTTCACCCAGCGGTGACGACCGGGAAGGATGGCCCCATGGATGTCGACGCACTACGCCGGGACACCCCGGGCACCGCCCACCGGATCCACCTCAACAACGCCGGAGCCGGCCTGCTCTCCCGGCAGACCCTGACGGCCGTCACCTCCCACCTGGAACTCGAGGCCGCCATCGGCGGCTACGAGGCCGCGGCACGGGAGAGGGAACGGATCGACGCCACCTACACCCATATCGCCCGACTGCTGGGAGGGCGGCCCGAGGAGGTCGCCCTCTTCGACAACTCCACCCACGCCTGGAACGCCGCCTTCTACTCCCTGACGTTCAAGCCCGGCGACCGCATCCTCACCGGCCGCGACGAGTACGGCAGCAGCGTCCTCGCCTACCTCCAGATCGCTCGCCGCACCGGCGCGGAGATCGTCGTCGTCCCCGACGACGAGCACGGTCAGCTCGACACGGCCGCCCTCGCCGACCTCATCGACGAGCGGACCAGGCTGGTCGGCGTCACCCATGTGCCGACCAGCGGCGGCCTGATCAACCCGGCCGCCGAGATCGGCCGGATCACCCGCGCCGCCGGGGTGCCGTTCCTGCTCGACGCGACCCAGTCCGTGGGACAGTTCCCGGTCGACGTCACCGAGATCGGCTGCGACCTGCTCACCGCCACCGGCCGCAAGTTCCTGCGCGGCCCACGCGGCACCGGCTTCCTGTGGGTACGGCCCGAGGCACTGGAGTACCTGGAGCCGCACGTCATCGAGATCCAGGCGGCCACCTGGGACGGCGAGCGGGGCTTCACCTGGCAGCCGGGCGCCCGGCGCTTCGAGAGCTGGGAGACCGGCTACGCCAATGTGCTGGGCCTCGAAACCGCCGTACGCCAGGCCCTCGACCTGGGGCTGGACCGGATCGGCGAACGGGCCCTCGCCCTCGGCGCGTATCTGCGCGACCGCCTCGACGCCCTGCCCGGCGTCACCACCCACGACCTCGGCGCGCACCGCTGCGCCATCGTGACCGCCAAGGTCGACGGCGTGCCCGCCGCCGAGGTCGCCGCCGCCCTGGCGGGACACGGCATCAACGTCACGTACACCGTCCCCGAGCACACCCAGTTCGACACCGAACACCGGGGCGTCCACCCGCTGGTGCGCCTCTCCCCGCACTACTACAACACCGAAGCCGAACTCGACCTGACCGTCGAGACCATGGCCGGCATCGCCTCAGGCGGATGACACGGGGGCCCGGGGCGGACATCCGCCCCGGGCCCCGAGTCCGTGCCGGCCGCCGACCGGTGCCTCAGGACTCCTTGCCGCGGCCGGACATCGCGTCGCGCAGCCGGTCGACGAAACCCATGCCCGGCGCCAGCATCTTGTTGGCCGGGGGCTTGTCCGGCGCGGACGGGTGCGGCCGGGTCGGCGCCGTCTTCTTGGCCGTCCGCACCTTGTCGCCCAGCTGGTCCAGCATCTCCGCCGGACAGGACCGGGTCATCCGGGGGAAGAGATTGCTCTCCTCGTCCCGCACATGGCTCCTGATCTCCGTCATGAGCTGGGTGATCAGCCGGTCGAACTCGGGGTCGTCGGCCTCGCACCGCTCCAGGTCCTTCATGAGACGCTCGGCCTCGGCGTGGTCCTGCAGCTCACGGTCGGCGATCGCGTCCCCGTCGGGCACGTGCTCACGGACCGCCGGGTAGAGGTACGCCTCCTCGGCGACCGAGTGCCGGATCAGCTCGATGGTGACCTGGTCCGCGTACTCCTTGCGTTTGGCGTGCCCCGAGGGCAGCTGTTCGATCTTGCCGAAGAGCTCCTCCACCTCGCGATGGTCGGTCTTGAGTTCCTCGACGACGTTTCCGCCGTGTCCCATGACTCGCTCCTTTCCGCCTGTCCCGGCCGTCTGCTGCGGGCGGGCCCGAAGGGGGCCAGTGAACCCCCTTCGTGTCTGGTATCGACGTATTGATCCCGTGGTGGTCAGGTCGGCCGGCCTCTGTGGCCGAGGACACGTCCGTTGCGTGGCCTGCGCCATTTCCGTCGCGACGGTCCCCGGCTACGTTCTTCGGTGCGCGCTCCCCAGTACCCCGGATGGCCCAGTGCACGCAGATCTCTCTCCCCTCATCGCCGCGACCGCCCAGTGGCTGACCCGCGCCTACCCGGCGGGCGGCGGCGCGATCGACTCCGCCCTCTGCGAGGCCCAGGCCCGGCAGGCGGTGACCGTGGCCGCCTGGCTGCGCTACCCGACGCCGATGGACGCGGGCCTCGTCGGCGTCGCCGGACCCGGCGGCTCGGCCCGGCTCGACTGGATCACCGGCTACGAGACGGCCGACGAGACGGACCCCGTGGCCGAGGACGAGCACGCCTGGCGGAGCTGGGTGGACGAGGTCGTCGCCAGCTGGGCGGCCTGCCTGCTCACCGACCCCGCCCTGGCCGGCGCCGCGGTGACCGCCCTCGCCGGCACCCACCACACCGCCGGTTCCCCCGTAGCCTTCCGCCGGCTGCTCGATCCGGACGTCCAGGACCGCCGGGCCGCCGCGCTGCTGCGCCACCCCGACCTCCTCGCCCCCGTGGCCGGACTCCACCACGCCGGTCTCCTCGACGCACTGCGGCCGGGGCAGGCCCTACCGGCCTGAACCCCGGCCGCGAAAGGGCCCGGCCGCCCGCTACCAGCGCAGCGGAAGGCGCGCCACGAACTCGGTGAGCAGGTTCGCGAGGGTCCGGTGGTCGCTGAGCGACGGATGCCAGTCGCAGCCGAGGAGGTCCAGGGCCGCGTCGCCGAAGAAGAAGTGGCGGACCCGGTCGTCGCCCCGCCGGTTGCGCTCCCGCACGATCCTCGTGGTCGCGTCGGCGAACGGCCGGGTGGCCGACACCACCAGGAACGTACCGGGGCCGTAGCGCGCCCGCAGCCGGTCGAGGAACCCGTGGTAGGCGCTCTCGTAGTCGGCGACCAGTGCCTCCTGGGTGGCCCAGCGCTCACCGGGACGCAGGGGGGTGGAGAAGTCGTTGATGCCCAGACCGATCACGACGACCTGGGGGCGCCAGCTGTCGGGCTTGCGCCACACGTCGCCGTCCACGTTCAGCAGGGCCCGCTCGTAGAACGTGCGGTAGCTGACGCCCGGGTCGCCGCCGTTGTAGTTGCGGACCATGCCGCGACCGGAGATCGCGTTGAGCTGGTGGTCCGCGTCGAGCCTGCGCGCGATCAGCGAGCCGAACGCGAGATCGGCGTTGCTGTTCCGGTTGACGCCGCCGTTGCCCGAGCAGTCCCGCGTCTGCGAGACATTGCCGTACCCGGCGGTGAACGAGTCGCCGATGAACTCGATCTGCCGGGTCCGCGCCCGGGGGGCGCCGAGGATCGCCCCGCCGGGGGCCGCCGTGAACCCGCCGAACCGCCCCACCGCCCACGGGCTCTCCGTGCGCTTGACCAGCCGCACCGTGTGCTCGGTGTCGGACAGGCCGCGGAGCCAGGACACGGTGCGGCCCGGGGTGACCAGTGTGGCGGCGGTCGTCCCGTCGATCCGGACGTCGTAGTCGTTGTTCGTGTCGTCGAGGACGATCCCGATGCCAGTGCCCCGGAACCGCGCCTCGAAGTACACACCGGGCCAGGTGTACTGCACCATCCCGTCGGCGGCCTCCTTGACCCGGCCCACGGTGTGGAAGACGGCCCGTGCGTCGGCGGCCGCCCGCGCGGGGGAGGGGACGGCGGCGGTGGCGAGCCCCGCTGCGGCGGCCGCGACCAGGGTCCTGCGGGAGAGGTGTGACGGTGGGGGCAAGGGGCGAGACATGTGCATGTGACATCCCTTCGACACGCGGACGGACGGGTGCGGAGTATGGGAGCGCTCCCAGTTCATGCGCTTTCGAAGGTGACCGCCCCACACGACCCCGTCAACCCCTCGGGTCGACATCCGTCACGCGCCGGACCGCCGCGACGGCCGCCCACCCGCCAGGAAGCCGGACGGGCGCCCCAGCTACGCCCCCGGCGGACGCGTCAGGCCCTTCTGATACGCGTAACGCACCGCCTGCGCCCGGTCCTTGACGCCCGTCTTGGCGAAGAGGTTGTTGATGTGCGTCTTGACCGTGGCCGGGGAGACCTGGAGGGCACGGGCGATCTCCGTGTTGCTGAGCCCGTCGGCGATACGGGCCAGCACCTCGGCCTCACGGGCGGTCAGCCGGTCGGGGAGCACGGCGGGCGCCGGATCCGGGTGGGCCAGCTGCTCCAACAGACGCCGCTGGACCCGCGGGGACAGGCCGGCGTCCCCGTCCAGCACGGCATGGACCGCCCGTACGATCTCGTCGCCGTCGGCGTCCTTGGTGAGATAGCCGCGCGCCCCGGCCCGCAGCGCCGGG
>NZ_LIRK01000980.1 GCF_001419765.1 Streptomyces torulosus
CGCCCCTCCCCCGACCAGTCCCCACTCTCGATCCTCGTCCCCCGCGCCCGCAGCCGCGCCGCGACCGTCGGCGCGGCGACGTACACCCATGCCCGCACGGACGTGCCGTCGGCGAGGACGGCGGCGCGGCGGACCCGTTCGTACAGGTTCGTGGGGGCACCGGGGCTGTACTCCTCCAGGTGGTCCAGGGAGCGCAGGAGCGCCTCGTACGCCTCGGGGCGGGCCGTGATCAGGTCGCCCTTCACCTCAACCGCTTCGCCGGGGGCCTCGACGGCGTACGGGTAGCCGGGGCCGTCGTAGAGCGCCAGGCCCCGCATCGTCGCCGGTTCCTCGGAACTCGTGCGGCCCCGGAGGAAGAGGTCGTGGTTGTGCTCGCCGGGGCGCAGCGTGCCGTAGACGAAGAAGGGGAGCACCGTTCTCCTCTCCAAGGTGGGATGCGGGCGGGGTGTCAGTCGGCCAGGGGTGGGAGGGCGTCCGTGTAGCCGTTCGTCGGGCGGGGGACCTTCTCGATCGTGCGGACGTCGAGGGCGACGTCGGCGGAATTCGTCCCGAGGGTGCCGCCGGCGTGCCAGGTGCCGGTGACCGTGACCCAGGTGTCCGCGAGCGGGGCCGGGGTGCCGTGGGCGCGGACCTTCACGAACTGCGTGTCCGCCGCGCAGCAGCTGAAGATCGAACGGGTCAGGTACCAGCCGTCGCCGCTCCCGTCGGGCGTCGCGAAACCGGTCATCCGGACCACCCGCCTCTCGATGGCCTTCGCCCGGTCCTGCTGCACACGGCTGGTGAAGTCCGTGAGGGTCATCGGCAGCGGCGACGTCGCGGGGAGCGGCTCGAACTCGTCCTGGTCCTTCACCGCCACGGCCTTCGGCGCCTCACGGGACGCGCTGTACGCGCCGATGGCCGGCGGCGCGTAGAAGAGCAGGCTCAGGGCGGGGAGCAGGAGGAGCCAGGCTATGCGGGGCGGGGTGGAGTGGTCATGCCCGTGGCCGTGGTCTCGGTCGTGGTCGTGGTCTCGGTCGTGGTGACTGTGATCCGTGTCTTCATGGGCTTGGTGCTGGTCGGTCTGGTCGGGGGCGGCCGGCGCGTCGCTCGGGGTGGGGGCGGTCGGTTTGCGGAGCGACCACGCTTCCGCCGCGCCCAGCAGGAGCAGCACGGCTCCCGAGGCGATGAGCAGGGGGCGCATGCCCTCCTTCACGTATCTGAGGTAGAGGTCCGTGAACACCGTCGCGTGGAGCAGGCCGAGACCGCTGACGAGGAGCAGGAGGGCCTGGAGAGGTCGTTTCACAGCAGGACGCCTCCGATCAGGGCGCTGGCGAGGATCGCCACGACGACGGTCGCGGCGGAGAAGCGGAGCGCGAAGGCCCGGCCGAACGTGCCCGTCTGCAGGGCGATCAGCTTCAGGTCGACCATCGGCCCGACCACCATGAACGTCAGCCGCGCGAGGGGCGAGAAGCCGGAGAGGGAGGCGGCGACGAAGGCGTCGGCCTCGGAGCAGACGGACAGGAGGATGGCGAGCCCGGCGAGGAACAGCACCGAGAGCCAGGGCGAGTCGGCGAAGGTGTCGAGCACGGAACGCGGGACCACGACGTTGAACGTGGCCGCCGCCATCGCGCCGACCACGAGGAAGCCGCCCGCGTGCAGGAAGTCGTGCTGGAAGCCGAGCCGGAACTCCGTCCAGCGGCTGCGCCCCACGTGGTGACCCGTGTGGCGGGGGACCGGCTTCAGCCACTCGGCGCGGCCCAGCCACAGCCACAGCCAGCCCATCGAAGCGGCGGTGAGGAGCGAGGCGAGCAGCCGGGCCAGCACCATCTCGGGGCTGCCGGGGAAGGCGACCGCGGTGGCGACCAGGACGATCGGGTTGACGGCGGGGGCCGACAGCAGGAAGGCGAACGCGGCTGCCGGGTCGACCCCCCGGCGTATCAGACTGTTCGCGACCGGCACGGACGCGCACTCGCAGCCGGGCAGGACGACTCCGGCGGCGCCCGCCACCGGGACCGCCAGGGCGGGGTTGCGGGGCAGCAGCCGACTGAACACCTTCGCCGGTACGAACGCGTTGATGGCCCCCGACAGGGCCGTACCGAGGAGCAGGAACGGCAGCGCCTGCACGGCGATGGACAGACACACCGTCCGCCACGCCTGCACGGCCGGTTCCTCCAGCCCCCGCCCGACGAGGAACAGCACCGCACCGGGGACGACGGCCGCGCCGAGGAGCAGGAGGAGCCAGTGGCGGGGCCAGGAGTGCTCGGCCGCATCCTCGGGCGTGTTCGAGTCGATCGCCTTCGCGTCGGTCGCCTTCGCTTGGGCCGCTCTCACCGCTGCCGCCGTCTCCTCGGCCGGTTCGTCTGTCTTCTGCATGCCAGCTCCGAATGTCGGATGAACGGCTCGAACATAGCGGGCGGGTCGGGTGACGGGGGTGGTGGGTGGGACGGCGGTATCCGCTGGTGTCACCCACTGTGGCGCGCATCACGTTGAGTGATTACT
>NZ_LIRK01000981.1 GCF_001419765.1 Streptomyces torulosus
GAGCCGCCGGTGCCGCCCACCCCCGCGGTGGTGGGCGGCACCGGCGGCTCGGCGGTGTGAGGGCTGGTCACGTGCCGGGTCGTGTAGGTGAAGCGGAGGTGTTCGCGGCGGCGGCAGGCTTCGGCGATGGTCATGAGGGTGTCCGGCGAGACCTTCGGGGCCGGCGCGGCCCCCGCCCGCACCGTGGCGGTGTGGAGGGTGGTGACCCGGTGCCGCAGCCGGGAGGGCAGTACCTGCTCCAGCTTGGTGAGGGCGCGCAGCGAGGCCTCCTCGATGCCCGCGACCGTACCGTCGGCGGCGGTGCGCAGCCCGACGACCACCGCCACGGCCTCCTCGTCGTCCAGCAGCAGCGGGGGCAGACTCGCACCGGCGCCGAGGCGGTAGCCCGCGGCGCCCCGGGCGGCGTGCACGGGGTAGCCGAGGTCGCGCAGCCGTTCGATGTCGCGGCGCAGGGTGCGGCGGCTGACGCCCAGGTGCTCGGCGAGTTCCGCGCCGGAACGGTCACGTTCGCGGTGGGTCTGCAGCAGGGCGAGCAGTCTCAGCAGCCGCCCGGAGGTCTCCAGCATGGTCACGAGACTGCCGCGTCCTTAGGCCCGTAGGTGACCTAACCGGTCCCTAGCGTCGCTGCCATGACGAAGCCCACCCCCGGCGGACACGCCGTTCAGGACACCCCCGCCATGCCCGCGCACCCCACCGATCAAGCCCTGCGGCCCTTCCGCGTCGACATCCCCCGACCCCAGCTGGACGATCTCCGCGCACGGCTCGCGGCCGCGCGGTGGCCCGCCGAGGTGCCCGATGTGGGGTGGAGCCGTGGCGTGCCGGTGGGCTACGCGAAGGAGCTCGCCGAGTACTGGCGCACCGGGTTCGACTGGCGGGCCCAGGAGGCGCTGCTGAACTCGTACGAGCAGTGGACGACGACGGTGGACGGGCAGAACGTGCACTTCCTCCATGTGCGTTCGCCGGAGCCGGACGCCACGCCGCTGCTGTTGCTGCACGGCTGGCCCGGCTCCGTCGTGGACTTCCTGGACGTCATCGGGCCGCTGTCCGATCCGCGGGCACACGGTGGCGACCCGGTGGACGCGTTCCACCTGGTCGTCCCGTCGCTGCCGGGGTTCGGTTTCTCCACGCCGCTGTCGGGCCCCGGTATGAACGCGGCCCGGATGGCCGGTGTCCTCGCCGGGCTGATGTCCCGTCTCGGCTACGACCGTTACGGCGTGCAGGGTTACGACACCGGCTCCTGGGTGGCCCCCGAGATCGGCAAGCAGGCCCCGGACCGGGTGATCGGTGTCCATGTGAACGCCATGATCGCCTTCCCGGTGGGCGCGGAGGGCGAGACGGACGGCCTCAGCGAGGTGGAGCAGCGACGCTGGCAGGCCATGCAGGACTTCAACGACGGTTACCTGCAGTGCAACTCCAAGCGCCCGCAGACCGTGGCGTACGGCCTCACCGACTCACCCGTGGGCCAGCTGACCTGGATCGTCGAGAAGTTCAAGGAACTCACCGACCCGGAGGACGGGCTGCCCGAGGACAGCGTCGACCGGGACCGGATGCTGACGAACGTCTCGCTGTACTGGTTCACCGGCACCGCCGCCTCCGCCGCCCAGGTGTACTACGAGGAGATCTCCGCGAATGCCTGGGCAGCGGACGGCGCTTGGGACGGGGCGTGGGAAGCGGACGGAGCGCGGGACGGGGCGAGCGAGTGGGCGGAGGCGGCCGGTGGTCATCGCGTGCCCACCGGCGTGCTCGTCTCCGCGCATGATGTGACGGTCCGGCGCTGGGCCGAGCGTGACCACCACGTCGTGCGGTGGACGGAGCTGGACCGAGGTGGCCATTTCCTCGCCCTGGAGGCGCCCGAGGCACTGGTCGCCGATGTCCGGGCGTTCTTCCGGACGGTGCGCGGAGGGACGGAGGTACCGCCGGTCGTCCGATGAGGCGATGAAGGCGGCTATCCGGCGGGCGGGTGGACCACGGTGATGCCGGCGAGGATGAGGGTGATCCCGGCGAGGAACTGCTCCCGGTCGTCGTGCCCGCGCAGATGGGGGGCGAGGGACCGGGTGAACGGGTACTCGTCGGGGTCGAGTTCCTCCCACGCCGTCGACACGGTGTCGAGGAACTGATCGCGGTCCACGTCGGGCGGGAGCGCGCGGGCGCTCGCGCTGTTCGCGGCGTTCTGGCCGGCGGCGCCGAGGATGTAGTGCATCAGGGCCGAGGTCGCCGTGAACCAGCTGTCCTCGGGTACGCCCAGCGCGCGGACCTGCCGCCCGATGCTCTCGAAGAGGCGTGGCGCCACCGTCCCCCAAGGGCTGCGGGAGAGCTGGGTCGCCAGCTGCGTCGCGAGCCACGGGTGCTCCTCGATCGCGTCGAACAGCCCGAGCGCGACAGCCTGAATCCCGTCGCGAGCCGCCCCGGGAAGCCCACCGGCCCCGACCGCCCCAGCAG
>NZ_LIRK01000982.1 GCF_001419765.1 Streptomyces torulosus
TAGGCGAGGGCGTGGTCGACGTCGTTCTGTGGGGTACTGCTCATGGGTCCTCCAGGTGGAGGTCAGGCGTGGTCATCGCCTTGGCCCTTGGACTTGGGCTTCGGCTGGATGTCGGAGGCGAACCGCCCGAGGCGGGCCTCAACGGGGTTGGCGGTGATCCAGCCCTCCGCGCATTTCCCTGTCAAGTTCTTCTGTTCGGCTTCTTGAGGTCCGTGGCTTCACGCAGCTTCTGGCCGCTGAGAAGATCACCGCCATGACCATCTCGTTGCGCATCGACCGAATCCTCGGTGACCGTCCCTTCGCCGAGGTCGGTGATCCCGTCCTCGCCGTCGATGCCGAGGACCGCGGTCTGCTAGGGCCTGTTGTGAAAGTGCTGGTCACAGCCACTCGTTGATGGCTGCGACCAGCACTGTCGCTTCGTAGCGGACGGCGAGTTTGTCGTACCGAGTGGCGACGGCCCGGTGGCGCTTGAGCCGGTTGATCCCGCACTCGACCGCGTGCCGTTGCTTGTAGTCGTCCTTGTCGAACTTCGGTGGGCGCCCGCCACGCGGTCCACGCTTGAGGCGGTTGCGGACTCGGTCCGCCGGAACCGGAATGGTGGCTTTGATCCCGCGTCTGCGCAGGTAGGAGCGATTGCCGCGGGAGTTCGTACGCCTTGTCGGCCCGCACCCGGTCCGGGCGCTTGCGCGGCCTGCCGAGCCCCAGCCTCGGAACCCGGATGGCTTCCAGGACCGCTTCGAACTGCGGGGAGTCGCCCCGCTGCCCGGCCGTGATCACGACGGACATGGGCTTCTGCCCCTGCTCGACCGCGAGGTGGATTTTGCTGGTCAGTCCGCCGCGGGAGCGTCCGAGGCCGTGGTCGGCCGGCTCGACGAAGATCCCGCCGGGCGGTTCCTTCTGGAGGTCCCCTTTTTCGCCGCTCCCGCGGCGTGCTGGTGAGCCCGGCAGACGGTGGAGTCGACGTTGACCTCCCAGGTGATCAGGTCCTTCGCGTCCGCCTCGGCCTGGAGCTGGGTGAGGATCCTTGCCCAGGTGCCGTCCCGCTCCCAGCGCCGGAACAGGTCATAGACCCGGTCCCAGGGCCCGTAGCGTTCGGGCACGTCCCGCCAGGGAGCACCGGTCCGGGTCCGCCACCGTATGCCGTCTATCAGCTGCCGCCGCGTCCACACCTGCGGCCGCCCCGGCTTGATGCCCGTCGGCAGCAGAGGCTCCAGCCGGGCCCACTGGCCGTTCGTCAGATCCCCACGTCCCACAGGACGTGATCATCAACGAACAAGATCCACTTTCGCAACAGACCCTA
>NZ_LIRK01000983.1 GCF_001419765.1 Streptomyces torulosus
CCCGCCCTCCACCGGCCCGACATGGCCCGGCGGCCAGGTGCCACCGGAACACCCCGGCGACGCCTCGGGCCCCGGCGGAACGGGTGGCGGCCCCGGCGGGACCGGTGGCGGTCCGGGAGGCCCAGGGGGACCGGGTGGTCCCGGCGGCCCGGGCGGCGGCTCCGGTGACTCGGTGCCGGGGCCCGGCCAACCGGGGCACCCCTGGTGGCGGTCCGCTCCCCGAATCGCGCTCATCGCCACCGCGGCCGTCGTCGCCGTGGTCCTGGCCGTCGTCCTCACCCGCACCGGCGGCTCCGGCGGCAACGGCGACGGAGAGGTCTTCCTCCAGGCCGCGGGGAAGTCGGGCCCCGACCCGTTCACCAAGTCGACGGCGACCGACAGCTCCGTCCCGCAGAGCCCCTCGGCCTCACCGACCCCGTCGGAGCCCGCCAACGTGACCCGCGCCGTGGACGGTTCGGCCCCCGGCCTCTACGGCGGCACCCGCAACACCGCCAGCTGCGACGTCGAGAAGCAGATCGAGTACCTCCAGGCGGTACCCGCCAAGAACGAGGCGTTCGCGGCCGTCGCCGGCGTCCAGGCGTCCGGCGTGCCCGGCTATCTGCGCTCGCTCACCCCGGTGCAGCTGCGCATGGACACCCGCGTCACCAACCACGGCTACCGCGATGGCGCCGCCACCGCCTACCAGGCAGTCCTCCAGGCCGGAACCGCCGTCCTCGTCGACGACCGGGGCGTGCCCCGCGTGCGCTGCGCCTGCGGCAACCCGCTTCGCCCGCCGGTCGCGCTGAAGACCACCCCCGAGCCCAAGGGCGACGCCTGGCCGTCGTACCGGCCACAGAACGTCGTGGTCGTCGAGAGCTCGACCGTGGTCATCAACGTGTTCATCCTGTACGACCCCGACCGCGACGACTGGTTCAGCCGCCAGTCCGGCGACACCGGCGACAAGGACAAGAAGTCCAACCCGCCGGTCGACCAGCCGTCCCCTTCGGCGTCGACCTCGTTCTCCGAGACACCGCCGACCAAGTCGCCCGAACCGTGCCCGTCCACGTCGACCGGCGCCAAGCGGGACGGGACCGCCAGCCCCTGCCCGTCGTCGTCCTCGGCGAGCCCGTCCTCATCGGCCCCGTCGGCCCCGTCGGCGCCGGGGAGTTCGACCTCCGCACCGCCGCAGCCCCAGCCGCAGACCCCCGAGACGGACGACACCCCACCGGACGGCGGCACGACGAGCGAGTCCGCGCCCCTCTTCAGCTCGCCCCAGTCGAACGGCACCTGACCGGTCCGGGCCTCCCGTGACCGTGCGGGAGGCCCACCGGGGGACGCGGCCCCTCCGCTCACTCGTCGATCGCGGCCCCGAACTGCGCGTCCACGTGCGGCGCCCCGAGGGAACCGGCGTTGTACGTCCACGACCCGGAGGCCGTGACGCCGCCCGTACCCGCGGAGAACACCCAGATGTGACCGTCGCCGGTGTTCTCACCGGGCGCGGCGGCCAGCAGCCCGAAGCGACCGTCGCGGTTCGGGTCGGTCAGCCGCACCTGGGCACCCCACTTGTCGCCCTTCTCGGCGGCCCCCGGCACGTCGGCCGAGTTCTGGTCCCACGACTTAGCGCCGGACGAGGTCAGCCCGGACGCCGAGCCGCGCAGCACCCACACGGCGCCCGCGTCCTGGACGGTGCCGATGTCCTCGCCCGCCGCACCGATCGCCACGTCCGCGTAGCCGTCGCCGTCGGTGTCCGCCACCGACAGGTCCGAGCCCCAGCCGTCACCGGGCTCCGCCACACCGGGCACACCGGGGGAGTCCTGCACCCACCAGTCCGGCTCCTCCGCGGGCCCGTCGGGGCCGCCGAGCCTCACCCCGACCAGACCGCCGGCCATCGTCTCGCCGTACGCGTCGTCCGGGGAGTGCGGTTCGCCGGTGACCAGGTCGTCGTAACCGTCCTTGTTGAGGTCGCCGGAGGCCGCCACCGGCCCGCCGCGCAGGTCACGCTCGTACTTCAGCCCGTCGGCGTTCCCCGACAGATAGGTGGACCAGCCGTACCCCGGTTCGTCGCCCACGCTCAGGCCCGACACGACGAGGTCGGCGAAGCCGTTCTTGTCGTAGTCGCCGGTGGTCAGGGACTTGGGCTGGATACGGCGGGGCTCGGCCTGCGCGGCGATCCGCTGTGTGGACTCCCGGCGCAGGGAGCTCGCCTTCGAGGCGTCGTACGCGAAGAGTTCCACGTCGTACCCGTCCAGGACGGCGAGGAGGTCGCCGTCGGTCTCGGCCGTGAACCGGGCCGCCGCCAGGCCCAGGCCGAACCGCTCACCGGCGGTGGGCTCCTCGGTCTCCAACCAGCTGCTCGCGGCGCCGCTGAGCCCCGACTTCGACCCCCACAGGACGGCCACACCGCCCGCGTCCTTCACGGTGCCGAGGTCCTCGCCGGGAATGCCGACGATCGCGTCGTCGAATCCGTCTCCGTCGAGGTCACCGGTCGCGACCGCCTTGCCGAAGCCGTCGCCCGCCTCGGCGGCGCCCGCGACCCCCGCCGTCGACTGGCTGAACACGGCCGCACCGCTCGTGCCGATGCCCTTGGCCGAGCCGTACTGCACGGTCACCAGCCCGGCCCCGCTCTTGCCGCTGACGGTCGCGCCCGGCGCGCCGACCAGCACGTCCTCGTACCCGTCACCGTTGAAGTCGCTGTTGCGGTCGCTGGCCCGCGTACTGCCCGGCACCCCGGCGTACGCCG
>NZ_LIRK01000984.1 GCF_001419765.1 Streptomyces torulosus
GTGGGTGGGGGTTGTTCGCGCGGGGAGCCGCGCGAGAAGCCACGAACCACCCGCACCCGACGACCGACAGGCGCTTCCCGACTCAGAAGGCGCCCGACAGCCTCACAGCCCGTACTTCTCGCGGGCCTCCTTCACCGCCGCCGCCCGGGTCTCCCCCCGCTTCGCCAGCTGCGCGAGCGCCGCCACGACGATGGACTGCGCGTCGACACCGAAGTGCCGGCGGGCCGCCTCGCGGGTGTCGGAGAGACCGAAGCCGTCGGCGCCGAGGGAGGAGTAGTCCTGCTCGACCCACTGGGCGATCTGGTCGGGAACCTGGCGCATGTAGTCGGACACGGCCAGCACCGGACCCTCGGCCCCCTGGAGCGCCTGACGGACGTACGGGACGCGCTCCTCGCCGCGCAGCAGCGCCGCGTCGGCCTCCAGGGCGTCCCTGCGCAGCTCGCTCCAGGACGTCGCGGACCACACGTCGGCCGCGATCCCCCACTCCTCGGCGAGGAGCTTCTGCGCCTGAAGCGCCCAGTGGATGGCCGTACCGGAACCCAGCAGCTGGATGCGCGGGGCGTTCGCCGGGACGGTCACGCCCGCGGACTCGGCCGTGTTGAAGCGGTACAGGCCCTTGACGATGCCCTCGTCGATACCGAGACCGGCCGGCTTCGCGGGCTGCGGGAGCGGCTCGTTGTAGACGGTCAGGTAGTAGAAGACGTTCGGGTCCTCACCGGGCGCGGCCTCGCCGTACATCCGGCGCAGACCGTCCTTCACGATNNACGCGAAGGCCGGGTCGTACGTGAGGGCGGCCGGGTTGGTCGCCGCGATGACCGGAGAGTGACCGTCGGCGTGCTGCAGGCCCTCGCCCGTCAGCGTCGTACGGCCGGCCGTGGCGCCGACGAGGAAGCCGCGGCCGAGCTGGTCGCCGAGCTGCCACATCTGGTCGGCCGTGCGCTGCCAGCCGAACATCGAGTAGAAGATGTAGAACGGGATCATCGCTTCGCCGTGCGTGGAGTACGCGGTCGACGCGGCGATGAAGTCGGCCATCGAACCGGCCTCGGTGATCCCCTCGTTGAGGATCTGGCCGTTCTCGGCCTCCTTGTAGTACATCAGCTGGTCGCGGTCGACGGGCTCGTACGTCTGGCCCTTGGGGGAGTAGATCCCGAGGGACGGGAACAGCGACTCCATGCCGAAGGTGCGGGCCTCGTCGGGGACGATCGGCACCCAGCGCTTGCCCGTCTCCTTGTCGCGGACCAGGTCCTTGATCAGGCGGACGAAGGCCATGGTGGTGGCCACGTTCTGGGAGCCGGAGCCCTTGTCGAAGGAGGCGAAGGCCTTCTCGGCGGGGGCGGGCAGCGGCGCCACCGGGTGGACGCGGCGGGCC
>NZ_LIRK01000985.1 GCF_001419765.1 Streptomyces torulosus
CGCCGAGGCAGTGGACGGCGGGGCGCTGGAACGACGGATCGCGGGCGGTCTCGCCTTCCTGCGCAAGCGGCTCACCGGGGACTACGAGGTCGACGACTTCGGCTACGACGCCGAACTCACCGACCAGGTGCTGATGTCGCTGCTGCGGCCGCTGTACGACAAGTACTTCCGGGTCGAGGTGAAGGGCATCGAGAACATCCCGGCGGAGGGTGGCGCCCTGATCGTCGCCAACCACTCCGGGACGCTCCCGATGGACGGCCTGATGATGCAGGTCGCCGTGCACGACAACCACCCCGCAGGGCGCCATCTGCGGCTGCTCGCGGCGGACCTGGTCTTCATGCTGCCGGTGGTGAACGAGCTGGCCCGCAAGCTGGGGCACACCCTGGCCTGCGCGGAGGACGCCTCCCGGCTGCTGCAGCAGGGCGAACTGGTCGGGGTCATGCCGGAGGGCTTCAAGGGCCTCGGCAAGCCCTTCGGGGACCGCTACAAGCTCCAGCGGTTCGGCCGCGGCGGCTTCGTCTCCACCGCGCTGCGCGCGGGCACGCCGATCATCCCGTGCTCGATCGTCGGCGCGGAGGAGATCTACCCGATGATCGGCAACTCCAAGACGGTCGCCCGCCTGCTGGGCTTCCCGTACTTCCCGATCACCCCGACGTTCCCCTGGCTCGGCCCGCTCGGCGCGATCCCCCTGCCCACCAAGTGGACCATCCAGTTCGGCGAGCCCATCCCGACCGACGGCTACCCGCCGGAGGCCGCGGAGGACCCGATGCTGATGTTCAACCTGACGGACCAGGTACGGGAGCAGATCCAGCACACCCTGTACAAGCTGCTGGTGCAGCGGCGGTCGGTGTTCTTCTGAGACGTTCGCCGACTGAGACGTTCGTCGACTGAGACGTCCGCCGACGTACGACGATGGGGCGCCCTTCCTCACGAAGGGCGCCCCATCGTCGTGCCGGGTCAGTCGGTGTCGTCGCCGTCGATGCCCAGGCCGGGCAGGAGGCCCGGGAGGAGGGG
>NZ_LIRK01000986.1 GCF_001419765.1 Streptomyces torulosus
CCACCCACCCGCAGTCGCCCACAAACCCAAGGCACCCCCCACCTATCGCGCGGCCTGCCCCCAGCGGCAGCGCTCCCGTACGGTTGACAACATGACGCGCATCGGTGGTGCCGAGATGGTCGACTGGAATCTCGCGGTGGCGACCGCGACCCGGCTGGTACGGCCGGGCCCCGACGTGAGCCGCGACGAGGCACGCGCCATCGTCGCCGAGCTGCGCCGACACGCGAAGGCGTCGGAGGAGCACGTCCGCGCGTTCACGCGGATGCTCCCCGACGAGGCCGACGACACACCCGTCCTCGTCGTCGACCGCCCGGGCTGGGTCCGGGCGAACGTCGCCGGGTTCCGGGAACTGCTCAAACCGCTGCTGGAGAAGATGCAGGAACGTCGCGCCGGCAGCCCCGGCGGAGCCGTGCTGGGCGCCGTCGGCGGCAAGGTCACCGGCGTCGAACTGGGCATGCTGCTGTCGTTCCTGGCCTCCCGGGTCCTCGGCCAGTACGAGACCTTCGCCCCGGCGTCCCGCGACCTCCCCGCGGGCGAGAACGGCGGCGGCCGGCTCCTGCTGGTCGCCCCGAACATCGTGCACGTCGAGCGCGAACTGGACGTCCAGCCCCACGACTTCCGCCTCTGGGTCTGCCTCCACGAGGAGACCCACCGGACCCAGTTCACGGCCGTCCCCTGGCTGCGTGACCACCTCGAGGGCGAAATCCAGTCTTTCTTGCAGGAGACCGAGGTCGACCCCATGACGGTCCTGGAGCGCATCCGGGAGGCCGCCCAGTCACTCGCGGGGGGCCGCCCCGAAGGAGAGGTCGGCGACGACGGTCACTCGATCGTGGAGTTGGTGCAGACCCCCGCCCAGCGCGAGATCCTCGGCCGCCTCACCGCCGTCATGTCCCTCCTGGAGGGACACGCCGACTTCGTGATGGACGGAGTGGGTCCCGCGGTCGTCCCGTCGGTCTCCGAGATCCGCGAGAAGTTCCAGCAGCGCCGCGCGAAGGGCGCCTCACGACTGGACCTCGCCCTGCGCAAGCTGCTCGGTCTGGACGCCAAACTGAGGCAGTACCGGGACGGCGAACGGTTCGTACGCGCAGTCGTCGAACAGGTCGGCATGGACGGGTTCAACCGCGTGTGGACCTCGCCGAACACCCTGCCGACCAAGGCGGAGATCGCCAAACCCGCGGACTGGGTCGCACGGGTGCACCGCAAGGCGGAGTCGTGAGCCGCACGCGAGCGTGGTGAACGAATCCGGCCGACGGCAGGCGAACGCCCCTCCAATCACCCGTCCGAGGGACCGTGAGCGATGGGTAGGCGTGCAATGCTCGGGGAACGGCCCGGTTCTGTCACCATCTACACACTCTGAGTGACCGACCTCGGGCTCACCCCCCGACAATTTCGTGAAGGGAACCGGACATGGGTCCCCACCCCGCGGTCGCGGCGATACGCCTGGCGGTGCGCCGCGTACTCCACGACATCCTCACCGAACACAACGCGAACACCACCCGTCGCACGCCCGCCCGCACGACCCCGGGCGCGCCACCCCTCACCGGCGCACCACCGGCGTTCACGCCCCTCACGGCCGCACCCCCCGAGGCCGTGAGGGGCGTGAACGC
>NZ_LIRK01000987.1 GCF_001419765.1 Streptomyces torulosus
CCCGCCGATACCTCACCGACCTGCCGCCCGCTCCCACCCCCGTAACCATCTCCGCCCAACCCGCACGCGCCCTCACTGTCGTCGAGCGCAAGCTGGGTCACTATCGGCCGACCCAGCGCAACCCACATGCCCACGCCTTCGAGATCGCTGAAGCCGTCAGCTACGCCTGGCACCACGCACACGGAGGCAGCGCCATCGAGGTCCCGATCGGCGTGGTCGCCACGCTCGCTCTCTGGCCCCTTCGTGGCCCGGACGCCTACCTCGCCGCCGACTGGTGGCTCAGCCTCGACGACACCGACCTGCTCGCCGCNNNATCCCGACCCGCGTCGGGCCGGGGCCGTCCGCGCTGTCGTGGAAGCCTCACTCACCAACGGGCTGCTGCACTTGACCAGCAGTGATGACGCTGACCTCCGCTCCACGACGGACGTGATGGGGACCGTGTTGGCCGTCATGCGCTCCGAGGGCGCCCACGACGCGCTCGCGGAGATACATACGCCGCCGGAGGTGGCCTACCTGATGGCCAGGATGCTGCTCGACGGCATGCCGCTCACCCCCGGTATGACGTTCGACGAACCCGCCGGCGGAACCGGCGGCATGTACCGTGCCGCCGTGCAGGTCATGCGTGAACGCGGCATCGACCCACACGAGTTCGGCTGGTCACTGACGGACGCCGACCCGCTTGCGGCCGCGGGGGCCGCCGTCAACGCGATCCTCTGGGATCTAGGTCCGCACGTGCTCATCGGGTGCGGTGACACCCTGCACGAGGGCAACGTCCCCGCGAGGGCCGCCCAGGAGGCGCGCGACTCTCTGGAGCGTCGCGATCGGCTGCACTCGCAGGCCGTCTTCCTGGCGGCGCTTCAGAAGGTGGAAGCCCTCATACGCGACGTGGCCGCCTGACCTGCGGAAACTCTTCGAAATCTCTCGCGGGAGATCTTGATTCACACACGAATGCATATAGAATAGAACCATGAGGAAAGGGGGAGCCATGGAAGAGCTGCCGTTCACCTTCCCGTACTGCCGCAACCACGAAATCCGCTGCCAGGAACCCGGCTGCGAAGCCTGTGCCTGCGACCACTGCTTCGACTGTGGCGCCTGCCCCACCCAGATCTGCGACCACGACGCCTAGCGACCTGCAACGCAGACCGGCAGTCCAACCACAACTCCCCACGCGAAACGAATGGAGAGCAGATGACCTACAAGCAGGGCGACCGCATCGCCCTCGTCCACACCACCGACCCGCACACCGACCTCAAGCCCGGCGACGAAGGCACCGTCTACCGGTTCGACGCCGCACTCGCCCAGCTCTCCGTGAACTGGGACAGCGGTTCGAGACTCTCGATGCTCCTCGACGACGGCGACGAAGTGCGCCCCGCATAGCAGCCCCCGGGGCCGCCTCCTTGGAGGCGGCCCCGCCGCTCAACCAACAGACCTCTTGGAGAAGCGCACATGCTCATCACCGACGCCGCGGTCCGGGAAACCGCGGCCACCATCGCCCAAAGTCTCGGCGAAGACTGGGTGATCGACCCGGAAGCACCCGCCGACGGCGCCGCCCACCTCATAAGCACCGACGGAAAAGGAATCAGCTTCCGCCCCATCTTCGGCGGAACCACCGTCCAACTCTGGATCACCGGAAGTGCCCCGCCGCCGCCCCCGATCGACGCC
>NZ_LIRK01000988.1 GCF_001419765.1 Streptomyces torulosus
GGCCGTAACGGGTGCGGCCGTAACGGGTGCGGCCGTATCGGGCGAGGCCGTGGAGGGGAGGAGCCGGGCGCCCTGGACGACCGCTCAGACGGTCGGCGGGGCGACGGGGGCGGGAGCGCTCCTCGTGCGGCGCCGGTGCGCGGACAGCGCGAGTCCGGTGGCGCCGGCCGCACCGACGGCCGCCAGGACACCCATGGCGTTCGTCAGACTGCCGACGGCGGAGATGAGCGCGAGCACGACGAGGGGACAGAGGAACTGACCGATGAAGAAGGCCCCGGTCCACAGTCCCGTACCGCGGCCCCGGTCGGCGTGGTCGAGCCGGGACATCGCCAGCGTGAGCAGGCTCGGCAGCATGATCCCGCCGCCGAGGCAGTTGATCACGGCACCGACGGTCAGTACGAGGGGATCGGGGGCGAGCCAGATCACCGCGAAGCCGAGCGCGCACAGGCCGAACACGACCGGCAGCCAAGTGTGCGGCGACCGATCGGACTTGGCGAAGATGACGGCACCGGCCACGACCGCCGCGCTGGAGACGGCGGCGGCCAGGCCGATCACTCCTGGGTTGGTCACGCCCATGTCATCCAGGAGGAAGGAGAGTTCTACCTGCACGGTGTAGAAGAGGACGGCGCCGAGGACGGTCAGCGCGCACGTCCCGAGCAGTGGCCGCCAGGGGGAGGGCCGCCGACCGGCCGGCTCGGAGCGGGAGGAGGCGGCCGTGGTCCGCTCGGACGGTCGCGGTCCGGGGAGGAACATGGCCATGGCGGGGGCGAGCAGCAGGCTCACGGCGTAGGCCCAGAACGGTGTGCGCCAGCCGGCCGATCCGGCCGCGCCGCCCAGCGCGAAGAACGCGGTCGCGGAGATCGAGGCGCACATCGTCTGAAGGGCGAGGTAGCGATCGCGCTGCTTCCCCGCGTAGGAGTCGCCGATCATCGTGGTGCAGCAGGTCATGATGGCGGCTTCGGCGACGCCGACGAGAACGCGGCCGGCGACGATCGCACCGAGCGAGTCCAGCCACAGCGGGGACGTGCCGAACACGGCGTAGAGCAGTGTGGCGATGACGAGCAGCCGTTTGCGGCCCAGCCGGTCGACGACGACCCCGGCGAAGGGGGCCAGCAGGGCCAGCGAGAGGGCGGGGATCGTCAGGGCCATGGGGACGAGCGCGTCGACGCCCGGCTCGTCGGCGAAGTGGTCGCGCATCAGCGGCAGGACGGGGGCGATGAGAACGGCACCCAGGACGGGCAGGCAACTGCCGGCCATCAGCAGCGTGATGCGCAGCCGGTGGCCGGGGCCGGACACGGCGGTCGCGGGCTCGGTCTCCACGGCCGGGACACTCGCCGGGACTGCGGGCGTCGGCGGCGTGGGCGTGGGCGGGGGCACGGATGCGGGCATGCGGGAACTCCACCTGGCTGAGCGGGATACGGGAGCGGCGGCGCGACCGCCGACGGCAGGGCCGTCCGGAAGACTGGACGGCCTGGAAGACTGGACCGGCGGTGCGCACGGTGGCTCCGGCGCCGGGTGGAGACGACTATGGAGCACCGCGCGAGCCCTGCCCAGCCTGTTTCCGATCGCGATCCAGGATGCCGATCATCCGTCTCCTGGATGGTCTGGGCACTGCCATGGCGAGCGCCACCCGCAGAACACCACCGCCGCGACCCGCCGAAGCCCCACGCCGACAC
>NZ_LIRK01000989.1 GCF_001419765.1 Streptomyces torulosus
TCAGCTCGGTCGAGGGCCGCATCGCCACGGTTTGCGGCCGTCGACCGAGCTGACTGGTGGCCACATGGGGTGTGGCCTCGACCGTGTTGGCTGATGGTCGTACTGGCTGGCGGCTTCGACCGCGCTGACCGGTGATCGCACTGGCTCTGTGGCCGTCGACCCCGCCGACCGCCGCCGTGGACCGCACCGGCCGGGGCCGCCGCCAGCCCGGCTCGTCGTCGCCGCGCGCACCGGAGCCATAATCGACCCGTGAGCGACAAGCAGACCGGAACCAGGGCGAAGCCGCAGCCCGCCAAGGCACCCGCGGGCTCCACGACCCCGGCGGCCACCAAGGCCCCCACGACGCCCAAGGGTCCCCTCCCCGAACCCATCCGCTTCTTCGGGACGACCTGGCTGAACCACGACGGCAACTACACCACCCGCCGCGTGACCGTCTCCATCGGCTCCCTCGCCGCCGTGGCGGCCTCCTGCCTCGTGCTGCGCCTCGCCTACGAGGGGCTGCAACTGGCGGCGGTGGGCGGCTTCGTCTCGATCACGGTCGTCGTCATGTTCGCCGTGTGCAGCGCCCTGGCCTTCGGCCACACCTGGGGTTCGTTCACCCGGCGCCCGGACCCGGACCGCCAGTCCACCCTGCGCGGCCTCCTCGCCATCGGCTTCATAGGTTCCCTCGCCGCCTACTTCCTCCGCTCCCTCAAGGAGGCCCCCGGCGAGTCCCTCCACCGCCGGACCTACGAAACCGCCCTGGACCAGTACACCCGCCGCACCACCAAGCGAACCGGCAACCCGGCCAAGCGCCGCCCCCGAGGCTGAGCCAGGACAATCCCCCGGCGGCGGGGCTGAGGGACGGGGACGCCCCCTCCTCGAACCGCCCCCGAACCACAACCATGTCCCCATGGACACCCCTCAACGCGCGTCCCGAGCCCACTCGTTCAACAGGGCCGCAGCCCAGTACGCGGCGAGCCGCCCCTCCTATCCACCCACCCTCCTCCCCGCCATCGAGGACCTGGCCGCCCGCCCGTTCGCCCGCTCCACCACCGTCGACGTAGGCGCCGGCACCGGCATCTCCACCGCACTGCT
>NZ_LIRK01000099.1 GCF_001419765.1 Streptomyces torulosus
GGGGACATCGGGGTGGGGGACATGAACGACCGTCAAGGGGCGCCCGAGAAGGGTACGGGGGCGTGGGGCCAGGCGATCCTGGCGTTCGTCCTGTTCGGGGTGGTGGCCGGTGGCCTGTGGCTGCAGGACGCCTTCGCCGGACCGGGCACGGACAACGGGCCGGCCACCTGCTCGACCTCGGACGACGCCTCACCGGCGCCGAGGAAGCGGGTCTCCGGGGCGCAGTTGTGCACCGCGCTGAACCGCAAGGACCTGCCGAAGCTCGTCGGCACACCGCTGGAGGAGGCGGAGTACGCGTCGGGCAGCGAGAGCGAGTCCCGCTGGGCCGGCGGCACCAAGACCATCACCCCCGAGGCGAAGGTCGAACTGGAGTCCCACACCGTACAGATCTCGGCGTCGTACGACGACCTCCCGGTCGCGGAGTCGATCGACTACCTGGGCGCCGGGGCCCAGTCCAAGACGGTCCTGGGACACAAGGCGGTGCTCTACTCGGGGCAGACCATCGCCATCTCCTTCCGGCTCGACGGCGGCGACGCCACGTCGGGCCCCGGCGGTGTCGCCCGCCATCTGCTGGTGGCGAGCGACACCAAGGACAAGGGCGACACCTACGACCTGGTCATCTGGCGCGAGGACCGACTGCCGCCGGACGACGCGGCGCTGTTCCGCATCGCCGAGAAGGTGCTGCCGACGCTTCCCGGCTGGAAGTCCGGCTGAGCCGGGGGCGGTTCACCGGCGCATCGGCGCCCCGGACGTCGAGGCAGGCCAGGCCTCGAACCGGCCGCCGCCCGAGCGGAACGTCAGGGTGCGGACGCGCTCGGCCGGACAGTCGCTCGCCTGCTCGATGACGACGCCGTGCTTCGGCCGTCTGAGAACCGTCGCACGGTCTGCCCTGCGTGTCAGTCCGCCTTGACGGGGCTGGGTACGACGGGGCTCACGGGTTCGGAGGCCACCTCCTCGACGGCCTCGCCGTTCAGGACCTTCTTGGCCCGCTCGGTGTCCAGGGCGCCCTCGCAGCGGGCGACACCGAAGGCGGCGACGCCGTTGCCGAGGAGGTTGGTGGAGAGTCAGGCCAGGGTCACCTCGACCGGAAGCTTCTTGATGCCGTTGACGAAGTTGGACCGCACGCGCGGGACGTCACCGGCGAGCCGGATGTCGGCGAGGCGGGGGATCAGCTCCTCGAACATGATGCGGATCTCGGTGCGGGCCAGCAGATTGCCGAGGCACAGGTGCGGGCTGCCCTTGCCGAAGGTGACGTGGTCGTTGTTCTGCCGGGCCACGTCGAAGTCGTACGGGTTGCCGAAGACCTCCTCGTCGCGGTTGCCGGAGGCGAACCACATGACGACCTTCTCGCCCTCCTTGATGTGCTTGCCGCCCAGCTCCACGTCCCGGGTCGCGGTGCGGCGGAAGTGGTAGACGGGCGAGGCCCAGCGCAGGAACTCCTCGACCGCGACCGGAATCAGCGACGGGTCCTGCTGGAGGCGGGCGAGCTGCTCGGGGTGCTGGAGCAGGGCCAGCATGGAGTGGGAGATGGTGTGGCGGGTGGTCTCGTTGCCGGCCACCACCAGCAGCAGGAAGTAGTTGTCGAAGTCCTGCGCGGAGAGCGGGACACCGTCGCGGGGCGTGGCGTTGACCAGGCGGGACACCAGGTCGGTGCCGTCACCGCCGCGCCGCTGCCGGGCCAGTTCGCGGCCGTACTCGAAGACCTCCACCGAGGCGGGCGAGCGGAACGGCAGGTGCCGGTACTTCTCGCTCTCCTCGCTGTGCAGCAGGACGTCCGCGTAGTCGGGGTCGGTGTTGCCGATGATGCGGTTTCCCCAGTCGATGAGCTTCTGGTTGTCCTCCGGCGGCACGTCCAGCAGCCGGGCCAGGACGTTGATGGGGAAGTCGGCGGAGACGTCGGCGACGAAGTCGAAGGTGCCCTTCGCCAGGGCCGCGTCCAGCGTGGTGGCGGTCAGTCCGCGCAGGAAGTCGGTGTAGCCGTTGATCACGCCCGCGCCGAACTGCCGCTGGATCACGCTGCGCAGCGCGCGGTGGCGCACGCCGTCCATCTCCAGGATGGAGGCCCGGGTCTTGATCTGGTCGTCGTCGACCTCCTCCAGGTTGACGAACCTGGTCGAGGTGAAGGTCTCGGCGTCCCGGTCGACGCGGGCGATGTCGGCGTGCCGGGTGACGGCCCAGAAGCCGGAGTTGGGGGCGTCCTCGGGCTGCCAGTGCACCGGGTCCTCGTGGCGCAGGGTGTGGAACATGCGCCAGGGGGTGATGCCGTCGGTGAAGTTGCCGAGGTCGGCGAGGTCCACGTCGGCCAGCGGCAGGGGCTCCTGGAGGGCCTCGCGGACGGAGGGGAGGTGGGCGGAAGTGGTCATGTTCTTGGTTCTCCTGGACGTCACAGGTGGTAGGCGTACTCGGTGAACTCCCAGTCGGTGACGTGCCGGTGGAAGCGTTCGACCTCGTTGCGCTTGTAGCCGAGGTACGAGGTGGTGAAGTCCTTGCCGAGCACCTCGGTGAGGGCGGTGTCCGCCTCCAGTGCGTCGAGGGCGTCGGACAGGTTCATGGGCAGGACGGCCGAGCGAGCGGTGTCGTAGCCGTAGCCCTCCAGCGGGGCGGGGGGTTCCTCGCCCGCCCTGACCCCGAGGAGCGCGGCGGCGATGGTGCCCGCGATCAGCAGGTACGGGTTGGCGCTGGCATCGCCGAGCCGCAGTTCGAGCCGGGCGCCGGAACCGCGCTCGGGCGGGACGCGGACCATGGCGCTGCGGTTGTCGAGCCCCCAGTCGATCAGCCAGGGCGCGAGGGTGTCGGGCCCGAAGCGCTTGTAGGAGTTGACCGTCGGGTTGGCGAGGGCGGCGAGGGCCGGGGCGTGGGCGAGGATGCCGGCGAGGGCGTGCCGGGCGGTGGCGGACAGGCCATGGGCGCCGGACGGGTCGTCGAAGGCGTTCTTCCCGCGTTCGTCGTCGCAGGACAGATGGAGGTGGAAGCCGGAACCGCCGGCGTCGTTGAACGGCTTGGCCATGAAGGTGGCGAGCCGGCCCTCCTTGCGGGCGAGCTCCTTGACGGCGGCCTTGAAGCGGAAGGACCGGTCGGCGGCCGACAGCGCCTCGGAGTGGTCGAGATTGATCTCGAACTGCCCGCCGTCGAACTCGTGGTTGCCGTTGGTGGCGCCGATCCGCAGGTCGCGGAGGTGGCGCAGGGTGCGCAGCAGATGGTTGTCGGGGTCGGCGCGCAGGCCGGCGGTGTAGACGACTCCGGCCGCGCCCGAGTAGCGCTTCCAGCCGCTCGGGGACCCCGGGTCCTCGTCGCACAGGAAGTACTCCAGCTCGGGCCCGACGATCGGGGTCAGGCCCTGTTCGGCGCAGCGGGCGAGCACGGTGCGCAGCAGGTCGCGGGGCGACTCGGGCGCGGGCGACCCGGTGGCCGGGTCGACGGTCTCCCCGAGGCAGGCGGCGACGCCGGGCTCCCACGGCAGGGGGACCAGGGTGTCGAGGTCCGGTCGTACGTGGATGTCGGGCAGCCCCGCGTCGAGGCCCCCGGGCACCGGGACGACGTCCCCCTGGGGGGAGGTGTGGTAGACGGCCCGGCAGAAGGTGAGGCCGTGTTCGCAGGCCGTGGGGAGGCTGTCGAGCAGGACGTCCCGGGCGCGGTCGGTGCCGATGAGATCGGGGTAGGTCACGCGGACCACGTCGATGCCCTCGGCGGCGAGCCGCTCCTGGTGCTGACGAATGTCCGGTGTTGGGGATGCGCTCACCGTTGTCTCCTCGGCGGCAGGCAAATGATTTGAGCCCAAACGATAAGAACGGGCCCAGTGGCCCGCAAGGGGTTGTGGCGAAAAAATTATCCACCTGGACAGCTATTGACCAGGGGTGTGCAGCTTCCTATGTTGTTTGGAGCCAAATGACCTGAGGAGGACCGGCCATGAAGGTCGTCGTCGACATGAACAAGTGCCAGGACCACGGCCAGTGCGTTTTCGCCGCCCCCGAGGTCTTCCAGCTGGACGCGAACGGGCGGCTGGCCTACGTCAGCGACCCCGACGACGCGCTGCTCGACGAGGTCGAGGAAGCCGCCGACGTCTGTCCGCTCCAGGCCATCCGGATCGAGGCCTGACCATGGCTTCCACCAGTGCACGCGTCGTCGTCGCCGGCGCCTCCATGGCCGGTCTGCGCGCCGCCGAGCAGCTGCGCGCGGCCGGCTGGAGCGGGGCGATCACGCTCGTCGGCGACGAGCCCCACATGCCCTACAACCGGCCCCCGCTCTCCAAGGAGGTGCTGGCAGGGAAGGCGCCCTTCGAGTCCCTCGCCTTCCGGCCCCGCGCGAGCGTGGCCGACGTGGAATGGCGCCTCGGCACCAGGGTCGTCGCGTCCCGCCTCGCCGAACGGACGGTCGTCCTCGACGACAGCTCGGAGCTGTCGTACGACGGGCTGGTGGCCGCCACCGGGATGCGGCCCCGGCGGCTGCGCTGCCCCGGTCCCTTGGCCGGACGCCACACGGTCCGCACCCTCGCCGACGCGCAGGGCCTGCGGGCCGAGCTGACCCGGCCCGGTGCCCGGGTGGTCGTCGTCGGCGCCGGGTTCATCGGCTGCGAGGTGGCCGCGACCGCCGTCGGCCTCGGTGTCGCCGAGGTGACCGTCGTCGATCCGCTGCCGCTGCCCATGGTCGGCCCGCTCGGCGAGCTGCTCGGCCGCGCGCTGCTCACCCGGCACGAGGAGCGCGGGGTGCGCTTCGCCCTCGGCACCGGGGTCGCCGGATTCGCGGGCGAGGACCATGTCACCGGGGTGATCCTCGACGACGGGACCGTGCTGCCCGCCGACGTGGTGGTGGAGTCGGTCGGCTCGCTCGCCAACACCGAGTGGCTGGGCGGCAACGGCCTCGACCTGACCGACGGAGTGCTCACCGACGAGCAGCTGCGGGTCGGCGGACGGCCGGAGGTCGTCGCGGTGGGCGACGTGGCGCGCTTCCCCAACGCCCGCTACGACGGCGTACCGCGCCGGGTGGAGCACTGGTGCATCCCCACCGACACCGCCAAGCACGCGGCCAAGGTGCTGACCGGCGCCACGCCCGCGCCGTTCGCACCGCTGCCCACCTTCTGGAGCGACCAGCACGACTTCCGGCTCCAGTCCTTCGGCGCCCCCGTCCTCGGCAAGGACGACGTGCGCGTCCTGGAGGGCGACCCGACCGGGGACGTCCTGGTCGGCTACCACCGCGACGACCGGCTGGTCGGCGTCGTCGCGCTCGGCGGCCCGGCCATCGCCTCCGCCGCCGCCCGCCACCGCGCCGACCTCCTGAAGCAGCCCGCCCTCACCGCGTAAGGAACCGCCTCACCATGACCACCGTCCGTGGATTCCTCCACCCCAAGACGGCGACGGGCTCGTCGTCGCTGATCCCCTCCCCGCCCTGGCGCTACTCGGGCGACCTGCTCACCGTCGAGTACCGCACGGACCCCGCGCGGGTGCGCGAACTGCTGCCGGAGTCGCTGGAGCTGGCTGACGAGGACCCGGGCGCGGTCGCGCTGATCTGGGCCGACTGGCAGTCCTGCTCGGCGTCCGGCACGGAGCTGCTCGACCCGGTGCTCTCCCAGTACAAGGAGGCCTTCGCGGTCGTCCGGTGCAAGTACCGGGGGCGGACGTACTCGCGGTGCGTGTACATCTGGGTCGACAAGGACTTCGCGATCGCCCGCGGGCTGCACCAGGGCTACCCGAAGAAGCTCGGGTCCATCCACCAGACGCGTCCCCACCCGTACGGGCCCGCTCCGCGGATCGAGGCGGGGGCCCGCTTCGGGGCGACGCTCGCCGCGGCGGACCGGCGGCTCGCCCAGACGGTGGTGACGCTGCGGGAGCCGTCGGAGACGAACGGCTTCGTCAACGCCCACCCCATGGCCCACCACCGGTGGCTGCCCTCGATCGAGAAGGGGAAGGGACTGGCGCTGGACGAGCTGATCGAGTCCGGCGCGGCCTCCTTCGAGGGCGGGCAGCCCTGGGTCGGCGACGCTGAGCTGGAGCTGTTCGAGGCGCCGACGGAGGAGTTGGCGCGGCTGACGGTGGAGGAGCCGATCGCCGCGTACTACCGCCAGGTCGGCGTGGTGTGGGACGGCGGACGGCTGCTGGAGTCCGGGATGTCGGGAGCGGCGGCCGGCTGAGCCCGGCGGGCCGCCACGGGCCGTCCGTGGCGCGCCACGCCCACGCGGCACAGCCGCGTGTCGACACGTCCCGCGCCCCTGGGTCGGCGCACCTCCCCTTCGCTGAAAAGGACACCCTCCCCATGTCTGACAAGATCGTCGTCGGCGGAGTCTCCGTCGACACCCGGCACTGGATCGGCGGCGAACGCGTCGCCTCCTCCGACACCTTCACCGACCACTCCCCCATCGACGGCGCCGTGCTCGGCGAGATCGCCCGCGGTGGGCCCGCCGAGGCGGCTGCCGCCGTCGCCGCCGCGAAGGCCGCGTTCCCCGGGTGGGCCGCGACCTCGCGGGGGGAGCGGGCGCGCATCCTGCACGCCATCGCCGACGGCGTGGAGAAGCGCCTGGAGGAGCTCGCCGTCGTCGAGACCACCGACAACGGAGCCCTGCTGCGGTCGCACCGGCGCGGGGTGATGCCCCGGGTGGCGCACAACTTCCGGTTCTTCGCGGACTGGCTGCTCCAGCTGGAGCACGAGGACTTCGAGACGCGCGGGCACACGAACCACGTGTCGTGGGACCCGGCCGGCCCCTGCGTCCTGATCACCCCGTGGAACGCCCCGCTGATGCTCGCCACCTGGAAGGTGGCCCCGGCGCTCGCCGCCGGCGACACCGTGGTGCTGAAGCCCGCCGAGTGGTCACCGCTGACGGCCTCCCTGCTCGCCGACATCGCCGCCGAGGCGGGTCTGCCGGCGGGCGTGCTGAACGTGGTGCAGGGCTACGGTGCCGAGATCGGCGACGCGCTGACCTCGCATCCGGACGTGCGCCGCATCAGCTTCACCGGATCGGTACCCACGGCCAAGCGGATCGCCGAATCGGCCGCCGCCCACCTCACGCCGCTCAGCCTCGAACTCGGCGGCAAGTCCCCGCTGCTGGTGTTCGCCGACGCCGACCTGGACCTCGCCGTCGATCTCGCGGTGGAGCAGTACGACAACGCCGGACAGGTGTGTCTGGCCGCGACGCGCTTCCTCGTCGAGGAGGCGGTCGCCGAGGAGTTCACACGGCGGTTCGTGGAGAAGGCGAGCGCGCTGAAGCAGGGCGATCCCCGGGACGAGGCCACCGACATCGGGCCCAACATCCACCTCCGGCAGCTGGAGAAGATCGACGGGTTCGTGCAGCGGGCCCTCGCGGCCGGGGCGCGGGCGGTCATCGGCGGGCACCGGCTGGACGGGCAGTACTACGCACCGACCCTGCTCACCGATGTGGCGCAGGACTCGGAGATCGTGCAGGAGGAGGTCTTCGGACCGGTCCTCACCCTCCAGACCTTCACCGACGAGGACGAGGCCGTCCGGCTCGCCAACGACACCCGGTTCGGGCTGGCCGCCACCCTCGCCACCGGCGACCCGGCCCGCGCCGAGCGGGTCACCGCGCAGCTCGTGGCGGGCACGGTCTGGGTCAACTGCTTCTTCGTCCGCGATCTCCAGGCGCCCTTCGGCGGCTCCCGCCAGTCCGGGGTGGGCCGCGAGGGCGGCACCTGGAGCTTCGACTTCTACTGCGACCTGAAGAACACGGTCACCGCACCGAACGGATGGAACAACCATGGGTGAGATCGTCGGGGCGGGCCTCCTCGCCCATGTCCCCACCATCGTGCTGCCGGAGGAGGACCGGCTGGAGCTCAACGAGGGCAAGGAGATCACCCTCGTCACCGGCCTCCAGCAGCTCCGCAAGGACGTCTTCGAGCGGGACGACTACGACACGGTCGTGGTCCTCGACTCGCACTGGGCGACCACCGTCGAGTTCGTGGTCACCGCGCAGCAGCGACGGGCCGGGCTGTTCACCTCCGAGGAGCTGCCGCGGGGCATGTGCCGGATGCCGTACGACTTCCCCGGCGACCCCGAACTCGCCCACAACATCGAGAAGTTCGCGGACAAGCACGGCACCTGGATCACCGCGATCGAGGACGATTACCTGCCGATCTACTACGCCACCATCAACCTGTGGAAGTTCCTCGGCGAGGGGCTGCCGGACAAGCGGTGGGTGACCATCGGTGTCTGCCAGACCGGCGACATGGAGGACCATCTGCGGCTGGGGCGGGCACTCGCCGACGGCATCGCCGCCACACCGGGCCGCCGGGTGCTGCTGATCGCCTCGGGCGCCCTCTCGCACACCTTCTGGCCGCTGCGCGAACTGCGCGACCACGAGGCCAGCGACCCGGTGCACATCTTCACCCCGGAGGCGCGCGCGGCCGACGAGGAGCGGATCGCCTGGTTCAAGGAGGGGCGCCACGACCGGGTCCTCGACACGATGGACGAGTTCTGGAAGTTCAAGCCGGAGGCGAAGTTCTTCCACTACCTGATGATGGCCGGCGCCCTCGGCGAGAGGGCGTGCGCGGCCAGCGCCCGGCAGTACGGCGAGTACGAGAACTCGATCGGCACCGGCCAGGTGCACCTCTGGTTCGACCGGCCCGCCGACGGCTGGACCGCATCCCACACCCCCGTACAGGAGTCCTCCCATGCCTGAGTACCGCCGCATCCTGCTCGACGGCGCCGCCGTCCAGGTCACCGTCGACGGTGACGAGCTGGTCGCCGGGGACGGCCGCCGCGTCAAGATCGAGGACGCGCACCACCTGCCGCCGGTCGTGCCGTCGAAGGTGATCGCCGTCCACCTCAACCACCGCAGCCGCGTCGACGAGTTCGGGATCGAGCTGCCGGACACCCCCACGTACTTCCACAAGCCGACCTCGGCCCTCAACTCCCACCGGGGCGCGATCGTCCGCCCCGAGGGCTGCAAGTGGCTCAACTACGAGGGCGAGGTCGCCATCGTCATCGGGCGGACGGCGCGGAACATCTCCCCCGCCGAGGCCGGCGAGTACATCGCGGGCTACACCGTCGCCAACGACTACGGCCTGCACGACTTCCGTGACACGGACGCGGGCTCCATGCTCCGGGTGAAGGGCTCCGACACGCTGTGCCCGCTCGGTCCGGGGCTGGTCACCGACTGGGACTTCCGCGGCAAGAGCCTTCGGACCTACGTCAACGGCGAGGTCGCGCAGGACGGCTCGACCGACGAGATGCAGTGGGACATGCACTACCTCGTCGCCGACATTGCCCGCACCATCACCCTCTAC
>NZ_LIRK01000990.1 GCF_001419765.1 Streptomyces torulosus
TGCCGCAGCTGCGGCACACGATCACCACGTCCACGGTCCTGATCGTCGTCGGCTCGCTGACGTACTTCGAGACGGTCCTGATCCTCACCAAGGGCGGCCCGGGCACGGACACCGCGGTCCTGCCGTACCTGATGTACGAGGCGGGCTTCAAGCAGTACGACTTCGGCTACGCGAGCGCCATCGCGACGACCCTGGTCATCGCCGCGACGGGCCTCTCGCTCGTCCTCGTACGGCTGACCGGGTTCGGCTCCATGCGCAGCACCCGCGAAGGGATGTGACGGCATGTCACACGACACGTTGGCGCGCCCCGCGAAGACCCGGCGGCCGGACGGGGGAGAACCGCCGACCGCCGCCCGGCGACGGCGCCACTGGACACGGCGGGCCAACCCCGTCGCGGGCCTCGGCGCGTTCGTCTGGCTGGTCGTCGTCCTGATCCCGATCTACGCGATGCTGTCGGCCTCCCTCACGAGCGCGGACAAGGCCCTGACGGGCAATCCGCTCAAGCCGCCCACGGACCCGACGCTCGACAACTACAACACCGTGCTGAGCAGCGGCTTCGGCCATCTGCTGACCAACACGGCGATCGTCGCCGTGGCGGTCGTCGGTATCGTCCTCGCCCTGTCCGTCCCGCTCGCGTACGTGGCCGTCCGCACCCGGAACCGCTGGTCGAACGCCGCGTTCCGGCTGTTCCTCCTCGGTGTGGCGATCCCCGCCCAGGCGGTCGTCGTCCCGCTGTACCTGCTGATCGCGAAGCTCGACCTGTACGACACGCTGCTGGCGGTCATCCTGCCGACGGCGGCCTTCGCGATGCCAGTGTCCGTGCTGGTGCTGGTCGGCAGCCTGCGGGACGTCTCGGAGGACCTGTACGAGGCGATGGCCCTGGACGGCGCCTCACCCGCACGGATGCTCTTCCAGCTGACGATCCCGCTGGCCAAGGGCGGCATCAGCACCGTGGTGATCTACTCGGCGCTCCAGGCGTGGAACGGCTTCCTGTTCCCGCTGATCTTCACCCAGTCCGACGGGCCACGGGTCCTCACCCTCGGCCTCTTCAACTTCGTCAGCCAGTTCGGCGTCAACATCCCCGCCGTGCTCGCCTCGGTCGTCCTCTCCGGCATCCCGATCTTCGCCGTCTACCTGGTGGCGCGACGGGCCCTGGTGGGCGGGCTGATGGGCGTGGGCGGCAAGTGAGCGCGTCCCGCGCCCCCGAGCCCTTCCCGCACCGAGCCTTCTTTCTCGCCCCCGAGCCTTTTCCGCACCCCTGAAACTCACCACCACCGACAGGAGTTTCATGACCACCTCTTGGCGTGACCGCGCCCTGCCCGCCGCCGAGCGGGTCGAGGACCTGCTGTCCCGGATGACCCTCGAAGAGAAGACCGCGCAGTTGTACGGCGTCTGGGTGAAGAGCGACGCGAACGGCGAGGACATCGCCCCCGACGAGGCGGGCATGACGGAGGCGTTCGACTTCGACGAGTTGATCACCCGGGGTCTCGGCCAGCTCACCCGTGTCTTCGGCACGGCGCCCCTCGACCCCGAGGAGGGCGCGCGGGTCCTGGCCCGTTTCCAGCGCCGCATCATGGCCGCGAGCCGTTTCGGCATCCCGGCCGTCGCCCACGAGGAGTGCCTGGCCGGCTTCACGAGCTGGCGGGCGACGGCGTACCCGGTGCCCCTCGCCTGGGGCGCGACCTTCGACCCGTCCCTCGTCGAGGAGATGGCCCGGAGCATCGGCCGGGACATGGCGTCGGTCGGCGTCCACCAGGGTCTGTCCCCCGTTCTCGACGTCGTCCGCGACCCGCGCTGGGGGCGGGTCGAGGAGACCGTGGGCGAGGACCCGTACCTGGTGGGCACCATCGGCTCCGCGTACGTCCGGGGCCTGGAGTCCGCCGGGATCGTGGCCACGCTGAAGCACTTCGCGGGGTACGCGGCGTCCGTGGGCGCCCGCAACCACGCACCCGTACGCGCGGGCGTGCGCGAGTTCGCGGACGTGGTCCTGCCGCCGTTCGAGATGGCGCTGCGGGAGGGCGGCGCCCGCTCGGTGATGGCGGCGTACACGGAGACCGACGGCATCCCCGTGTCGGCCGACCGGGCCCTGCTCACGGAACTCCTCCGCGGCGACTGGGGCTTCACCGGCACGGTCGTCTCCGACTACTTCGGCGTCGGCTTCCTGGAGACCAACCACCGGGTGGCGAGCAGCCGCGCGGAGGCCGCACACGCAGCGCTGGCCGCCGGGATCGACGTGGAGCTGCCGAGCCTGCGCTGCTACGGCGAGCCCCTGGTCGAGGCCGTGAAGGCGGGCGGCCACGTCCACCAGGGACTCGGGGATCTCGCCCGCCTTCACCGCCTCGA
>NZ_LIRK01000991.1 GCF_001419765.1 Streptomyces torulosus
CCCCCCCTCGGGCCGGTCCGTGGGGGGGAGACGGACCGGCCCGAGGGGGGGTTTCCACCATAACCCTTCGTGAGTGATGCTGCGTGCATCGGCGTGCCACAACTACTCTGCGGAGTCGGACGACAGCGCGAGGGTGAGCGCGGAAGCGTCCATTCAGGGTGCGATCGAGGGGTGATCATGGCCGGATCGCGACCGATTCCAAGGGGAAGAGAAGGAATCCTGATGGATTCATGAGGTTCGCGCATTCTTGTGCGACTCTCGGGGAGAGAAGGTGGAGCGCGCTCATGTGGGTGAAGCGACCCCGGAACGCCCGCTTGACGGACGGCTGCCATCGCGGCCGGCGCGGCAGCTGGTTCACGGCACCGCGCAGCCCCCTCCACTGCACGGTGCCGCCCCGCGCAGCTTTGCTCACGCGAATTACCTTGGTCTGAACCTACGCGAGAGGGGTCATCCAAGCCAAGTCGCGAGCGATAACGATGTGGACACCGGGAGGGGGCAGGGAGAGGGCGAGATGTCGCCGCCGGGGAGCGGCGGACGCCCCCTCACCCGGACGGCTCACACGCAGGCGCCCCGAAGTGCCGCTGTCCCTGGCCGAAGTTGGCGAAAGGGAAGGCCGCGGGGGCGGCTTCCCGGCCGCAGGGCCCTAGGGGGTGTTTCGGCTTGCGCGCCTCGAAGAGGTGGCGGGCGCTGTGGGCGACGAAACACCCCTCGCTCCGGATCCGCTCATGGAGGGAGCGCAGCTGGGGCAGATACGCGTCGACGCTGAAGCCGGGCACCATCCAGATGACCTTCTTCAGGAAGTGCACGACGGCGGCGATGTCGTAGAACTCCATCCGGAGCCGCTCGGCCCGCAGATCCACGATCTCCAGCCCCGTCGCCTCGGCGTCGGCGCGCTCGCGTTGCGGGTCCCGGCCCGCGCGGACCTCGTCCGGCAGGGGGCCCGTGAAGTGCTCGACGAGCTCGAAGACGCTGGCGGGCCCCACGTGCTGGGCGAAGTAGGTGCCGCCGGGCCTGAGCACGCGGGCGATCTCCGTCCAGTGCGCCTGGACCGGGTGCCGGCTGGTGACCAGGTCGAAGGCCCCGTCCGCGAAGGGCAGCGGCGCGTCCTCAGGGCTGGCGACGACCACCGCCCCGCGCGGATGCAGCCGGGCGGTGGCCTTGGCGGCGTTCGGCGGCCATCCTTCGGTGGCGACGGTCAGCCGGGGCAGCCGCGGGGCGGAGTCCAGCACCTCTCCGCCCCCGGTCTGGATGTCCAGTGCGGCCGACGCCCGCCCCAGCCGCTCCGCCATCCCCCGCGCGTACCCCCACGAGG
>NZ_LIRK01000992.1:0-773 GCF_001419765.1 Streptomyces torulosus
CGGAAGGGACCCGGGGTCCGCCTTCCCCTGGACGAAGGACAAAGGAGTCGCGGGTGTCCAGCTCCGACATCTTCATCGGCGAGACCATCGGTACCGCCATACTCATCCTGCTCGGCGGTGGCGTCTGCGCCGCCGTCACGCTGAAGGCCTCCAAGGCCCGTAACGCCGGTTGGCTCGCCATCACCTTCGGGTGGGGTTTTGCCGTTCTGACGGCCGTCTACACCTCCGCGCCGCTCTCCGGCGCCCATCTGAACCCGGCCGTGACCCTCGCGCTCGCGCTGAAGGACAAGGGCATCCCGTGGAGCCAGGTCCCCACCTACTGGGGCGGGCAGCTGCTCGGCGCGATGATCGGTGCCGCTCTGGTCTGGGTCGCCTACTACGGTCAGTTCCACGTCCACCTCACCGACAAGGAGATCGTCGGCGGTCCGGGCGCGGAGACCTCCACGGCGAAGTCCGTCGAGGCCCGTGAGAAGGGCGCCGGCCCCGTGCTCGGCATCTTCTCCACCGGTCCCGAGATCCGGAACGCCGTGCAGAACGTCGCCACCGAGGTCATCGGCACCATCGTGCTGGTCCTCGCGGTCCTCACCCAGGGCCTCAACGACAGCGGCAAGGGGCTCGGCACCCTCGGTGCCCTGATCACCTCGCTCGTCGTGGTCTCGATCGGTCTGTCCCTCGGCGGTCCGACCGGTTACGCGATCAACCCGGCCCGTGACCTCGGTCCGCGCATCGTGCACGCCCTCCTGCCCCTGCCCAACAAGGGCGGCTCCGACTGG
>NZ_LIRK01000992.1:783-1085 GCF_001419765.1 Streptomyces torulosus
CCAGGGCACCACCTCCAGCCGCTGCATCGTCTTCGACCGGGACGGCCGTATCGTCTCCGTCGACCAGAAGGAGCACGAGCAGATCTTCCCGAAGCCGGGCTGGGTCGAGCACAACGCCAACGAGATCTGGACCAACGTCCAGGAAGTCGTCGCCGGAGCCATCCAGAAGGCCGGCATCACCCGCGACGACATCAAGGCCATCGGCATCACCAACCAGCGTGAGACCACACTGCTCTGGGACAAGAACACCGGTGAGCCCGTCCACAACGCCATCGTCTGGCAGGACACCCGCACCGACGCCC
>NZ_LIRK01000993.1 GCF_001419765.1 Streptomyces torulosus
GCTCAGGGCACGGACGGCGGACGGGGGGTTGGGGGCCCGGCCGAGCCGCCAGCCCTCCTCCAGCGCCGGCAGGACGAGCTCCAGCGGGTCGTCGGCGGACAGATGCAGCACATGGCCGATGCCGTGCCGCCGCACGGTCCCGCTCACCAACGCACGCAGCCCCTGCTCGTCGGAGTGGTCCGTGAGCAGGAGCTCGTGCGAGGCGTCCTCGATCTGGCGCAGGCTCCGCGCGTCGGTGAGGCCGGGATCCCACAGGGACCACACGTCGAATCCGGCGGCGACGGCCTTCCGGACGACCCGGTACCGGGGCAGCACCAGCAGCAGCCGCCGGTCGTCGATTCGACCCGCCATGGTCACGAGCCCGCCTCTCTCTTGTTGTGGAGGAACCGGAGCCGGAACCCGGTGGGTCAGGCCGCCGCTTCCTGGGGGGTGGCGGCGAGGTGGCCGGCGACCGCGTCGACCAGGCCGTCGAGGGCCTTGACCACGGACGGCTCGGTGATGACGCCCTCCGGCGTGCGGAGCTCGATCGCGTTGCCGACCGCCACCTGCTCGCAGTCGATGAGCGCGGCACCGCAGTTGCCGAGGATCTGACGGACGTGCGGCTGTACGTTCTCCCCGCCGGCCGGGCCCGGGGAGGCACTGACGACGACCGTGGGCAGGCCCTCCAGCGGCGCGCGGTCCGCGTCGCCCGGCCGGGACAGCCAGTCGAGGGCGTTCTTGAGGACGCCCGACGGGTAACCGTTGTAGGCGGGGCTGCTGATGATCAGCACGTCTGCGGACGCGACCTGCGCCTTCGCGGCGAGCAGCTCGGGTGTGCCGCCGTCGCTCTCCAGGTCCTCGTCGAACAGCGGGAAGTGACGCAGCGACAGCTCCGTCACCTCGTAGCTCTCGTCCCGCTGCTCCAGCAGCCGCCGGACGGTGGCGATCACGGCGGCGTTCGCCGACTCCCGGCGGATGCTGCCGGAGGCGAGCACGATCTTGGGCATGGCTTTGGGTCCTCTCCGAGGTTCCTTCCGGGCGCGCGACCCGGCTCCGGTCGTTGAAGGGCGAGCATGCCGGGGCCCGTTCCCGTCCCGTTCCCGTCCTGTTCCCGCCCGCCTCCCCGGGGTGCCATGTGCGGCACCGCGCGGGGATCCGGGGCGTCGGCCGGGGGAGATCCCGGGCCCCGCGCCGAGACGGACGGGGGGGAACCGTCTCGCGCGGGACCCGGAAGCGAGGGATGGGGCCCTGTGGCCCGGGGGCTGCG
>NZ_LIRK01000994.1:0-2535 GCF_001419765.1 Streptomyces torulosus
AGATGGCCGACCAACTGGACAGGGCCGTCGAGTTGAAGGGCAAGGGCGACCTCGGCGCTCTCCTCGCCGGCAACGACACCTGGACGGTCGGGCGTTCCGCCCGGCACCCCCGTTCCACCACGGCCACCCGGCCGTGAACCGCGGATCCATCACCGCAGGACCGTGAACCACAGCACCGTCACCGCAACACCGTCACCGTTCGACCGCAGTACCCCGGGGAGGGACACCAAATGACCTATGTGATCGCTCAGCCCTGTGTCGACGTCAAGGACCGCGCGTGCATCGACGAATGCCCGGTCGACTGCATCTACGAGGGGCCGAGGAAGCTCTACATCCAGCCCGACGAATGCGTCGACTGCGGTGCGTGCGAACCCGTCTGCCCGGTGGAGGCGATCTTCTTCGAGGACGACGTCCCGGCCGAGTGGAGCGAGTACCGGACCGCGGACGCCGAGGTCTTCGCCGAACTCGGGTCGCCGGGCGGAGCGAGCGCGGCGGGGCCGCTCGCCGCCGACCATCCCCTGGTCGCCGCGCGTTCCCCGCAGGCCGCGTAACCCTCGCACCACCCGGTGTCCGGTCGCCGGATGGCCCGATTCCGCGGTGATCCAGCCCGGTTCCAGGCCAGGTACAGGCCGATACCAGTGATCCAGGACACCGTGGAGGCGGTGGCGGAATCTTTTCGCCACCGCCCTGTGGCGTTGTGCGCACCGGCCGCGCCCCGCGCGCATCCCGGGCCGGCCATCCCAGAAGGAGCTGCAATGGACATCACCTTCACCTCTCAGCCCGCCCCGTCCGTCCCGGACTCCAGAGGTCTCGTCGCACCGCTGCACCTGCTGCACAGACCCGTCACACCGGAGGGGTTCCTGCTGGACGCCGCCGCTCCCGTGGAGCAGCACTTCGCGCTCTCCGCCGAACTGCCCCAGGAGCACGGGACGTTCACCGACGGGCCGGGCACCTTCCACGATCTGCTCTACATCGCGGAGACCCTGCGCCAGGCGACGCACTTCGTCGCCCACCAGTACTTCCGGGTGCCCGCCGAACGCCCCGCGGTGTTCGTCTCCAGCGGGCTCGACGTCCTCGACCCGGCCCCGTGGCGCCGCACCGGCCGGCCGGCCCATCTGACGCTGGACCTCACCGTGACGCCCGTGGACGTGGTCAACGGGGTCCCGCGCGGCCTCGACTGCCGCAGCGACGTGGCGATCGACGGTGTCCCCTGTGGGAGCGCTTCCGCTCGGCTGCAGTTCCTGATGCCGGGGGTGTACCGGTCGCACCGTGAGGTGGGGCGCCAGGAGAGTCTGCGGAGCACCGCTCCGGTGGTGCGCCCGCTGGCCTCCATGACGGTGGTCACGCAGGAGGAACCGGCCACCGTGGCACCGGAGTCGGTGGGTCGCGAGGACCCGCGCAACGTCATCGTGGGACCGCCGCTGCGGGCGCCCTACGGCGAGTTCGTGCTGCCCGTGGCCGCCGATCCCGGCCACGAGGTCTTCACGGCGGTGCCCGGCGACCATGTCCCCGGCCCGGTGTTCCTGGAGGCGTCCCGGCAGGCGTCGCTGCTCGCCGCCGCCGAACTGCACGGGCTGCGGCCCGCCCACGCCCTGCTGACCCGCTGGCGGGCGTCCTTCCGCGGGTTCGGGGACGCCGACCTTCCGCTGACCTGCACGGTCGTGGCGGAGGAACCGGTCCGCGACGACGCGGGCCGGCCCACCGTACGCACCCGGCTCGCCTTCAGCCAGGGCAGCCGTGTCCTGTGCACCGCCTCGGCCGTCCTCCTCCAGGACTGCTGACCGTACGCCGCCGCCCGGACCGGCCGACGCTCTCCTCTCCCCTCGTTCTCATGATCAAGGAGCTCTCCGATGCGTTTCCGGGTACTGGGGCCGGTGAGTCTGTCGCCCCGCACTCCCTCCGCCGCGAAACCGCGCGCCCTGCTCGCCACGCTGCTCGTGCAGACCGGTGAGGTGGTCCCCGTGCACAGCCTGATCGACGAGCTGTGGGGGACGGAACCCCCGCGCACCGCGACCACCACCCTCCAGGTGTACGTCTCCCAGCTGCGCAAGGTGCTCGCCGAGGCCGGCGGCTCCGCGCACTCCGGGGAGCTGCTGACACGCGCTCCCGGATACCTCCTCGCCGTTCCCGAGCGGGACTTCGACCTGCCGTGCTTCGAACGGCTGCGGGCCGAGGGCCGCGCCGCCTACCAGGAGGGCGACTTCGGCCGCGCCTCCGGGCTGCTGCACGAGGCGCTCGCCCTGTGGACGGGCCCCGCCCTGTCCGGGATCCCGCACGGGGTACGGCTGGAGTCCGCCGCCATCCGGCTGGACGAGCTGCGGATGGAGGTCCTGGAGCAGCGGATCGTCGCCGACCTGCGGCTGGGCCGCCACCAGGAGCTCGCAGGCGAGCTGCTGGCCCTCGCCAACGAGCATCCGCTGCGGGAGACCCTGCACGGACACCTCATGGTGGCGCTGTACCGGACGGGCCGCGGCTCCGACGCGCTGCGCGTGTACGGGCGGCTGCGCCACTCCCTCGTGGAGGAACTCGGCGTCG
>NZ_LIRK01000994.1:2613-2753 GCF_001419765.1 Streptomyces torulosus
TCCCTGGACTGGCAGCCGCCCCGCACCACGCGCCGCGCGAACGGCGACGACCCGGACGGCGCCCCCGGCTCACCCGGACGCCCGGCCGCTCCCCGGCAGGCGGCGGGACCGGCCGCCGGGCCGCGGCCCGCCCCCGGCGC
>NZ_LIRK01000995.1 GCF_001419765.1 Streptomyces torulosus
AACGGGGGCCGGGCACGGCATGATCGAGGGGTCAGTGGTGGGACGACCGGAAGGGCGGCGGGGGCCGTGGACGAGCAGACGGAGATCTCGACGGCGAAGCAGGCCGCCGACGACCACCTGGTCCTCGCCTTCGGGCGGCTGCAGGGGGCGGCGAACCGGCTGGAGTACATCCTGGGGCGGGCCCTGGAGCAGGAGTGCGGCATCAGCCATCTCATGTTCGAGGTGCTGCTCATCCTGGGCCGGGCGGGCGAGCCGGGGCTGTCCATGCGGGCCATCGCGCAGGAGCAGGTGCTGACCACCGGCGGCGCCACCCGGCTGGTCGACCGCATGGAGGCCGCCGGGCTCGTGGAACGGGGCGAGGACCCCGAGGACCGGCGGGGCCGGCTGGTGCGCCTCACCCCGCTCGGGGAGGAGAAGGCGGTCGCGGCGGCCCGCGTCCACGTCGAGAACATCCGCCGCTACTTCCTGGCCCCGCTCCCGGCCGAGGACCGGGAGCGGTTCGCGGAGAACCTGCGCGCCCTGAGCCACTCGGCGCGGGACATCCTGCCGCGACTGCCCTGACAGGGGCTCACTCGGACTCGTCACCACCTCCGAGCACCGACCCGTAGTGTGATGGGCGTCACTCATTCCAGGGAAATGCCTGACGAGTCAGTTACTGTTTCATCAGGTGATCGGCCCGCGACCCGGCGGGCGTCCCACCCCTGTCGAGGTCTTCCATGCAGCTCGTCTACGCCTTCGATGCCTACTGCGGCTGGTCCCACGGCTTCTCCGGGACCCTCGGCGAAGCCGTCTCCCGCCACCCCGAACTGCCGGTCGAGGTGGTCTCCGGCGGACTGTTCACCGGCTCGCGCCGGCTGCCGATCCGCGAGTTCGGCCACGTCCGGGGGGCCAACGCCCAGATCGCGCAGCTGACCGGCGCCGAGTTCGGCGAGCGCTACGAGCGGCTGATCGCCGACGGTTCGTTCGTCATGGACTCCGAGGCCGCCGCGCGCGGCATGGCCGCCCTGCGCGGGGCCGCCCCGGAGCGGGCCGCCGCACTCGCCGTCGCCCTGCAACACGCCTTCTACGTCGACGGGCTGAGCCTCTCCGACCCGGCCACCTACCGCACGGTGGCCGGGTCGGAGAGGCT
>NZ_LIRK01000996.1 GCF_001419765.1 Streptomyces torulosus
CGCGGCCGCGAGAGGCGGCAGCAGGGCCGGGTCCGGATTGCCGTCGGCGAGGTCCCGCACCCCTTCCGGCACCTCGACCCTGATGTATTCGCGCCCGGTGGTGGCGGGCCTGGGCCGCACACGGCTCCCCCGCCGCCCGGCGGTCTCGATGACCCCACGCTCGCGCAGTGTGCGATAGGCGGCCGCGACCGTGTTCGGGTTCACCCCCAGCCGTGCCGCCAACTCCCGCATAGGAGGCAGCAGTTGACCCGGCTCCAACTCCCCGGCCCCCACCGCACGCTCCACGCTGGCCGCGATCTCAGCTGCACCCCGACCAGCGATTGTGTATTCTCCTAGCACAAAGCCGATTATGCACTAGTGCAATGGAGAGCGCAATGACGGGGACCCCGCAGTCGACGACACCGACACCGGCCGCCTACGCCGCCACCGACCGCACGGTCCCCACCCGGTCCTCGGACCGGGCCTCGTACGACAAGGAGACGGTGCACGCGATACTCGACGAGGGGTACGTCTGCCACCTGGGCTTCGTCCGGGACGGCGCGCCGGTGGTGCTGCCCACGCTGTACGGCAGGGTCGGCGAGACGCTGTACGTGCACGGTTCGACCGGGTCGCGTCCGCTGCGGATGACGGGGAAGGCCGACCCGGGCCTCCCGGTGTGCCTGACGGTCACCCACGTGGACGCCCTGGTCCTGGCCCGCTCCGGCTTCCACCACTCGATCAACTACCGCTCCGTGGTCGTGCACGGCCTCGCCCACCAGGTCACCGACCCGGAGGAGCGGCGGATCGCCCTGGACGCCCTCGTGGACCACGCCGTCCCCGGCCGCTCGCGGGACTCCCGGCCCGCCAACGCCAAGGAGTCCGCCGCGACCGCCGTGATCAAGCTCGACCTGAACGAGGTCTCCGCCAAGGCCCGTACCGGCGGCGTCAACGACGAACCCGAGGACCTCACGCTCCCCCACTGGGCCGGTGTCGTCCCCCTGCGGAAGGGCTACGAGGCCCCGATCCCGTCGCCCGACCTGGCGCCCGGCATCGAACTCCCCGAGTACCTCAAGAGCCTGTGATGCTGATCCACCCCTGGGACGCCCCGCGCGACGACAGCGAATGGCGGCGCTGGCTCACCGCCCACGACTTCGGCCAGCTCGCCGTCAACGGCCTGCCCGGCGACCCGCCCCACGTCCAGCCGATGCACTTCTCCTACGACCCCGACGAGGGTGAACACGGTGTCGCCCTCGCCCATCTGGCCCGCCCGAACCCGCTGTGGCCGGCGCTGGAGGCCGCGCCCGACGTCCTGCTGAGCGTCGTGGACGACTACGTCTACATTCCCGGCCCCTGGCAGGCCCCACCGGACGCCCCGCCGGAGCACGGCACTCCGACCAGCTTCTACGCGGCGGTCCAACTCCGCTGCACGGCGCACGTCATCGACGACCCGATGGAGAAGGCAGCTCTCCTCAACCTCCAACTGGCCCACTTCCAGCCGGAGGGCGGCTCCGCCACCGCGACCGCCGACGAGGCGCCCTACGGCCGCCTGCTCCCCGGCATCCGGGGCCTTCGTCTCGAAGTGACCTCCGTACGCGCCAAGTTCAAGTACGCCGCCCACCGCCCCGAGGAGGTCCAGGACCGCATCGTGGCCGGCCTCACGACCCGGGACGGCCCGGGCGACGCGGCAGCCCGCACCCACCAGCTGAACCGCAGGGGCATCTGGCCACCGGCGAGTTGACCACGCCCGAACGGCGAGTCAAGCCCGAAGGACGAACCAAGCCCAGAAGGCGAACCGAGTCCGAACAGCGGCCCAAGCCCGAAGGGCGAGCCAGGGCCGAAAGGCGCACCAGGGCCGCGAGCAGCCACCACCGCCCCTCGGCCCGCTCCCCCGCCCACCGTCAACGGCGTCCGGCGGCCACTTCGCCCCGCTCGACACCCTCCCCGCCGGACGCCGTTGACGGT
>NZ_LIRK01000997.1 GCF_001419765.1 Streptomyces torulosus
GTACGGGAGCGGCTCGTACGGCAGTGGGCGGAGCTGCGGGTGATGCGGTGGAACGCCCTGCGGACGCTGGGCGGTTCGGAGGAGCCGGGCGCGCCGAGCGTGGCCAAGCTGCTGTGGGGGGGATGGCATCAGCGGCTCGGGGAGCTGGCGATGGAGGTGCGGGGCGCGGGGGCGGCGGTGGGGCCCGTGGAGTGGTCGCCGGGGGCGCCGTACGAACTCGATCCGCTTCAGCACCTGTTCCTGTTCAGCCGGGCCGACACCATCTACGGCGGTTCGGACGAGGTGCAGCGCACGATCATCGCCGAGCGGGTGCTCGGTCTGCCGAGGGAACCGAGGGGTTGAGGGGCGTGACGAGGGTGCGCAGGGTGAGGGTCGGCCTGTCGACGGTGGGTCGGGGGGTGCCGGCGTGAGAGGCGTCGTGTTCGACGGGAAGCGGGTCGAGGTCGTCGACGATCTCGACGTCCGGGAGCCGGGGCCCGGCGAGGTGCGGGTCGCGGTCGCGGCGGCCGGGCTCTGCCACAGCGATCTGTCGGTGGTGGACGGGACGATCCCGTTCCCGGCGCCGGTGGTGCTCGGGCACGAGGGTGCGGGCGTCGTCGACGCGGTGGGCGCGGGCGTCACCCATGTCCGACCCGGTGACCATGTGGCGCTGTCCACCCTCGCCAACTGCGGGACCTGCGCCGACTGCGACCGGGGGCGGCCCACCATGTGCCGTCGTGCGATCGGGCGCCCGGAGCGGCCGTTCACACGCGGTGAGGAGCCGGTGTTCCAGTTCGCCGCCAACTCCGCCTTCGCCGAGCGGACGGTCGTCAAGGCCGTGCAGGCCGTGCGGATACCGGACGACATCCCCTTGTCGTCGGCCGCGTTGATCGGGTGCGGTGTCCTGACCGGGGTCGGCGCGGTCCTCAACCGGGCGCGCGTCGACCGGGGCGAGAGCGTGCTCGTCATCGGGGCCGGGGGCATCGGGCTCAACGTCATCCAGGGGGCGCGCCTCGCGGGCGCGACCCGGATCGTCGCGGTCGACGCCAACCCGGAGAAGGAGACCGTGGCCCGGCAGTTCGGCGCCACACACTTCCTCACCTCCGCGGAAGACGCACGGGAGGTCGTGCCGACCGGTGTCGACCACGCCTTCGAGTGCGTCGGCCGCGTCGAACTCATCCGCCAGGCGATCGATCTGCTGGACCGGCGGGGGCAGGCGGTGCTGCTGGGCGTACCGGCGGCCACGGCCGAGGCGTCCTTCCGGGTCTCCTCCCTCTACCTGGACAAGGCGATCCTGGGCTGCCGTTACGGATCGTCCCGCCCGCAGCGGGACATCGCGCTCTACGCCGAGCTGTACCGCGAAGGGCGGCTGCTGCTCGACGAGTTGGTGACCGCCACGTACCCGGTGGAGGACTTCGCGAAGGCGGCCCAGGACGCGGCGGAGGGGAGGGTCGCGCGGGCGGTGCTCACGTTCTGAGCGACGGGGCGCAAACGAAAGGGCAAGGAGTCACCGAACTCCTTGCCATGCTCAACTTATAGCGCACGGGGGGTCTTGCGGCAAGGGCCCGGTCGTACCGCAGAATCACCGGCCTGAGCGGAAGTTCCGCGGAGATCGGGAGTGGTGGAGTGCGCGTTGTGCTGTCGACCTACGGGTCGCGGGGGGACATCCAGCCGATGGCGGGACTGGCCGCGAGTCTGCGGGAGTCGGGCGCCGAGGTACGGGTGTGCGGCCCGTCGGACGAGGAGTTCGGGAAGCTGCTCGCCGGGATCGGCGTGGAGATGGTGCCGTACGGGCCGTCGGCGCGGTCCCTGACGAAGGCGGCGCCGGCCGCTTCGACGATCCCCGAACGCGCCGCCCAGGTGATCGCCAGCCAGTTCGAGGTGATCACCGCGGCGGCCGAGGGCTGGGACGTCCTCGTGGCGACCGGCATGATCCCGGCCGCGGCCGGTGCGCGCTCGGTGGCCGAGAGACTCGGCATCCCCTCGGTGTCCGTGACCTTCCAGCAGCTCACGCTGCCGTCGCCGCAGCGCCCGCCGCTGGCGTACCCGGGGCATCCGCTGCCGCCGGACGTGACCGACAACCGGGCGCTGTGGGACCTCGACGCCGAGGCCGTCGACGCGCTGTTCGGGGAGGCGCTGAACACCCACCGGGCCGCGGTCGGACTGCCCCCGGTGGACGGCGTCCGCGACCATGTCGTCGGCGACCGGCCCTGGCTGGCGACGGACCCCGTCCTCGACCCGCCGACGGAGATGCCGGACTTCGACGTCGTCCAGACGGGCGCGTGGTTCCTGCCCGACGAACGGCCCCTGCCGGACGAGCTGTCGGCGTTCCTGGACGCCGGTGAACCCCCGGTCTACGTGGGCTTCGGCAGCATGCCCATGCACGCCGCGCGGGACGTCGCCCGCACCGCCGTCGACGCGGTGCGGGCGCGGGGCCGCCGGGTGCTCGTCGGCCGCGGCTGGGCCGATCTCGCCCTGATCGACGAGCGGGACGACTGCCTCGCCGTCGGCGAGGTCAACCACCAGGCGCTGTTCGGGCGGGTGGCCGCCGTCGTCCACCACGGGGGCGCCGGCACCACGACCACGGCCGCCCGGTGCGGCGCGCCCCAGGTCGTCGTACCGCAGCTGGCGGACCAGCCGTACTGGGCGGGCCG
>NZ_LIRK01000998.1 GCF_001419765.1 Streptomyces torulosus
CGGCAGGACCCACCCCGGCGAACCATCGCCACCCCCGCGCCGAGCGCTGCGTCCGGACATGCTCGGCGACCTCCAACTCACCCTCGGTCGACTTCCGTTGACTTCTTCGCCGGTTCATCCTCCGTCCGTAACCCAAGTGCCGCACCACTCGTTGAGCGGGATACAGGCTCCCTGTGGTCACGGCCCGGCCGACATCGATCACTCGATCGTGTGCATTGGTCGGGACGTGCAACCCTCAGGACCCCCTGGGGAGTCGACCGTCATGACGAGAGGAGGTGCCGCCAGTGATCGCGAACGTATCGGCGCACCGGCGGGCGAACGCCTTCGCCCAGGCCCTGGAGGAGCTGTCCGACCAGGGCACGGCGGCCGAGCAGCCCGAGGGATCGGCACCGGCCCCGGCAGCGGAACAGACCGATCAGGGACGCCTGCTGTCCCTGGCGACCGGTCTCGACGAGCTGCCCAAGCCGGAGCTTGACCCCGAGGTCAAAGTGGTCCAGCGCGCCCAACTGGTGGCCGCGATGGAAGCCATGCTGCGGGACGGCACGCTCGCGGGGCGCGAGGCGAAGGACTCTTCGGTGCCCGAGCAGCGAGCCGGCAAGGCGAGGGGCGCCCACCGGGCGAGCCCGCTGGGCAAACTGCGACCACGTTCACGGCTGACGAAGGGCCTCGCCGCGGGCGGGCTCAGCGTCGGAGTCGCCGCGGGAGCCTTCGGCGGTGTGGCCGCCGCCAGCTCGGACGCCCTACCCGGTGACTCGCTCTACGGCCTCAAGCGCGGCATCGAGGACGTGAAGCTCACCCTGGCCGACGACACCGACGACCGGGGCCGGCTCTACCTGGACCAGGCGTCCACCCGGCTCAGCGAGGCCCGCAGGCTCATGGAGCGCGGCCGCGGCGGACACCTCGACCACGAGTCCCTGGGCGACGTCCGCCGGGCCCTCACCGGCATGAAGCACGACGCCGCCGAGGGCCACCGCCTGCTGCACGAGGCCTACCAGCGCGACCCGGGCTCCCTCGGCCCCATCCAGGCCCTGTCGGCCTTCTCCCGGTCCCACCGGGAGGCGTGGGACGCGCTGCGCGAGCGGCTGCCCGTCCAGCTCGGGGACGTCAGTCAGCAGGTGTCCTCGGTCTTCGACGCCATAGACGAAGAGGTCGCCCCGCACCGGTCGCTGCTGCCGCAGCCCCCCGCACCGGGCGGCGACGACAAGCAGCGCCGTTCCCCGGGCTCCCGGGCTCCCGGCGCGGCCGACTCCGGCCGTCCGGCGCCCAGCACCGGCGGCGGCTCCGCGGACAGCCGGGAGAGCGGCGGCAAGCCCGACCCGTCCGCGTCGGACAGCGGCGAGAACCTCGTCGGCGGCACCACCGGCGGTCTGCTCGACCCGCCCGAGGACGACACCTCCAACCGACGTCTCTTATACACATCT
>NZ_LIRK01000999.1 GCF_001419765.1 Streptomyces torulosus
CGTACGCCGCCCGCCGCGCGGTCGGGGCCGTGCGGACCAGCAGCAGCCAGGGCACCAGGGCCACGTACGCGAACCACCACAGGGCCGGTCCGGGGAACGCGAACACGGGCAGCGCCCCGACCGCGCGGCGGGCGGCGTACGACGGCTGGCTGGGCGGCGTCGGGTACATGCTGGCGCTGCACCACTGGCTGCTGCCGAACCTGCATGTCTTCACCTTCGTCATAGCCGCCCTGCTCGGGGCGCTCTGGGCGCCCTGGGGCTGGCTGGTGCACCGTCTGCTGGCGGGCGCTCCCCCGTCCCGGCGGGTCGCCGCCGCCGTGCTGGTCGTGCCGTCGGGCTGGCTGGCGATCGAGCTCGTCCGGTCCTGGCAGGGGCTGGGCGGGCCCTGGGGACTGCTGGGGTCCAGCCAGTGGCAGGTGGAGGCCGCACTGCGGCTGGCCTCGGTCGGCGGGGTCTGGCTGCTCAGCTTCCTGGTGGTCGGCGTGAACGTCGCGGTCACCGTCCTCGTCACGGTACGGCGGGCCCGGGTCCCCGCCGTCGCGGGCCTCGTCGCGACGGCCACCGTGACGTCCGCCGCGTGGGTGTGGTCACCGCGCCCCGACGTGGACGGCCGGGTACGGATCGCCGTCGTCCAGCCCGGGGTCACCGACGGCCCCGAGAACCGATTCACGAGGGAGGAGACGCTGACCCGGCGTCTCGCGGATCAGGACCTCGATCTCATCGTGTGGGGCGAGAGCAGTGTCGGCTACGACCTGGTCGAGCGTCCCGACCTCGCCGACCGCATCGCCGCGCTGTCCCGCGCGACGGGCGCGGACATCCTGGTCAACGTGGACGCCCATCGCTCGGACCGCCCCGGCATCTACAAGGGCTCGGTACTCGTCGGCCCCGACGGCCCGACCGGCGACCGCTACGACAAGATGCGGCTGGTCCCCTTCGGCGAGTACGTCCCGGCGCGCTCCCTGCTCGGCTGGGCGACCTCCGTCGGCGAGGCCGCCGGCGAGGACCGCAGGCGCGGCACGGAGCAGGTGGTGATGGACGTCGGCAAGGGGCTGCGCGTCGGACCGATGGTCTGCTTCGAGAGCGCGTTCCCCGACATGAGCCGCCATCTCGTCGACGAGGGCGCCGAGGTGCTGCTCGCCCAGTCGGCCACCTCCACGTTCCAGCAGAGCTGGGCGCCGGAGCAACACGCCACACTGGCCGCGCTACGGGCCGCGGAGACGGGCCGCCCGATGGTGCACGCGACCCTCACCGGTGTCTCCGCCGTCTACGGCCCGAGCGGCGAACGCGTCGGCTCCTGGCTCGGGACCGACGAGAGCACCTCCGCCGTGTACGACGTGCCGACCGCGAGCGGTACGACTCCGTACGTCCGCTTCGGTGACTGGCCGGTCCACGCGGCGCTGCTGGTCCTGGTGGTGTGGGGCGCCTTCGAGGGCCTGCGGACCGTGCGGGCTAGGGACGGCCGGGACGGGAGCGGTCCTCCACCTCCCGTACGACCCGCTCGCACATCTCGTGGGTCGCGAGCGCGTCCCGTGCGCTGAGCACCTTGCCGGCCCGGACGGCGTCGAGGAAGGTGAGCACCGCCTGTTCGATGCCGCGCTGCCGGGCCACCGGCACCCAGTCCCCGCGCCGCCGCAGGGACGGCTGCCCCTTGTGGTCGATGACCTCGGCGAGGTTCACGACCTGGCGCTTGGTGTCCTGCCCGGAGACCTCCAGGATCTCCTCCGCGGAGCCGCTGAGCCGGTTCATGACGCCGAGCGCGGTGAAGCCGTCCCCGGAGAGCTGCAGGACGATGTGGTGCAGCAGCCCGTTCTCGGTCCGGGCGCGCACGGTCATGTCCTCGACGGCCCCCGGGACCAGGAACCGCAGGGTGTCGACGACGTGGATGAAGTCGTCGAGGATCATCGTGCGGGGGTGCTCGGGCAGGCCGATGCGGTTCTTCTGCATCAGGATCAGCTCGCGCGGATGGTCGGCGCACTGGGTGTATCCGGGCGCGTACCGCCGGTTGAAGCCGACGGCGAGACCCACGTTCCGCTCCTCGGCGAGCCGTACCAGGCGCTCGGACTCGGCGAGTTCGTAGGCGAGGGGCTTGTCGACGTACGTGGGGACGCCCGCCTCCAGCAGCCGGGTCACGATCTCGGGGTGGGCGCCGGTCGGCGCGTGCACGAAGGCGGCGTCGAGGTCCTGGGCGAGCAGCGCGTCGAGGTCGGCGTGGCGTCGTCCCTGCGGGAGATGCAGGCTGTCGGCGACGCCGGCGAGCGTGGCGGGCGTCCGTGTCTGCAGGTGCAGTTCGACGCCGGGCTGGGTGCCGAGCACCGGCAGATACGCCTTCCGCGCGATGTCGCCGAGCCCGATGCAGCCGACCTTCACAGGGGTCTCCCGTCCACGGTGTGCCGAGGTCCCAGCATATGCGTGGCCGTGCGGGGCCCGGGTGGGTGAGGATGCGTGCATGACATCGCAGCGCACCGAACCCTCCGTGACCGCCGGTGAACGGGACATGCTGGAGGGATGGCTCGACCATCACCGGGAGACCCTCGCGGTCAAGTGCCAGGGCCTGGACGACGCCCGGTTGCGACTCGCCTCGGTGCCGCCCTCCGAGCTGTCCCTCATGGGGCTCGTCCGGCACATGGCGGAGGTGGAGCGCATCTGGTTCCGCAAGGTGCTCGCCGGTGACGACCAGGGGCCGATCTACTTCAGCGCCGAGGACCCGGACGGCGAGTTCCACCTCACCGAACGGGACACCTGGGAGGAGGCGTACCGCGTCTGGCAGGACGAGATCGCGGTCGCCCGCCGCAACGCCGGGCGCGCCGCCCTGGACGACATCGCCAAGTCGGCCCACGGACGCAAGGGCGAGGCGCCCAGCCTCCGGTGGATCTACACCCACATGATCGAGGAGTACGCCCGCCACAACGGTCACGCCGACCTCCTCCGCGAACGGATCGACGGGGCGACGGGTCACTGACGCGACGGGGCCCGCGGAGCACCGGTCCGTCAGGGTCGGCGGGGCACGGAGGCTACGAGGCCCGCGGGGCGCCGGTCCCTCGGGGCGGCGGGGTACGGAGCTGATGAGGCCGCGGGGCAGGGAGACGAGGCCGCGGGTCACGGAGCGGACGGCGGCTCCGTGGCCGGTGGGCAGGGCGCGGACGGTTGTCGGGGCTCGGCAGTCGCCGGTATGTGGGAGGCAGGCGTCGCACGCGGGCCCGGGGGTCACCCGTGTGGGGGCATCCTCTGCCTCTTCCCTCCCCAAAGCGGCGCGGACACAGCAGAGTTGCGCGGGTGCATCGACCGACCACCACCGCAACGCTCCTGGTCACCGTGGCCGTCTCGGCTCTCACCGGCTGCGTGACCGCGCTCCGCCCGCCCCCGCCCGGAACACCGCCCACTCCGTCCCGTTCCTCGGAGTCCCGGCCCGACGGCACCACCGAGACCCAGATCGTGCAGGCCCCGGCGCGGGAGGCACTGGAACTGATCGGCCCCCCGCGGCGCCCCACACCGAGCGCGTCCTCGCCGGCGGCGGGGCCCGCCGCCACGTCGGCCCCCGCCGCCGCGTCCACGCCCACGGCACCGGCTGCCCACCGGGAACGGCCCGCCCCACCACCTGTCCC